>NZ_AP025292.1:2894624-3216249 GCF_036492425.1 Persicobacter psychrovividus
TTATCTTTAGGAATACCAGGTCCACTATCTGTAATATCCAATACGACGCCTCCTTCAGGCCCTTCCACTAAATTGATGTCAATTTGCCCTTTGGCTTTCATGGCATCTACGGCATTTTTGATCAGGTTTTCAATAACCCAGTTAAATAGTGAGCGGTTGATTGGTGCCATTACAATGGCCGAATTGGTTTCCACATTCACCTTTACCTTCGTGGAGATCCGCTTAGAAAGATATTCGACATTGGAACGGATAACTTCGTAGAGGTTTTCTTCCTCGAGGGTAGGGATGGAGCCGATACTGGAAAACCTGTTGGTAATGGTTTCGAGTCGGTGAGTATCCTTTTCAAGCTCCTCAAGTACTTCGGGATAATTGAAATCCTCATCCGCTTTCAGGTATTCGATCCAGGCAACCAAGGACGACAAGGGAGTCCCGAGCTGATGCGCTGTTTCTTTCGCCAGGCCAATCCATACGCGATTCTGCTCGTTGGTTTTCGAGTTACTGTAAACATAAAAAACCAGGAAGATAAAAAAGGCGATGACCGACAACTGCACAATGGGATAGTAAGTCAGTTGATCAAGCAAAAAAGAGTTTTTATAGAATACATAATTGTAATCATAAACCTGCCCATTTTCATCCGTGAAAACAATCTGCACAGGATCATGCTCCTCTTTCATTTCTTGCACCAACTCCCGCAATTTTTTCTGGCGTTCCTTGGGCGAGAGCTTCGGGTCGATATTAATATTTCTGAAATCCAGCGGACGTTCCACCCCGTCTGTAAGAATCACAGGAATGGAATTATTGGGAACGATGATATTCTGCGTTAAGAACAGCACCTCATCCCGATTGCCAACATTTACCGCGTACTCAATCGTTTTGGCATACAACTCCACAAGTTGCGCCTCTCTTTCTTTGAGTTTTCTTACGATATGATTGGTATATACTATTGAAGCAATTGTTATCACAATAGCCACTACCAAAACACCCCACTTCATCCGAGATTTATTTTGATACAAATCCCAACGTTTTGGTTGCTTCTGTACAGAAGACCTTCCCATAAAATTCAATTTACGTATGCACTACGAGGTACTGTGACCTCCCTAAAAAAAGTAAAAAGTACTAAATAGGCAAAAAAGTATATTGTCTGAAAATTATTCCCCGACAACCGTCGGGGCGAGTACAAATCTACACAAAAAAACTATTCATCCGAAAGCATTTCAATATCTTGAATCAAAACGCGCTTCGAGATGGCCATTCCTGTAGCCGTAGCGGCCATTCCCCCCAGCGCCGTTTCTTTGTATCGGCTTTCCATAGACTGGCCCACCTCATGCATCGCATCCAGGCACTCATCTACAGGAATGATACTGTCCATCCCCGAAAGGGCGATTTGCGCTGAAGAAAAAGCGATGGCCGACGCACTGGCATTACGCACAACGCAAGGCACCTCTACCAAACCCGCAACAGGGTCGCAAACCAGCCCAAGCATACACTGAATCGTTATACCCACGGCATTAAAAACCTGGTCAATATCTCCACCCAAAGCATGAACAATTCCTGCGGATGCCATTGCGGCCGCGGAACCCGTCTCCGCCTGGCAACCTCCCACAGCGCCGGCAAGAGATGCCTTTTGCTCGATAATCAAGGCCACCCCTGCGGCGATCAACATACTTTCGGCAATCTGCCCATCAGTCAGCTCATGTTCTTCCTGAAGCGTATAAAACACCCCTGGCAAGATCCCAGAAGCTCCTGCAGTGGGGGCAGCCACCACTCTGCCCATACAGGAGTTGACTTCCTTGGCCGCCAGCGCACGGGCAATCAATTTCTGAAAAGCGGGAGAAAGCACACTGAGTTTATTGTTGTACACTTTTTTCGCACCATTGTTGATCATCTTTGACACCGAGGTCATGTCCTCCGTCAGGCCAGTGTGAATTGCCTGACGCATCACGCTGTAAGCGGCTTCCATTCCCTGCAAAATTTCAGTTCTTGAGCGCCCCTTCTGTTGCATTTCATAAGCAATAACGGCCTCGAACAATGGCTGTTCCTGCGTTTCGCAATATGCTTTCCACCCCGTAAAATCTTTGAATAAGAAACTCATACTATTCCCTCTGCTGATACTTTATAATACTTAACCATAGGTAACCTGATTTCCTGATGCGAAAATCCATCAGGTTAATTTATCAATTAATTCACTAACCCCACCTATATATAGGTGCAAATATTTGCCATACACACAGGCCTAATGATTATTAGTTGCTGAATATTTAGTATTTTAGACAGATCGAAGAATGTGTATTGTTTTTATAAACCTATGAGCTGGAATTTATTCCCATTTTTTATCAGTGGACTTGCTGCCTTTATTGTCGTGATCAGTGAACTCGTCTTTGGAAAGTATGCCCTGCATGCAGCCCTTATCATCCGTCGGCCACTCATGCCATTTCTTTATGGCGCCTATTATGCGCTACTCGCCATTGGCCTGAGTTACTTCTTTATTGAAGGCAACTTGCAAATTCATCAGGTGCAAGCCCACCAGCACCCTACCGCAATTGGACTTATTGTTGGGCTCAGTATTCGCGCCATTGCCCGCCTGAACCTGTATCAGATTAAAGTGGCTGAAAAAACCCTGGCCATTGGCCCGAAGATGCTCAATGACATCTGGGAACAATACTTTTTCAGAAAAATTGCCGATGATATCGACGAAGCACTTACCGAGGAGGTCCTGCGACTACAACAGCAGTTGCCACAACTTCCTGATTCAACCATTGATTTAATCATCAGGGACAGTTTACCGTCTCATTTCAGCAATGAAAAACGATTGCACTATTGTAAAAAGATTGAGAAGTGCCCTAAAACATTCGATAAACTCCGCTATTTTGCTTTTCACTTTGGGCTGCAACGCCTCAAATTAATTCCGCAGTTTATACCGAATCACAGCGCATTAAAAGAACCTTAAAGCAAAAAGGTGATTTTCCTTTTGCGAAAAAACGATATTAATTCTATTTTTAAGCAAAACCTTAAACATTCAACGACTATGTTAGACGCACCAATTGCCTCAGGCGCAAATATGTTCATTTGGGGCTTTGTCTTTATTTTAGGCATCGTTCATGCACTTATCGCCTTAGATGTCATCTCTACAAAAGAAAAAGACGAAGAGCACGCCTAAAACAGGCTCCTCTGCTGATAATTTTAAAGGTCAGCGGTACTTTATATGGCCGCTGACCTTTTTTATATCATTATCTAAATCTTTAGGTTTTAAGGTTCTACCATTTTTTGTATCTTAATGTCCGAAGCGGAAAACAATCATTTTCTGCACTTTATATAATAGGAGCTGGCGAGACAAACACCGTTGCCTGTTCGCTCGTTATCTAAAGAGGTACATCTTTGTACAAATTACGATATTATGAAAAAACTCATTTTTATACTTTCCGCGGTCATTTTATCCTCCGCAGCTTTTGCCCAGACGAATGTTTCTATGGGACTGAGCTCAATTGTTCCTATGAACAGTGAAGCTCCAGGTGGTTATGGCTACAACCTCAGTGTCAATCACTGGGCAGATGCTCCTTGGAGTAAGGACAAAGATCAAAGCAATTCCTATGTCAGTGATGACATGCCATATAAACCATTACCGCAGGGTAATGCAAATCCACGTATGGGAGCAAAAATTGGCTTTACCGCCTTTTACCAGTCACAGAACGTAGGACCATATCAGTCCTCTTTAATGATGGCAGGGCCACAGATTGCCATGCCATTGAATGACAAATGGTTTTTCCAGGGGCAGTTTTTAGTTGGGCAAGCGAATTATGGCGGCGCACCTATGGCTGTTCGTCCTGAGATCAGCAATGGTCATGTGAATTATGGTGGCAACCAATCGAATATGGCTTATTCTGTAAATACGGCATTCACCTACAAACCCAATGAAAAGACCTCGATCACCTTTGGCTTCTCTGCCTCTAAAGGAGTGATGCCTGCCTACGGCTATGGTGGTGGCATGTATGGAGGAATGGGAGGTATGTATGGAGGTTTCCCTTACGGAGGTATGCGACCAGGCTACGGTTACAATCCTTATTACGGCTGGTAATTCGACCGTTTTATAAATCATCGAAAAAGGTCAGTATCTATATAGCTACTGACCTTTTTTTATGCCCTCCAGTTTACAAGCAAATAAATTTTATCAATAGAAAATGAAACAGAAACATCATTGCACTAATTAAGTATATTACTTAACAATACTCCTAAACATTACCTCTTATACCTCAAAAAAATGAATGGACTGAATGACAAAATGTCGGCTTGGTACAACCATGCGGTTGAGCTGATCCTAACCTATGGCCCAAAGATTATCTTGGCGATAATTGTTTTAGTTATCGGCTTGAAAATCATTGGAAAAATATCCCAAATGCTTCACAGCAGAATGAGCAAGCATAATGTGGATGCTACCCTGCGCCCTTTTATCACCAGTATGGCCAGTTGGGCATTGAAAGCCATGCTCTTCATCTCCGTTGCCTCGATGGTCGGGGTGGAGACCACCAGTTTTGTGGCCGTTTTAGGGGCTGCTGGTTTGGCTGTTGGCCTGGCACTTCAGGGAGCGCTCGCTAACTTTGCGGGCGGGGTTCTTATTCTCATTTTCCGTCCTTATAAGGTAGGCGACCTAATTGAGTCGCAAGGAAAAATTGGTGTGGTATCCGAAATTCAGATCTTCACCACCCTGCTCACCGATCCACAGCATAAAAGAGTGATTATGCCTAATGGGGCAATTCTCAATAATAACATCACCAACTACACAACTGAAGGTATTATCCGTGTAGACTTGACCATTGGGATTTCCTATGATTCCGACATCCGCAAAGCAAAAGAAGTCCTGCTCAATGTGATGGATAAGCATGAAAAGATATTTAACGACCCAGCTCCATTTGTTGGGGTCTCTGCCTTGGCAGACAGCAGCGTGAATTTGGCCGTTCGCCCGCACTGTCATCCTGCCCATTATTGGGATGTCTTTTTCGACATTCAAGAACAGGGAAAAATCGCCTTGGACGAAAACAACATTACCATTCCTTTCCCTCAAGTGGATGTTCACTTCGATAAAGGTCACCAACCTCCACAGGCATAAAATAAATCCCTCACACAGGAGGACATAAAAAAAGGTCTTGACGGCATCATGCGGTCAAGACCTTTTCTTTTACTAAAATTTGGGCATAAAAAAAGTGCTCTATTGAACACTTGCTTGTAGTCCGTAGGGGAATCGAACCCCTGTTACCAGGATGAAAACCTGGCGTCCTAACCCCTAGACGAACGGACCGAATAATGAAAAACCTGATTACTTTATCAGTAAAAAGTAGTCCGTAGGGGAATCGAACCCCTGTTACCAGGATGAAAACCTGGCGTCCTAACCCCTAGACGAACGGACCATCAATATTCCTCAAAAACACCGTTGTGTTTTCGCTTGTAGCGGGAGCAGGACTCGAACCTACGACCTTTGGGTTATGAGCCCAACGAGCTACCAACTGCTCCATCCCGCGATGTGTAGTCCGTAGGGGAATCGAACCCCTGTTACCAGGATGAAAACCTGGCGTCCTAACCCCTAGACGAACGGACCATTAATATTACCCAAAAACACCGTTGTGTTTTCACTTGTAGCGGGAGCAGGACTCGAACCTACGACCTTTGGGTTATGAGCCCAACGAGCTACCAACTGCTCCATCCCGCGATGTGTAGTCCGTAGGGGAATCGAACCCCTGTTACCAGGATGAAAACCTGGCGTCCTAACCCCTAGACGAACGGACCATTAATATTACCCAAAAACACCGTTGTGCTTTCACTTGTAGCGGGAGCAGGACTCGAACCTACGACCTTTGGGTTATGAGCCCAACGAGCTACCAACTGCTCCATCCCGCGATGTGTAGTCCGTAGGGGAATCGAACCCCTGTTACCAGGATGAAAACCTGGCGTCCTAACCCCTAGACGAACGGACCAAAATATCTTTTATTCCTGAAAACCACCGTTGTGATTCTCTTAGTAGCGGGAGCAGGACTCGAACCTACGACCTTTGGGTTATGAGCCCAACGAGCTACCAACTGCTCCATCCCGCGATGTGTAGTCCGTAGGGGAATCGAACCCCTGTTACCAGGATGAAAACCTGGCGTCCTAACCCCTAGACGAACGGACCAAAATATCTTTTATTCCTGAAAACCACCGTTGTGATTCTCTTAGTAGCGGGAGCAGGACTCGAACCTACGACCTTTGGGTTATGAGCCCAACGAGCTACCAACTGCTCCATCCCGCGATGTGTAGTCCGTAGGGGAATCGAACCCCTGTTACCAGGATGAAAACCTGGCGTCCTAACCCCTAGACGAACGGACCAAAATATCTTTTATTCCTGAAAATCACCGTTGTGATTCTCTTTGTAGCGGGAGCAGGACTCGAACCTACGACCTTTGGGTTATGAGCCCAACGAGCTACCAACTGCTCCATCCCGCGATGTGTAGTCCGTAGGGGAATCGAACCCCTGTTACCAGGATGAAAACCTGGCGTCCTAACCCCTAGACGAACGGACCAAAATATCTTTTATTCCTGAAAATCACCGTTGTGATTCTCTTTGTAGCGGGAGCAGGACTCGAACCTACGACCTTTGGGTTATGAGCCCAACGAGCTACCAACTGCTCCATCCCGCGATGTGTAGTCCGTAGGGGAATCGAACCCCTGTTACCAGGATGAAAACCTGGCGTCCTAACCCCTAGACGAACGGACCAAAATATCTTTTATTCCTGAAAACCACCGTTGTGATTCTCTTAGTAGCGGGAGCAGGACTCGAACCTACGACCTTTGGGTTATGAGCCCAACGAGCTACCAACTGCTCCATCCCGCGATGTGTAGTCCGTAGGGGAATCGAACCCCTGTTACCAGGATGAAAACCTGGCGTCCTAACCCCTAGACGAACGGACCGTGCTTCAAATTTGCGGATGCAAAGTAACAAAACTTACATCTACATTGTCAAGTAATAGACTGAATTTAATTTTCAACTCAAATCCACTTGACATTTCCGACTCAGAAATCAATCAGAATACTTTTTAAAAGCATTTAAAAAGCCCCTTGCTGAAATCGGAGTACAAAGGTAAGTTGAAAATCCATTAAATCAAGCTATATTTGTAAAAAAAATAATGAATGGCAACACAGAAAAAGCATAAAGCAGGCTTTGTCAGCATCATAGGCAAACCAAATGTAGGTAAATCTACATTGATGAATGCGTTGGTAGGAGAGCGTTTATCAATTATTACCTCCAAAGCGCAGACAACAAGGCACCGAATTTTCGGGATTATCAGTGGCGACGACTTTCAGGTCGTGTATTCTGACACCCCTGGAATTTTAAAACCTCAGTACGAACTGCACAACTCCATGATGGATTATGTCAATGCTTCTTTGGAAGATGCCGACCTGGTCTTGTTCGTTACTGACCTCTATGAGAAAATTGAACCTGAAGATCCTGCTTTGGCAAGGTTGAAAAAGGCCAATGTACCCGTTCTGTTTATCATGAATAAGATGGACTTGAACAAAGGCTCTCAGGCAGACGATAAAATCTCGTACTGGATGGATCATGTTGAGCCAGAGAAAGTCATCAAGGTATCTGCTTTGAAAAAGGAAAATCTTGAAGAGCTTTTCGGAGCCATTCTTGAATACCTTCCTGAGCACCCTGCCTATTTCCCGAAAGAACAACTCACAGACCGCCCTGAGCGATTCTTCGGCGCAGAAATTATTCGTGAAAAAATCTTCCTGAATTACAAGAAGGAAGTTCCTTACAGCACTGAGGTTGCGATTACCGATTTCGAAGAGGAAGAGAATATTATTCGTATCCGCGCCGAAATTTATGTGGAGCGAAAAAGCCAGCGGGCCATCCTGATTGGGCACAAAGGAGAGGCGATCAAAAAGGTAGGTATAGAGTCTCGTTTGGAGATGGAAGCCTTCTTCATGAAGAAGGTATTTCTGGAAACCTATGTGAAGGTCGCCGATGACTGGCGCAAAAAAGAACGCTCATTAAAAAACTTTGGCTATGATCGTTAATTGTTTTTTAGCAATTTTGTAGCAGAATTAAGCCACAATCGCCCAAAATATCAATTTTTGGTCTTTTAATTGTGGTGATCAGTAATTATTTATCAGGCATGAACGTATGCCGTTAATCTTAACGCCCAAGCGGGGCGATGAATTAGCAAAAAAGAAAACATGGCAAATATAGTAGCGATTGTTGGACGACCTAACGTAGGGAAATCCACCCTTTTTAACCGTCTGATTGAAAGAAAACAGGCGATTATGGATGACGAAGCGGGCGTTACCCGCGACAGACACTACGGTGTTGCTGAATGGACTGGCAAGTATTTCACCGTCATTGACACTGGTGGGTACGTTGTGGGTTCTGAGGATACTTTTGAGGAAGCCATCCGTGATCAAGTACAGATTGCCCTGAACGAAGCCTCTGTGGTATTGTTCATGGTAGATACCAAAACGGGAATGACTGATCTTGACAAAGATTTTGCAAAGATTGTTCGTCGTATGAAAAAGCCTGCCCTTGTTGTTGCCAACAAGACGGACAACACGGAACTGCAGATGATGTACCATGAGTTTTACGGCTTGGGTATCGATGATGTCTTCCCGATTTCAGCAAACAATGGTTCGGGAACGGGCGAATTGCTCGACCGCGTAGTAGAATTACTTCCTGAAGAAGGCGAAGAAAACCCTTACGAGGGCATTCCACGAATTGCAATTTTAGGCCGTCCAAATGCGGGAAAATCTTCTTTTGTGAACCTTCTTTTAGGAGAAGAACGCAATATTGTAACTGATCTTGCAGGTACTACTCGCGACAGCATCAACTCTCATTACAATGCCTATGGGCAAGAGTTTATTCTGACCGACACCGCTGGTATCCGTAAACGGACGAAAGTCAAGGAGAAAATTGAATTTTACTCTGTGATACGCTCCATACAGGCTTTACAGGACTCTGATGTGATTATCTTGATGATTGATGCCACCCGTGGATTTGAATCTCAGGACATGAACCTGGTTGCTTTGGCTTCGAGATACAAGAAAGGTTTGATGATCATGGTCAATAAGTGGGATTTGATTGAAAAAGACCACAAGACCTCTGAGCGTTTCACTAAAAATATCAAAGAAAAATTAGGGCCTTTGGGTTACGCACCAATTGTTTATACTTCAGTAATGAATAAACAGCGTGTACATAAAGCCATTGAAACAGCCATTGAGATTCACGGTAATATTGAGCGTCGTATCCCTACTTCGCAGTTGAATGATATCATGCTGGATGAGATCGGTGCTTTCCCACCACCATCATTGAAAGGAAAATATATCCGTATCAAATACGTTACACAGTTACCGACCAAAACGCCTTCATTTGCGTTCTTCTGTAACTTGCCTCAGTACATCAAAGATCCATATCGCCGATTTATTGAGAATAAATTGCGTGCACACTTCGGCTTCGAAGGGGTACCGATTCAGGTTTATTTCCGTAAGAAATAACAAAACCATAGACATTAAAAAAGGCATTGAATTTATCGTTCAATGCCTTTTTTGTTTAGAGAAGTGTTAGGGTTTACACTGGTCTTAGCGTCCCGCTAAGACCCAAAACCAAGCAAGCGTCCGCTTGCCCAAAAATCTACGAAGTCTCCTGTTTTCGCCATCGGGACACCCAAGTCAAAAATTGAATAATTCCGCCAATTTCACCTGCTCGGGCTGCAACAAAAGTACTTTGTTTATTTTGCTTCCATCTGGTAGTCGAACCTGAATTTCGTAAATGCTCCGAGCAATTTTGATTGCCTGTTCAGGACTTAGCCTTGCCTCTTTAATATTGAGCTGTCTCTCCAACTCTTTATGTACCTTATATGCAACAAAGGAAATGCAGATATGACTCTCAATTCTTTTTTGAATCCGATGGAATATAGGTCTAATTTTTAAGTCTGTCTTCGAGATACGAAAAGCTTTTTCAATTTTCCATAGTTCTCCATAATTGGCAATGATTTCATCAGAATTACCCTCTACGTTCGTTAAATAGCCTTTTAGGCCATCCCATTTACCATCTTCCTTGAACTTCTCTTCATCTAACTGCACCTTTACCTCGCCATCAAGTTTTAAATATTTGTTATAGCCTCTGTTATTGATATTGGACTTTGTAAGCTTACCTGATGCAATATTCTTCTTGAGTTTATCAAGCCCTTTTTGTCTGTTTTTACCATCCTTTTTGGCTCTTTTGTCAGAATATGTAATAATCAGCCTTAATCCATCAGGTTGAGCTATTTCAGCAGACTCTCCATTACCCAAAGTCAAGTTTAATATTTGGTCTTTGACTTCTTTGTTCATGTTCTTAATTCTTGCTCCGAGAATAAATCCATAGCCTTTATTAAGTAGTTCTTTTACATTTTTATTAGACATGAGCCCTGAATCAGCAACAACTACCAACTTGGTAATATTATATTTGTTGCAGAACTCATCCACGATAGGCAACATGGTATGCCCTTCAAACTTATTACCTTCAAATATTTCGTAAGCAAGTGGATAGCCTCCTCTACTAACCAATAAGCCCAGTACAATTTGCGGATTTTGATGTTTCCCCTCTTTTGAAAAGCCTGTTTTTCTTAAATCATCTTGATGATCTGTTTCAAAATAAAGAGTGGTTACATCATAAAATGCAATATTCACCTCGCCTTCTAAAACTTGTTTCGAGTGTTCGAAGCTAAGATGTTGTAATATCTCTTTATACTCTGAATGAACCTTATCCATTAGCCTGTAAACAGTATTGACAGAGACATTCATCCCATGATTTAACGACCAATGCTCTGTTGTCGCTAGCTTGCTTACAGGATATTCAATGCGAGAAAATACTAATCTCCGAAATAAGAGATCACCGACAAGATTAAAGCCTATTTCGTCATAAATAGAATTTAGTAGAAGGTCAATGCCAACTGATTTGACTTGATCTATTTTGTCAAGGACCTGTTCAGTTTCGGCTCTTTGATTATCGAAATTAATGGCAACCTGACCAGTCTGACCATGAATCCATTGATTTGCTTCATTTTTAAGTGCTAAAATCTCGTTTGGGTCAGCCGATGAGCCAAAAGTCTTAACAACTTTGTACTTTTTTGAGGATTTCAGTATGACTTGGACACTAATGGTACCACTTTTATTGAGTTTTTCACGCACAAACATGCCTTAAATTAGGCAAAATTTAGAAACGGGACACCCACTTTTGACCTGTTTTTATTGTAATCGATTGATTTTTAGGGTGTAGCGAAAATCAGCCAAAAAAGGTGGCGAAGACAGGAAAAAAGGCATTGAATTTATCGTTCAATGCCTTTTTTGTTTAGAGAAGTGTTAGGGTTTACACTGGTCTTAGCGTCCCGCTAAGACCCAAAACCAAGCAAGCGTCCGCTTGCCCAAAAATCTACGAAGTCTCTTCGCCCGCCAACTGTTTATTATACAAATCAAAATACGCCCCCGTTTTCTCCATCAGCTGATCGTGCGTTCCCGCTTCAGCAATCTCACCATCATTCAACACCAAAATCTTATCCGCCAATTTTGCGGAAGAAATACGGTGAGAGATAATGATCGACGTTTTATTTTCCATCACCCCTTTGAGGGCATTCAAAATCGCATTTTCCGTTTTGGTATCTACGGCCGAAAGGGAATCATCCAAAATCAAAATCTTGGGGTTACGCACAATCGCACGGGCAATCGATACCCGTTGCTTCTGACCACCCGAGAGCGTGATTCCCCTTTCTCCGAGAACAGTATCATAACCATGCTCAAAGTTGATAATATTTTCATGCAGATCCGCTTGCTTCGAAGCTTCCAGCATGGCTGTTTCAGAAACATCATCGCTACCGAAAGCAATATTATTACGAATCGAATCTGAGAACAAAAAGACATCCTGCGGCACATAACCAATCTGTCGGCGGATATATGGAATTTTATAATCCCTGATATTCTGCCCATCAATTTTTATTGCCCCTTCCGAGACATCAAACATTCGGCAAATCAAATTGGCCAATGTACTTTTACCCGAACCTGTTCCTCCAATAATCGCAACGGACTCCCCCGATTCAATATTAAAACTGATGTCCTTCAGTGCGACAATCCCCGAATCCTCATACTTAAAAGTAACACGCTCAAAAGCCAGCTGTCCTGTTACTGGCGTTTCAAGCTGCTTTTCCGAAAGAATATCATTCTTGGTAAATAAAAATTCATTGATCCGTTTTTGCGATGCCGCTGCCCGCTGAATAATACTTGTTATCCAACCCAACGAGGTTACAGGCCACGTCAGCAACTGCACATACATCACAAATTCGGCGATATTCCCAAAGGTTAATTGCCCCTTGAGCACTTCAGACCCACCAACAAAAATCGTCAGGATCGTACTTAAACCAATCAAACTTAAAATCAAGGGAAAGAACAATGCCTGAACACGCGTCAGCTTCAACGACCGGTCACGGTAAATTGTACTCTGCTTTTTCAGGTTGTTCAGTGAATCTTCCTCACGAGCAAATGACTTAATCACCCGAATACCCGAAAATGCTTCCTGCACAAAGGTCGATAAGTCGGACAAACTTTTCTGAATGCGTTCAGACCTCCGATTGATAATGTTATTCACAAAATAAATACTCAAGGAAAGTACAGGCAAGGGCAGTAGCGCATACAACGTCAGCTTGGCATTAATGCTGAACATGTACGGAATTAACATGATAAAAAGCACCAACATATTGAGCCCATACATAATCGCAGGACCGAGGTACATACGCACCTTGCTAACGTCTTCAGAAATTCGGGCCATCAGGTCCCCAGTATTATTTCTTCGATAGAATGTCGTTGGCAATGACTGATAGTGGGCATAAATTTCATTCTTGAGGTCAAATTCGATATGCCTTGACATCGCAATGATCGTCTGCCGAACCATGAACAAAAAGAAACCCCGCAAAAAGGCCATCACTAAAATACTGACACCATAGATGATCACCGAACTGTTGATCACTCCACCAAAAACTGCCGACTGATCAGGCATCCCAGCCATCATCCGATGCAGGGAAATATTATCCATTACCAAGTTAAGTGCATTCCTTACCAACTGCCCAGGAATGATCACAAAGAAGTTGGAAATCGCTACAAATAGCAATCCCAAAATGAGATAGTATTTATATTTAAAAAGGTATCTATTAAGGTATTTGAGGTCTTTCACTACGCCTGTTTTATTAATTAGCTATTTTCAGATACTTATTGAATTAACCGTAAATATACTTTAAGTTTACGGTTTGGGCATTGAAAAATCTTTAATTGCACAATTCCCTAACTACAAAGATAATTAAACTACAAATATTTGTCTTATGGCTGACGTAAAGGAAAAAAAAGCTATGACAGAATCGTCTATTTTTACCCGAGTACAAACAATGGGGCACGAGCAGATCGTCTTTTGCCATGATGAAGCAACAGGCCTGAAAGCCATCATTGGTGTTCACAACACCGTTTTGGGTCCTGCTTTGGGAGGTACCAGAATGTGGGACTATGCCTCCGAGGATGAAGCACTCGAAGATGTGTTGCGCCTTTCTCGTGGAATGACCTATAAAAATGCCCTTGCCGGCCTGAATATTGGTGGTGGGAAAGCAGTCATTATCGGCGATCCTAAGAAAGTCAAGAATGAAGCCTTGCTTCGCCGTTTCGGAAAATTTGTAAACAGCCTTGGAGGAAAATATGTAACTGCTGAAGATGTTAATATGGGAGATATTGACATGGAGTACATTTCCTATGAAACCAAACATGTTTGTGGATTGGCCCCAACGATGGGTGGCGCAGGCAACCCTTCACCTGTAACAGCCTACGGAACCTATGTTGGGATGAAGGCTGCAGCCAAACACACCTTTGGCTCTGACAGCCTCACGGGTAAGCGTGTGGCAGTACAAGGCGCTGGTAGCGTTGGCTCCACTTTAGTGGAATACCTCACCAAAGAGGGTGCGGTGGTCTATGTTTGCGACCTTTTCGAAGAGCGAGCGGCGCAGGTGGCAGCAGAAAATGGCGCACAGGTGGTTTCAATGGACGAAATCTATGACCTTGAAGTAGATATCTATTCGCCTTGTGCCTTGGGAGCAACAATTAACGATGACACCATTGATCGCCTGAAGTGTAAAGTAATCGCTGGAGCGGCGAACAATCAGCTGAAAGACGAAATCAAACACGGAAAAATCCTTGTGGACAAAGGCATTGTCTATGCCCCTGACTTCTTGATTAATGCAGGCGGGGTGATTCATGTTTGCCTGGATCACTTTACGGACTACAACCGTGACCGTGCCATGGCCATGACCGAACGTATTTATGATACCTGTCTGGAGATTTTAGAACAGGCTCAAGCGGAAAACATCACGCCTCAGGAAGCGGCGATGAAAGCTGCACAAAAAAGAATCGATCAGGTTGCGAGAATCAAAAGCACGCTATAAGAACAAAAATTCTTTCTTTTACCGCTATTTGGTGGAAAAAAGTCAAAAACTGTAAAATAAATTCGGGCATCGTCCCGAATTTTTTTTTGGAACTGTTTTTGTTTATTAGCTTTGCAATTGTGGTGAAATCACCAACCAATGCAAAGGCATGTTGAATTAGAAAACGTTCTTTATAGTAGATGCTTAATAGAAGATCTCTCCGAATAAAAACTTTGCAAGCACTATACGGCTTGCATCAGTCTAAAAGAGCCAATTTTGGCTTAGCGCAATCGTTGATTGACGAAACGTTTGCCCCTGACCTGAACTCTATGGAACCACAGGATCCTACAGAGCTGAGAGGAAAGGCTCGTACAGCAAAGAAAATCTTCCGTTCGCAGTTTGCCGCAGAAGTAATCAACGCTAAAGAGGATGTTAGTCCTGAAATTATGGACGCCATCAAAGAAGCCATTAAGCTTTTTAACTTAGAGAACTCGAAAGACCTCAAGAACTACCGTCAGGAAATGCTCGAGGAAGCTGAAAATGTTTCCCGAAATTACTTACAGATCCTCGGGGTAATCACCACGTTCGCGGATTTGGTGAAAGAAGAAGCCGACGAAATGTCTGTTAATCTTCAGCGCGCAGGCGAAACCGCAACAAAAGGGAGTTGGAATTTTTACAACAACCCGATTGTTGATATGATCCGTAACAACCCAGAGATCGCTCAGAGAACAGCCGCTACCGGTGCTGCTATCGACGATACTTTGGAGGTTCAGTGCCGCGACTGGTACAAAAAACTCATCAAGAAAGATCCTGAATACCGCGAATACATGCGCAAGCAGAATGCGACTTTCGAGGAGCATAAAGAGTGGTTGATGTATTTTGTGAAAAATATGCTGTTCAAGCACCCTGTGATGGTTTCTTATTTTGAGGAGCAAGATTTGCAGTTCAGCGAAAACCGTTCTGTATTGCGTTCTATGGTATTGAAAACCATAAAATCAGTGAACGATGTTACCGATTCGTTGGTGATCTCTGAATTATCCATGAACTGGGCTGAAGACAAGCGTTTCTTTAACGACCTTTTCAACTACGTTGTGAATAACGAAGACGAATACGTGAACCTGATCTCTGAGCGTGCTCAGAACTGGGACAAAGAACGTATTAATGTGATGGACATGCTGATTCTGAAAATGGCCTTGGCCGAGATGATCAACTTCCCATCTATTCCCGTGAAAGTAACCATCAACGAAGCGGTTGAATTGGCGAAAAACTACTCGACACTAAAGAGTAAGAAATTCGTGAACGGTATTTTGGATGTTTTAGCCATCTCCTTAGGACATGACGGCACTATCCGCAAGTCTGGCCGTGGTTTGATTGACAATAAATAAGCATGTCGGGGGCCTGCATTTAGGCAAAAAAAATCCCTTGACAAGAAACTGAAACCCCCAATAAGGGTTTTATATTAAATGTGCACAGTCAGAAAAATTTTGTTTTTCTAAAGATTGTGCACATTTTTTCTTTCTTTAGCATTTATCCATAAATTGTATTAACAATTTAACCGTTTTCAGATATGAGCAAGAGCACAAATAGTTTTTTGGCATTTATAGCAGGAGCTGCTGCTGGTAGCCTTTTAGGGGTATTATACGCACCTGACAAAGGAGAAAGTACCCGTGACAAACTGTCTTTCCAATTGGAAAAATACAAAGACAAACTGCAGGAATTCATCAACGAAATGATGGATGAAGCACAGGCGGTGCCAGATTCTGAAGCTAAAGCTGAAGGGAAGAAAGTAATTGATGACGCAAAAGAAAAAGCGGAAAAGTTACTCGATGATGTAGATGAGCTCATCAACCAAATCAAAAGTGGACAAAACTAATCTAACCTATTTAGTACCATGAAAAGAGTATTCCTTAACGCCTTTGCTCTGGCGGCATTAGCCTTGGCCGTAGTTTCCTGCGACCAAAAAACAACCACTGAGCACGCTTCATCAACGATTACTAAAGAAGCAGAAGCTGCCAATAAAGTAGCAGAAGAAAATAACCCAGCGGCCACTATCGCCAACGGAAAATTTGAGTTTACCGAAGATCAGTTTGATTTCGGCACTATTAATGAGGGAGATGTGGTAACTCACATTTTCAAATTCAAAAATGTGGGTGATGGTCCCTTACTGATCACCAATGCGCGGGCTTCCTGCGGCTGTACACTCCCTGAGTGGCCAAAGGAACCTATCGCTGTAGGACAAGAAGGGAAAATCACGGTCAAGTTCAACAGTAAAGGCAAGCCAAACAAGCAACGTAAACGTATCAGCATTTATGCCAATACAGAGCCTGAATTGAGTACTTTACACATTACTGCCAATGTTATCCCTAAAAAATTAGAGAAGGCAGGACCGATCAAGTAATCATTATATTTAAGCAATAATTAGAGATGTCGGATTTATTATTTTTCCAAGCAGGTGAACCAGCAAGCATGATTCCTCAAATTTTGATGTTCGTCGCTATTGGTTTTGTCTTTTACTTCTTCATGGTGCGTCCGCAGCAAAAGAAGCAGAAAGAGCAAAAGAGCTTTATTGATGCAATCAAAAAAGGTGACAACGTTGTTACCATCGGTGGAATTCATGGTCGTGTAGTTGATATGACTGCCAATACCGTTACTTTGGAAGTAAGCCGTGGAACTGCAATGACTTTCGAGAAGTCGGCAATTTCATTGGACAGTACAAAGCCAGCACCTGCTGCGAAGAAATAATCCTATTTCTTCCAAAAAATAAAAACCGCTTTCATCGTCATGATCAAAGCGGTTTTTTTCATGCTTAATATTTTATGTTTTTCAAAAGGGCTAAAGCGCAGTGAATACCACTAAGCGCCCCGATGTTCGATTATAGGAATCTAACATCGAAAACAATCTCCTTCGGGAAACGCTCCCAGATAATCTCCAACACCCGTGCCTTGGCCATGGTGAGCTCCTGCCGCATAGCAGAAGAATTCAGCTGCACATACAGCACAGCTTCATTGAGGTAGATTTTCGTCGTACGGCTTGCAATGGCCTGCCCCATCATCTCGCCCCAAGCGGCAGTAACCTGAGTAGCCTCGTACTTATCTTTCAGCCGAAACTCCTTCAGATAGTCCGCAAAGCTTTCATTCACCGTGCTGGTGTCCTTTTTTCGGCGTAAGCCTGGAACGTAGGGTTGTTTGTAACGCATTGCTTAATTGTCTTTTTTCTCTTTACTTTCTTTTTCCACCTCTTCAAGCTCCTTCTTCAGGATCTCCGACACCTGCTTGATATTTGCAGAAAGGTCGTTTTCAGTAGACAGATAGGCATTGATTCTCCGTCGAATCTCCTGAACAGATAAATTGTGGGAAATCTCCCCATTCCTTACCAGTGATATTTGGCCTGTTTCTTCAGAAACCACCAATACCAAAACATCAGAATTTTCCGTCATGCCGATCGCTGCGCGGTGGCGCAAACCAAACTGCGCAGAGATGTCTGAATTTTCGGAAACGGGCAAAATACACCTTGCTGCCACAATCCTGTCTTCATATACAATAACCGCTCCATCATGCAAGGGCGAATTTTTATAAAAAATAGACATCAGTAACCGCTTGGATACTTTCGCATCAATAAGGTCGCCCGTTGAGGCTATCATGCGCAATTCACTGTTTTTGGAAATCACGACCAAGGCCCCAGTACTCGAGAAACTCATCTCGCGCGAAGCCTCCACAATTGCATTGAGCAGGGGAGTATTGCCCTTGGTTGCGCTATTTTGCGAACGGTTAAAATTCCGGAAAATAGGGTTGGAGTTGCGGTGCCAGAAATCAGACATAGACTTGGCCACCATCAGCAAAAATTTACGGATTTCATTCTGAAATAAAATGACGAGCGCAAGCGTACCACCACTCATCACATAGGAGAGCACCGTCGAAAGCAGCTCCATTTTCAGGGTTTTCACCAACTGATAAAAGCCATAGAAAAAAATGAAGCCCAAAAGCACACGCATAGCCATACTGCCTTTCATCAGCTTGTAAATCTGATACAAAAGCACGGCTACAAGAGAGATGTCTACCACATCCCACAGCCTCATTTCAAGAAACCCGATTTTAAACCCTAAGAGAAATATCAATGATCTATATGTCTATTTTTTATAAAAATACATAAAAAGATTGATCATGCACCCTGCATTTTGTTAAAAAGTTCTACACATTCTTTGGCCGCTTTCACATCATGCACCCGCAGCACTTTTGCTCCCTTCATCAAAGCAATGGCATGAAGTGCCGTAGTGCCATTCAAAGCCTCTTCAGCCGTAATGCCAAGGGGTTTGTAAATCATTGATTTTCGGGAAAGGCCAACAAGCAGTGGCAATTCAAGCAGCTGAAAATGATCCAGCTGCTGCAAGAGTTCATAATTTTGATCAAGGTCTTTCGCAAAGCCAAAGCCCGGATCCAGGATAATATCATTCACCCCCAGGTCTTTCAGCATTTTTATCCGCTCCTGGAAATAAGTCACCATTTCAAGGGTCAAATTGTTGTAGTCGGTCAGGGACTGCATAGTTTCTGGCCTGCCCCGCATGTGCATCATGATGTAAGGCACCTGATATTTAGCCACCACTTCAAACATCCGCTCATCGAGCTGCCCTCCACTGATGTCGTTAATGAGTTGTGCCCCTGCCATCACGGCCTGCTCGGCCACTTCCGACCGAAAGGTATCCACAGAAATCAATGCCTCAGGCCAAACTTCCTGCACCGTTGCAATCCCAGAAAGCACCCTTTCAAGTTCCTCTTTTACACTCACCTCTTTAGCACCTGGCCGAGAGGAATACCCACCTATATCGATGATATCCGCTCCTTCATCACGAATACGTTCCACTTGCGCCTGACGATCCTGACTTGCCTGATGCTTTCCCCCATCAAAAAATGAGTCTGGTGTAACATTCAGAATCCCCATCACCCACGGGCGGTTTAAAGTATGCAGATGTCCTCCTATTGTTAGTGTGTTTTTACAGTAAAAACAATTATCTTTCCCCACAGAAATGTAATTTGAAATTTTTAACAGTTTGTCTTTTGAATAATACAACAATAAACGAATATAAAGAAGTAATAAGTACCTGTAAAGAGGTTTTCGCCAAGAAGGCGAAGGATTATGGCACTGCATGGCGTATTTTAAGGCTGAGTTCTATTACTGATCAAATCTTTATTAAAGCCAAGCGCATCCGCTCTATTCAGGAAAAGGGAACGCAAAAAGTCGGGGACGATATCTACGGCGAATTCCTCGGCATTATCAACTATTGTGTCATGGCGCTGATTCAAATGGATTATGCACAAAAAAATGACGACCGACTTGAAATTCCTTATGAGGAACTTGAGCTGATTTACGATCAGAAGGTAGAAGAAACCATGAACCTGCTGATGGACAAAAACCATGATTACGACGAGGCCTGGAGGGATATGCGGGTAAGTTCCATGACCGATATTATCCTGATGAAACTCTTCCGAGTAAAACAAATTGAAGACAACAATGGCAAAACACTGATTTCTGAAGGTATCGATGCCAACTATCAGGACATGATCAACTATTGTGTGTTCTGCATGATTCTGATGAAATCATAAACCGCATTTTTCAGTCGCCCAACCTTTTTAAACCATTTTTACCGATCATGAAGCTATTAGATCGAATTATTCAATACATCACAGGTATCATATTCATTATCTCGGGGGCGGTAAAACTCAACGACCCCGCAGGAACAGCTATTAAGCTGCATGAGTATTTTGATGTTTTCAGTTCTGATATCTCTCCCATCTTTGAGCATTTCATACCGTTCAGCCTCTTCTTTTCTATTTTGCTGAGCAGCCTTGAGATTCTGCTGGGATTAGCCCTGCTGATTGGTTGGCGAAAAAGGCTTACCCGGGGCTTGCTGGCTGCCATGATCATCTTCTTTGGCTTTCTGACTTTTTATTCCGCTTATTACAATAAGGTAACAGATTGTGGCTGTTTCGGCGATGCCATCAAATTCACCCCCTGGGAAAGCTTCACCAAAGATGTGCTCCTGGGTGTGTTTGTCTTTTACCTGATCGCCAGAAATGGCGTAAAGGACTACTTTACCGATGCAGGACGCAACCTGATGATGGCATTGTGTATGGCCGCTTGTGCTGTGATAGCCTATATGGCAATTGAACATTTGCCCTTTGTGGATTTCCGGCCATTTAAAGTTGGGGTAAACATCCCTGAAGCCATGCAGCCTTCCGCACCATTCATTTATTCCTACACCATGGAAAAAGATGGGCAACAGGTAACATTGAAAGAATACCCCACTGACACCACCTACAAGTTTGTCTCGATGAAACTCGAGAACCCAGAGGCGCAGCCCACAATTCTTGATTTCAGTATCTGGAACGATGATGGTGATTTTACCGGTTATGCCCTTCAGGGAGCCAAGCTGTTCATCATCTCCAATAATATCACTTTGGCAGATCTCGCTGCTTTCGAGAAAATCAAACACCTGACCGATGCGGTAAGCGAACAGGTAGAACCCATGTTACTGACCTCAAGTACAACCGAACAGGTGGCGCCAGTTCGTGAGCAGTACCAACTTAATTCACCCATTTATTTTGGTGATGACACGGTGCTGAAGACCATCATTCGTGCCAACCCCGGTATCGTGCTTGTGAAAGACGGTACCATTCTCGGGAAATGGCATTATAACGATTGCCCCGACCCACAGACCATCTTATCGTTGATCAAAGAATAATATGCTAAGATACCTACTCCACAGCCTGCTTTACGGATGCTCGGTACTCTTCGGAGTCATCGTTGTTGTCTTCCTTTTATTTCATGCATTGCCTGGTGACCCTGCGGCCATGCTTAGCGGACAGCGTTCCGACGTTGCGACTGTGGAGATGGTAAAAAAAGAACTTGGCCTTGATCAAAGCCTTGGGGTGCAGTTTGCCTATTACCTCAATGACCTGAGCCCTGTGAGTGTTCATCAGGACACGCCTGATCATCAGAAAAAATACGACTACCGCCCCCTGTTTCATTTTAAATCAGGAAAGGTATTGGTGGTTAAAGCACCATATTTAAGGAGGTCATTTCAGAACAATCGGCCTGTGAGCAGTATTTTAATGAGCAATATCGGCCCTACACTAACACTGGCTTTCAGTGCCTTGTTTATTGCAACCCTCATTGGTATCTCCCTCGGGCTTATCGCTGGGCTTTGGCCCCGCAGTTTTGCCGATAAATTCATCAGCGTACTCTCGGTCTTTGGGCTTTCAGTACCCACCTACGTGCTGGCCATCCTCATGGCTGTTATTTTCGGCTACTACCTTGCACCCTACACAGGACTTAATATTACTGGGCAGCTCTACGAACGCAACCCTTTAACAGGGGAGCAAGTACTGGTTCTGAAAAACCTGATTCTGCCCGCCATAACACTGAGCTTGCGCCCACTGGCTGTGATCAGTCAGATCTCCAAAACTGCCATTATCGATGTTATTCATCAGGACTTTGTGAAAACTGCACGAGCGAAAGGGCTAAGGTATTATCGTCAGATCCTGATTCGGCACATCCTGCCGAATGCCATGAACCCCATCATCTCTTCAGTGACCAACTGGCTGGCCAACCTGATTGCAGGGGCTTTCTTTGTAGAATATATTTTCGACTGGAAAGGTATCGGTTTTGCCACCCTTAATGCTGTTCAGCGACTCGACTTCCCCGTAGTGATGGGCGCCACTTTATTCATCGCCTCTTGCTTTATTTTGATCAATATTCTCACTGATTTAATCTATGCCATCCACGATTCACGAAATATAGGTTAAAGACTTCCCTTACATCTCCTTTATTTTGTGAATAAATTTCACTAATTTATATAACACGGCTGTATTTTCACCACACAGATACCGCCATTGTGATCACGCAACAAATTTATTATGCATCAGAAAATATTCCTTATTGGTATGCCAGGCGCTGGAAAAACGACCCTGGGCTTACCTTTAGCCAAATCATTAAATTTGCCATTTTTTGACCTTGACGCCATTATCGAAGCCAAAGAAGGAAAGGCGATTAAGGATATATTCACCGATCAGGGAGAAGCGTATTTCCGAGAAGTAGAGGCTCGGGCACTTCGGGATTTCTGTATGGTGCATCAAGCCTTTATTTTGGCCACTGGTGGCGGAACGGCCTGTTTCCATAAAGGAGTACAGTTTATGAATGAACAGGGCACCACGGTATTTATCAATGTTTCTGCGGCAGAACTTTTTAAGCGGTTGCATGGAAAAGGTACACAAGACCGACCATTACTTAACGGCAAAACATCAGAACAACTCGAACGTGAGCTCGAAGGAAAGGTCATGAAGCGGTTACCTTATTACAATAAGGCCACCATCAGCATTGCTGGAGATCGGATAGTTCCACAGGCCATTATCGAAAAATTAGCCTAAAAAAAAGACGGACAGCCTGTTAAGCCTGTCCGTCTTTTTTTTGATATCCTGTTTTTCCCTAAAAGAAGAAGCCTACATTAATCTGACCTCTCCACTGCGCCATTTTATCCAAAGCATAAGGCGAATCAATGGCTATACTACCATCAGACTCATACAGATCATAAGGAGTGATGACACCCTGACGTTGCGAATTCAGCAACACAAAATCCACGGAGAAAGCCTGATCTCGGTAGCCAATTCCTCCACTGACAGTATGCACGGCATAATCTGCGATATTATTCTGTAACTGGGTATAAGGGTCTTGCTGAAAGTTATATCCTCCTCGCAATCTTATTTGACCAATACGGAATTCAGCACCTGCTCTAAAATTCCATACTGCACCCAATTGATTGTCCACATTGGCATTGTCCCCTGTCATATCGAACTGATTCGAGGAGAAAGAGATACTTGAGTAATCAACATATTCGGCATCGGCAGACAAAAACCCAAACTTCCCAAGAAACACACTCGCCCCTAATGAAGATCTCCAGGGAGTTGTTACCCTGAAATCGCTATTGAATTGCAAAGGATCTGCGACCTGATTATTCAGTGTAACCGTTGAGTTACCATCGTCATACTCATAATTGTTAAAGTTGGCCGTCAAATTCAATCGGTTCATATCCGAAGCCGCATTATAGGTCGGTGTTGTTACCGACGCCCCAATATTTATCTGGGGAATTGGCTTGAAGATCAAACCAAAATTAGCATTAATACCCGTTGAGCGCATATGGTATTCATCCCCCAAACGAATGTCTGTCAATGCAGATTCATCATACTGCTCAGTATAAACCCGCTGGTAATAGTAGTTTGTGCTTACAATGCCCACACCAACACCGATGAACAAAATATCATCAAAATTCCCGCCATAAGCGAAATTCCAGGTATTCTGATTTCCCCGACGGGTAATGGCCTCTTGCTGACGCACAGGAAACTGCTCACTTGGCACGTCATTGAATAATAAACGGTCGATAAATTGATCTCCATTCTGATCAATATAACTATCCAACAGATAAACATCCGCAGCCATCCCGATCAATGATGGGTCACCGATCAAATCATTGATGTCCGTAATGCCGGCGTCATTAGCCCCCTGCACAAAGAAATCATTGATATCATTCGCAGCGTTACTACCTCGGTAGATCGTTGTCCCGCTATAATCACGCATTCGGTTAAAGGTAACCGCGAAAGAACCTCCACGCCACTTACCAGGGACCAGATCGTCTTTTTTCTGTGAGATCACCAAACCCATATTGGTAAACTGAAACTTGGAGTTATCCGCCGTAGTGTTTTCGGTGTTGAAATTTCCGGAAGAGAATGAATAGGTGTTATAATCTGCCGAAGAATGCTTTACATTCATGCCCATACCGATATTAAACTCAGACCTTCTGAAAAAGCCAAGCCCTGCAGGGTTATAATAAGCAGCACTCATATCACCTCCAAGAGAGGTCGCCGCTCCTCCAATGGCTTGAATTCTTGCTGTCCCCACCACATCGGTCTGCGTCATTTGTACCGCTCGATCCGTGTAACTCAATCCCTGAGCATACAAAGAAACAGGGGCGAAAAAGACCAAGCATAAAAGAAATTTGATCGATCTGCACATATTGAAAGGTTAATTTTGATTAAGAAAATGGATTCCCCATAGTTACATATTCCTATGAGATAAAAAAAGGAGCTTTAAAAAAAGCTCCTTTAGATTAAAAATTATTGTCTTCCGGAGCGACCTCCACCAGATCTTCCGCCACCGCCATAGCTGCGACTTCCTCCAGTACTTCGCGTTGGTGAGGAGAAGGTGCTCCTCGATGGCGTTGTACTTCTGTAACTTCTGTTCGGGGTAGAATTAAAGTTATTAGTGGATTGTCTGGTATTTGATCTGTTGTAATTGCTCGGCGTTGAAGTACTTCTATTTCGTACCCTGCTTGGCTGAGGTGCTACATAATTACCTCTCGAAGGTGTGGCCGTTGTTCTAACCCTTGAGTTGGAACGTGGCGTTGTTGTATTGACAGAACTGCGGCTTCGCTGATAAGCAGAACGATCATTTCTGACTGTTCTTGTACTGCGGTCTGCTCTTCCTCGAGAATCTGTACCTCGCATCACCCGTGCTGGGCGCGCTCTGTTGCTTCGGTCTGTTACCGCAGAATTTACTGGGCGATTAACGCCTACGCGGTTATTTGATGCTGTTGAATTTCGATATGTATTTTCAGCTCTTTTGGCCCTGTCAGAAGTACGCTTCTGACCGGAAACACCTACAGAACCATTTCTACCACTGCTGCCCCCTCGTACATAACGGGTATGATCAACTGGGCGCTCTATCCCTGGTGGTCGGTAACCTGGAGGGCAATAGCCGCCGCCCCAACCGTAACCTGGGTAACCCCAACCATAACCCGGACGGCCCCATGCATAGCCTGGATAACCGAAGCCTGGTCGGCCCCAACCAAAGGAAGGACCATAAAATGGGTCGTACCAAGGGTCATACCAGCCGTTGTATCCGGGGTAACCAAAGCCACCGCCGCCCCAGCCCATACCTACGGACCATCCGAATCCCGGACGTCCCCAGCCTGGACCATAAAAGCTGCTAAAGCCAAAACCCATCATCGGGTTCATCATCATGTTGGCACCACCATATACATTGATATTGGTAGAAGCCTGAGGAACCGCATTCAATCCATTAGAGCTGTAAGCATAATTGGATTGCTGCTGCGTTTGTGCTGGCTGACTTGACTGATAATCTGGTGTGAAATAAGATTCTGAAGAATAGGTAGGGTTACCATCATACTCGACGGTATCCGCGTATGCTTCAGGGTTTTTATAGCGATTGATCAAAGCAGGGTCCACAGTTTTTGCAGAATAGTTTGATTCATCGTAAGTATATCCTCCACTGGAATAGGAGGGATTTGAATGTACTGTGCTGTTAGTTTTTGAAGGCGATGCTTGGCTTGAAGAAAAAGTAGGCTTCGCTCGATCCTTCTTGGTGAAGTACATATCGTCTACCTCCTGCGCTTTTACAACAGATGGTAAGATCGTTGTTCCTCCCACAACTAATCCCATTGCTAATATGGCTACTAATTTTTTCATAGTCGTCAATTTACGGAATTATCCTCGTTAAACATTAGTTTAGGCTAATAAACAGCCCATAACTTTGGACCACCTACTAATTATTACGACATGCCCATTGAAATGACTGTAATAATATTATTATATTTGTCCCTTAACGAGCGTTTACGTTCATAAATATAGCAAATTTTATACCATTTTTCAATATAATTCAAAAAGATGAGTAAGGGATTACCAAAAAGAAGCGAAGATTATTCGCTATGGTACAACGAATTAGTAAAAAGAGCGGATCTCGCTGAAAATTCTGCTGTTCGTGGCTGTATGGTTATCAAGCCCTATGGCTTTGCCATCTGGGAAAAAATGCAAGCCGTATTGGACAAGATGTTCAAAGACACCGGCCACAGCAACGCTTACTTCCCCTTGCTGATCCCGAAATCTTATTTAAGCAAAGAAGCGGACCACGTTGAGGGTTTCGCTAAGGAATGTGCCGTTGTAACACATTACCGACTAAAAAATAATGATGCCGGAGACGGTGTGGTCGTTGACCCTGCTGCAAAGCTGGAAGAGGAGCTGATCATCCGCCCAACTTCAGAAACGGTGATCTGGTCCACTTACAAAAACTGGATTCAGTCTTACCGCGACCTTCCCGTGTTGGTCAATCAGTGGGCCAATGTGATGCGCTGGGAAATGCGTACCCGCTTGTTCTTGCGTACTGCTGAATTCCTGTGGCAGGAAGGGCACACGGCCCATGCTACAAAAATGGAAGCCATTGAAGAGGCAGAACAAATGCACGAAGTATATGCCCGTTTTGCGGAGGACTTCATGGCCATGCCTGTTGTAAAAGGTACAAAATCTGAAAGTGAACGTTTCGCTGGTGCTTTGGAAACCTATACCATCGAGGCATTAATGCAAGATGGCAAAGCGCTTCAGGCAGGAACTTCCCACTTCCTGGGTCAAAATTTCGCCAAAGCCTTTGATGTAAAATTCCAGTCCAAAGAAGGAAAGTTGGAGCACGTTTGGGGTACTTCATGGGGGGTTTCTACCCGTTTGATGGGCGCCCTGATTATGGCGCACTCCGATGATGAAGGATTGGTATTGCCGCCAAAACTGGCACCTATCCAGGTGGTCATTGTTCCTATTTACCGTAAGGAGGAAGAATTGGAAGCCATCAGCGATAAGGTCAAAGAAATTAAAGCAGCCTTGTTGAAAAGAGGAATCTCTGTAAAATTTGACAACCGCGATACTTTCAAGCCTGGTTTCAAATTCGCCGAGTGGGAATTGAAAGGGGTACCGGTTCGTTTGGCTATGGGACCTCGTGATCTGGCCAATGGCACCGTAGAAGTTGCCCGCCGCGACACCAAAGAGAAAAATACTTATGCCCTTGAGGGCATCGATGCGACTGTTGAACAGTTACTCGAAGAAATTCAAAATAACATCTTCACCAAAGCACTCACTTACCGTGACGAGCACATCACGGAAGTAAGCTCTTACGAAGAGTTTAAAAAAGTATTGGAAGACAAAGGCGGTTTTGTGGCCGCTTATTTCGATGGCACCAAAGCCACTGAAGATAAAATTCAGGACGAAACAAAAGCCTCTACAAGATGCTTCCCAGTAGACTGGAAAGACTCCGAAGAGGGGCCGTGTATGATTACCGGAAAGCCTGGTAAAAAATACTTGTTCGCCAAAGCTTATTAATTTATTAAGACCGATACTTCTTTTGTATCGGTCTTTTTTTTACCCATAACATCAAAAAACTGAAAGCCTGCAAGCCAATGGACATTCAATTATTATGGAGAAAAATTCCTGAATACAAAAAAAGCCACTGAAAGGCTGTTTTTGAGCATCAGCAACACTTTTTTCATTTTTTATTAATTGAATGCACAATTCAATGCTCACTTTCTTTCAATTATCAATCGAACACTTTACATTTGTTCCAATTTGGACACACATATTTTCCATAGATATTTTAATCCCTGTCAAGAATGCCAAAAGACAATAGTATTAAATCCGTTTTAATTATCGGTAGTGGACCAATCATCATTGGACAAGCTTGTGAGTTTGACTATTCAGGATCTCAGGCTTCTCGCTCATTGCGCGAAGAAGGTATTGAGGTTACACTGATTAACTCAAACCCAGCGACGATCATGACTGACTCGGTAACAGCTGACAACATTTATCTTAAGCCTTTAACAAAAAAATCTATTGTTGAGATTCTTGAGAAACATGACATCGACGCTGTTCTTCCTACAATGGGTGGGCAAACAGCCCTGAACCTTGCGATTGACTGTCAGACTGCTGGAATCTGGGAAAAATACGACGTTGATATTATCGGAGTGGATATTGACGCTATCGAAATGACGGAGGACCGCGAGAAGTTCCGTCTTTTGATGAAAGAATTAGGGGTGAATGTATGTAAGGGAGAAACTGCTACATCATTCCTTCACGGTAAAGAAATCGCTCAGAAAATTGGTTTCCCATTGGTGATTCGCCCATCATTTACCCTTGGTGGTACAGGTGGTGGTTTCGTTAATGAAGCCAAAGATTTCGACAAAGCCTTGACACGCGGTTTGCATGCCTCACCAACCCACGAGGTATTGGTAGAACAGTCGATCCTCGGATGGAAAGAGTATGAGTTGGAGTTGTTGCGCGACAACAATGGCAATGTGATCATTATCTGTTCTATCGAGAACTTTGACCCAATGGGGGTTCACACAGGTGACTCCATTACCGTTGCTCCTGCAATGACCCTCCCTGACACCGTATATCAGCACATGCGCGATTTGGCCATCAAGATGATGAACGGTATCGGTCAGTTTGCCGGTGGATGTAACGTTCAGTTCTCTGTAAACCCAGAAAACGACGAAATCATCGCCATTGAGATCAACCCTCGTGTATCTCGCTCTTCCGCTTTGGCATCGAAAGCAACAGGTTACCCTATTGCTAAAATCGCCGCTAAACTGGCGATCGGTTACAACCTTGATGAGTTGAAAAACCAGATTACCAAAACCACTTCGGCATTCTTTGAGCCAAGTTTGGATTACGTTATCGTAAAAATCCCTCGTTGGAATTTCGATAAGTTCCAAGGCTCCGACACTTCCCTTGGCCTTCAGATGAAAGCCGTTGGTGAAGTTATGGGTATTGGTATGAACTTCCAGGAAGCACTTCAAAAGGCATGTCAGTCTTTGGAGATCAAACGTAACGGTTTAGGTGCCGATGGCAAATCAAACACCAACCAGGCGGAATTGCTTCACAGTCTTGAGCACCCAAGCTGGGATCGTTTGTTCCACATCTATGATGCTTATAAATTAGGTATTCCTTATAAAACCATCCGTTCATTATCTAAAATCGACCCTTGGTTCTTGCGCCAGATCGAAGAAATGATCGCTTTGGAAAAAGAATTGGCGAAATTTGAATTGAAGTCAATTCCTAAAAAATTATTGCTTGAAGCCAAGAAAATGGGTTATGCCGATCGCCAGATCGCACACCTTGTTGGCTGTAAAGAAAGCGAAGTACACGCACACCGCCGCAGCATGGGCATTAACCGTGTGTATAAAGTAGTGGATACTTGTGCCGCAGAATTTGAAGCACAGACTCCTTATTACTACTCTACCTTCGGCGACGAAAATGAGTCGATCAGTTCTGACAAGAAAAAGATCATCGTTTTGGGTGCTGGTCCTAACCGTATCGGTCAAGGTATCGAGTTTGATTACTGTTGTGTGCATGGGGTATTGGCCGCTAAGGAAGCTGGCTATGAGACCATCATGATCAACTGTAACCCAGAAACAGTATCCACTGATTTTGATGTTGCAGATAAATTGTACTTCGAACCAGTATTCTGGGAGCACATCTACGACATCATCCTTCATGAAAAACCTGAAGGTGTGATTGTTCAGTTGGGTGGACAAACCGCACTGAAATTAGCAGACAAACTCACCAAATACGGCATTAAAATCATCGGTACTTCTTTCGATGCCCTTGATTTAGCCGAAGATCGTGGCCGTTTCTCTACTTTATTGAAAGACCTCGACATTCCTTATCCACAATTCGGAACTGCTGAAACTGCTGAAGAAGCGATTGAAGTAGCACAGGAAGTTGGCTTCCCTTCATTGGTTCGCCCTTCTTACGTATTGGGTGGTCAGGGCATGAAGATCGTTATCAACGAAGAAGAATTGATGCAACACGTTGTTAAGGTATTGCATGACATTCCTGGAAACAAAGTATTGTTGGATCATTTCTTGGATGGTGCGGTAGAGTGTGAAGCAGATGCAATCTGTGATGGTGAAAATGTACACATCATTGGTATCATGCAGCACATCGAGCCTGCTGGAATTCACTCTGGGGATTCTAATGCAGTATTGCCTCCATACAACCTGGGAGATTTGGCAATCAAGCAAATTGAAATTTACACTCGCAAGTTGGCCACTGCTTTGAAAACCGTTGGTCTGATTAACATCCAGTTTGCTGTAAAAAATGATATTGTTTACGTAATCGAGGCAAACCCTCGTGCATCAAGAACAGTTCCATTTATATGTAAAGCTTATCAGGAGCCTTATGTGAATTACGCCACTAAAGTAATGTTGGGTGCCAAAGTGACAGACTTCGAGTTTAATCCTGTCAAAAAAGGTTACGCAATTAAAGAACCTGTATTCTCTTTCAACAAATTCCCGAATGTAAACAAGGAATTAGGGCCTGAAATGAAATCTACAGGGGAATCAATCTACTTTATTGACGATTTATTAGACGATTATTTCTTGAAATTACACTCGGAACGAAATTTGTACTTGAGTAAGTAATTAACAAGTATAGAACATAAAACCTGGGCTTCGGCCCAGGCTTTTTAAATCTTTCTTTTCAATGGGTAAGTTTTTAATATTCCTTTTCATCCTGTTTTATATAGGATATAAAAGAAACTGGGGGCGCAAACTTTTGATGTTTGCTTTCTACAAATTACTTAAAAAACAAGGCTTTCAGCCGCATGGTGCTCAACAGCAATATGCGCAGCAGAATCCGCATGGTAAGCGACGAAAACCTTCCGGTGTTCATGTCGATTATGTCCCAGATAAAAAAAAGAAAGATATAGATCCTAACAACTTTAAAGGTGGCGACTATATCGATTACCAAGAGGTTGATTAAACCAAAGAAGGCTTTTCCGCAGGATGAGCCTTTTTTTATACCCAAATTTTTAATAATTGCCCAGAATTACGCTTTTTTCCGTTCGCTTACTTCTTATTTCAATAAAAATTATATTAATTATAATTTGTTTATTATGGACAAGCCCAATGAATATTTGGCGACGTGCTCCAAAATGAAATATTGACGATACCCTCAGCATTTAATCCTACCTTACCTTATATGAAAATCAACCTTAAACTGAGGGCGAAGCTGGTCCTCTTCACCGTACTTATTTTAGGGGCTGCCTCCATGTTTGCATGGCAATACATCACCTCCGACCTTACCAAAAAATCCATTTCCGACGCTAAGATAGTCGCACAAACGACCGCTCAGAAATACGCCAACGAGATTGAAGCCAACCTGAACACAAATCAGGGAATGATGCGTGCTTTAGCCAACAGTATGAATGACCTGATTACTGAAGATGGCGACCTGAAGAACGAACAACAACTCGACCTGCTGCTGAATTCATTCTACAAAAGAAATAAAAACCTCCTGGCCGCTTATTATATTCTCGAACTGGAGGCAATCCGGCCAAGCTGGCCAAAAACCCACGGACGATACATCAGCCTGGTACAGTCACAAAATGGCACACTATCGAGCCTTAAAGCCACCCTCGACACCGGCAACATCGCCAACCCAACCAGCTATTATTATCAGACCAAGCAACACCCCGAAGAAGTTTTAGCGGAACCGTATCAGGACCTGCTGAACGATCAGCTGAAAGGTTTACTGATGAGTTCTCAGGCGGCACCATTAGTGCTGCCTTCCGGAAAATTCGCTGGAATTGTAGCCTCTGACCTCGACTTGGGCAACTTTGCCAAACTCGTTAAAAATATTCAGCCATACCCTGGCGCTGAGGCGTATTTACTTTCCAATGAAGGTACTATTGTAGGCCACCCTGACGAATCAAAAATTGGTTTATCCTTGTCTGAAATTGCCGACAATCTCCCTGCCGACGTTCAGCTAATCGACAAAATATCTACCGGAGAATCTTTCAACTACTCCATAGAAGATGGCGCCACACCATATTTCATTACTTTTGTGCCCATTACCCCTGCAGGGACCCACAAATCTTGGAGCCTTGCACTGAAGATTCCCCTGTCTATTTTTGTAAGCCGTGCAGAGGCCCTGACTAAAGACGCCTCCATCATGATGATGTTTGGGTTGGTCTTTTTGATCGTCTTTATGTTCATTTTAGCACATTTTGTTACTTCCCCAATCAAGCAAACAACCCACGCTTTACAGCAATTGGCCGACGGAGAAGTGGACAGCATTGAAAAGCTGAACATCAAATCAAGAGATGAAGCACAAATGATGGGAGAGTCGCTTAATCAGCTTATTGACCGACTGAAGGAAGTTTCCTCTTTTGCCAAAGAAATCGGTAATAACAACCTCGAGGTAACAATTAACCCCAAAAGTAATAAGGACTCCATGGGCAATGCGCTGATGGGGATGAAAGACAGCCTGCAATCGGCACATATTCAGGAACAGGAAAGAAAAAAAGAAGAAAAACAACGCAGCTGGGCAAACACTGGGGTTGCCAGGTTTAGTGAAATTACCCGCGACACCTCCAAAGGCATTGAGGAAATGTCGCAAGAGGTTGTGGCCGAACTGGTGAAATATACTGAAGCCAATCAGGCGGGACTGTTTCTGCTGGAGGAGGAAAATCGCGACCACCCTGTCCTGGAACTTAAAGCCTGCCTGGCTTACGACCGCAAGAAATTTCTGGAAAAGGAAATCATGATTGGTGAAGGCGTTGCTGGCAGATGTTTTCAGGAACAGGAAACGATCTATATGACGGATTTGCCACAAAACTACCTTGAGATTACCTCAGGGCTCGGCGCCGCCACGCCTACAAACCTTTTGGTGGTACCGCTGAAAGTTAATGACAATATCTATGGGGTACTTGAAATCGCTTCTTTCACAAAATTCGAAGCCTACAAAATTGAGTTTATTGAAAGGCTATGTGAAAACTTCGCCTCAGTAATCAATACCCTTCGCATCAATCAAAAAACACAGTATTTACTCGAGGAGGCGCAAATGCAAGGAGAGCAACTCCGGGCACAGGAAGAGGAGATGAGACAAAATATGGAGGAACTCCAGGCTACGCAGGAAGATGCCGCCCGCCGCGAAGAGGACCTCGGCCAAAAAGTCAGCGAATACAAAGCGCAAGCGGAGAAAGCTGCCGCCATGGTGGAATTGCTGCGAACGGAAATGAAATCGGTTCAAAAGAATCAGTCCGCTCATCAGCAAGGATAAGATTTTAATTATCAACTCATTAAACAGGCTCGCTGTGCAATCCCGCTCAGTGGGAATGATAAAAACTATTGTTTAAACAAAATAAGTAAATATATTTGTATTCATTTAAGGGCTTAGTTTCCATTTTTTGCGATTGTTAAGCCCTTGATTATTTGCCAATTTGTATCTTACTATAAGAAAATAAAACCCACATAAATTATGTCTTGGTTTCAAAGAACGGATAAAGGGATCAAAACCTCGACCAAAGATAAAATGGATGCTCCAGAAGGTCTATGGTATAAAACCCCTTCGGGATCTATTATCCACATGAGAGAGCTCAAAGCAAACGCCTATGTTTGCCCTGAAGATGGCTACCATGTGCGTATTGGTTCAAAAGAGTATTTTGAGATCTTATTCGATAATAATGAGTTTAAAGAGCTGGACAAAAACCTGAGCTCTGGCGACCCGCTAAATTTCGTGGACAGTAAGCCTTACCCTAAGCGCATCAAAAGCGTGCAGGAGAAAACCAACCTTGTTGATGCTTGCCGTACGGGAGTAGGTAAAATGAACCAATTAGAGGTCGTGATCGCCTGCATGGATTTCAGCTTTATTGGTGGGTCTATGGGGTCTGTTGTTGGTGAAAAAATCAGCCGAGCGATCGACTACGCCCTCAAGCATAAAATCCCTTTCATCATGATCTCCAAATCTGGTGGTGCACGAATGATGGAAGCTGGTTACTCATTAATGCAGATGGCCAAAACATCGGCAAAACTGCACTTACTTGCTGAGGCGAAAGTGCCTTATGTAAGTTACCTGACGGACCCAACAACGGGTGGGGTAACGGCTTCTTATGCTATGCTCGGAGACTTCAACATTTCTGAACCAGGCGCATTGATCGGATTTGCTGGCCCACGTGTTATCCGCGAAACCATTGGCCGCGATCTGCCGGAAGGTTTCCAGAGTGCTGAATTTGTACTCGAACACGGATTTCTTGATTTTATCGTTGATCGTCGCCACGTAAAACAGCGACTTTCATCATTACTGAAAATGATTAAGTAATTGTTAAAACACTAACAATTATTACCTATATAAAAGATGAAGATTTTGACAATTGTTGAAAATCTTCATCTTTTTTCGTTTTTCAGGGAAATTAACATTCAAATTAATGTTCCCTTTTTAAAGACAATATTATATTTGTGGGGCTTGCCTGAAGGCAGGCAAATTATCATTTATCAAATCATTTAAGTACGATGACAGGTATTATTTTAGCTGGTGTTATCGCCTTTACTGTGCTGATCCTTGTATTGGTATTTGTGCTTCTTTTTGCACAATCTCAACTGGTACAATCGGGTCCGGTGAAAATCATGATCAATGGTGAAAAAGAATTGACTACCGCTGCGGGGTCAACACTTCTTTCAACCATGAGTTCTGAAAAGATTTTCTTGCCATCAGCATGTGGTGGGGGAGGAACTTGCGCAATGTGTAAGTGCCAGGTAACAGCAGGCGGTGGAGACGTTCTTCCTACAGAAGAAGGCCACCTTTCAAGAGCTGAGAAAGCAGATAACGTTCGTTTGGCTTGCCAGGTGAAGGTTAAAAACGATATGGAGATTCACATTCCTGAAGAAATCTTTGGTATTAAGAAATGGGAATGCGAGGTTATCTCTAACTATAACGTTTCAACCTTTATTAAAGAATTCAAAGTTCGCCTTCCTGAAGGAGAGCACATGGACTTTGAAGCTGGTGGGTACATTCAGATTGACGTTCCAGAAATCACCGTTGAGTTCAAGAACATGGACATCACTCCTCACCCAGAACTTGGGCACCCGAATGATGTTTACCAGTCGGATTGGGATCACTTCGGACTTTGGGACTTGAAAATGGTGAATGATGAGCCAATTTACCGTGCTTATTCTATGGCCAACCACCCAGGCGAGGGAGATATCGTGATGCTGAACATCCGTATCGCTACTCCTCCATGGGATCGCGCAAACAACACCTGGATGAAAGTTAATCCGGGAATCTGTTCTTCTTATGTGTTCTCGCGTAAGCCAGGAGACAAAGTGATGGTATCAGGACCTTACGGTGAGTTTGCCATTAATTACACGGACCGCGAGATGGTTTACATCGGTGGTGGTGCAGGTATGGCGCCATTGCGTGCACAGATCTTCCACCTTTTCCACACGGAAAAAACCAACCGTAAAGTTTCTTACTGGTATGGTGGACGTTCTAAAAAGGAATTGTTCTACCTGGATCACTTTGAAAAAATTGAGCAGGAGTTTCCAAATTTCAAAATGAACATCGCCCTTTCTGAGCCATTACCAGAAGATAACTGGAAAGTGAAGAAAGATATGGAAGATGAAGGTGACGGCTTTACAGGCTTCATTCACCAGGCATTGTTGGACAACTACCTCAGCAAGCACGACGAGCCAGAAGATATCGAATATTACCTATGTGGACCTCCAATGATGAACGCAGCGGTATTGAAGATGTTGGATGACATGGGTGTACCTGAAGAGAACATCCGCTTTGACGACTTCGGAGGATAATACTTCGCTTTAAGATCATATTAAGGGCTATTGCTGATTTCAGCAATGGCCCTTTTTTTATGGGCTCAGCCCAGCTGCGCTCCAAAATTTTCCGCTTCAGCTTATGCATCTAAAAAGCATTATTTGTACCTTCCCCCTTGCACTATACCCCGTTCGTCATGTTGAATTTTGAGCTTTTCCTCTCGCCCATCAGTGAGTTGTTTTTTAAAGAAATCTCCTGGCCAAAAAATGGCACCATCAGCCAGTCGCAAATTTTCAGGACACACCTGCCAAGCCTTGAAAATGTGGATATGGCCATTGTTGGCCTCAAGGATAATGGCGGCAACGACGAAAATGACGGCGTTAAGCAGGCCGCCATGGAAATCCGCAAGAAACTCTATCAGCTGCACTGTGGCACCCCGCCATATCGTATCGCTGACCTCGGTAACATCCGTAATGGTATTGATGCTGAAGAAACCCGTGGCCGCCTTCGGGAAGTCTGCACCATGCTGATCCAGCACCAGATCATCCCAATTATTATCGGTGGCTCACATGATTTCACCATCGGCCAATACCAGGGCTACAAGAACCTCCAGCAGCCGGTAAATTTGCTCAACATAGATGCCTACCTCGATTTGCTCACCGACGAGGAGCAGCCATTTAACAGGCGATTTCTCAAAAATTTACTGCTTCAGGACCCCAGTACCCTGCAGCATTATATCCACCTCGGTTTCCAGTCTTACCTGTGCGATCCCGACGACCTTTCAAAACTACACCACCTGAATTTCGACACCATTCGGCTTGGACAAGTACGCGCCGATATCAAAGAAATGGAACCCTATATCCGAAGCGCAGAAGCCTACAGCTTCGACTGTGCGGCCATCAGGTCTGCTGACGCCCCCGGAAGCTCCCTCGCTCAGCCCTTTGGCCTTACAGGGGAAGAAGCCTGCCAACTTAGCTGGTATGCAGGAATGAACTGCAACGCCTCCTCCATTGGCTTTTATGAATACAACCCTTTTGATGATGACGACCAGCTCAAAACAGCCTCTACCATCGCCACCATGATCTGGTATTTTATTGAAGGATTCTATAACCGCAGGGTAGAAGGGGAGTTCGAAAGCGACGACTTCATGCAATACCTTGTGCGGGTCAGTGGCCTCGATGAACCCATTAAATTTTTCCGCAGCAGACAAACAGGTAAATGGTGGGTGGAGATCATTGCAAAAGATCACCCAACAACTCCTTTTTGGCGTGTTCCTTGCAGTGGAACCGATTACGAACAAGCACTCAGAGGCGAAGTACCTGACAGGTGGTTCGTTACCCTAAACAGAATTGGCTAAAATTTGATGAATTTTCAGAAAAATCGCATGGTTTTTCCCATATCATTCGTATATTTGCGCCCCGTAAACCACTATTAAGTGCGTTTATTCTTCGGTAAACTTTTGCTAATTCGCAGAATTTCAGCGACCTAATTGTTTACTGAAATTTTAATTGTATATTTGCAGCCTTAAAAAATAGATAGTAATGAAAAGAACTTTCCAACCATCGCAGAGAAAACGTAAGAACAAACACGGATTCAAAGCTCGCATGGCTTCTGTTAGTGGTCGTGCCGTTTTAGCTCGTCGTCGTGCTAAAGGAAGAAAAAAATTGACCGTTTCAGATCAAAAGACTCACAAATAATTCTTAATTTATTAAGATTATTCAGTGCCATTTTATGGGAAACTTTACAAAGCGAGCCGGAACATTTACTTTATGTAAATCCGAACGTTTATGTAAGAAAAGATTAATACAGGAACTTTTTCACGAAGGTTCCTCTTTTTTTATACATCCGTTCAAGATCATCTTCCTTCCTTATAAAGACGAAGAACAGATTGATCACCACCAGGTGTTGTTTAGTGTTCCGAAGAAAAAACATAAGCATGCTGTTACTCGAAACCTGCTCAAGCGCCGATTACGAGAAGCTTATCGCCTGAACAAAACAGCTATTTTGCCTACCGACAACCACCCACCGTTGTTAATTGGCTTCATTTACACCTCCCCAAAGGTCATCCCTTACCAGCAACTTGAAAAACAGGTTCGCAAGGCGATGAGCAGAATCCACCAACAATTGGCGGATAAATAACCCATATCAACCTATTTATTTTCTCAAAACCGTTTTGTTACTGAATTGCTTGCTGATTTTGGCGAAATAATTGTTATTTAACATTATTCCCTGTTATTTTTAGCGCCTGTTGTCCTACTTTTCCTTCGGCTTATCGTTAACTACAGGACAAGTAAGCTTGTGTATCAAATTACAAAACAAATGAAAATAAACTTCAAGAAACTATTCTTGCCTGCTGTGTTAGGAATCAGCCTTATTGGTCTATTCTCCTTCACCAAGAATGATCAAGCTGATCGTTACTTCCAAATCGCGAAAAACCTTGATATTTTCGCCACCACCTTCAAAGAAATTAATACTTATTATGTAGATCAGGTCAATCCAAGCGACCTGGTAAAAACAGCCATTGATGCCATGCTGGCTTCTCTGGACCCATACACAAACTACATCCCCGAAAACGAAATTGAAGATTATCGTACCATGACCACTGGGCAGTACGGGGGTATAGGTGCCATTATCGGAAGACAACACGAGAAGAATGTCATCATCATGCCTTACTTGGGTTTTCCTGCACAAAAAAGCGGATTACGCACTGCTGATGAACTTTTATCTATTGATGGCATCGACGTCAAAGAAAAAAATGTTGCAGACATCTCTAAATTGCTCAAAGGGCAGGCCAATACCAAGCTGATTGTAAAAGTAAAACGCCATGGCGCTGAGGAGCCAATTGACATTCCAATTATGCGTGAGAAAATCACCCTTAAGAATGTACCCTGGCATGGCATGATCTCCGATGGTATCGGTTACATCAAACTTTCTGATTTCACGACTGACGCTGGAAAAGAGGTAAAGGATGCACTTAAAGAGCTGGAAGCTAAAGGCGCTAAAAAGGTTGTTCTTGACCTTAGAGATAACCCTGGAGGGCTTTTGAATGAGGCCGTGAACGTTGCCAGTGTATTTATTCCTCGTGGCAGCGAAGTGGTGAATACAAAAGGAAAGATGACCGACTGGAACAAAACTTACAATACTTCCAACAACCCTGTAGATACAGACATTCCATTGGCAGTATTAACATCAAGCCGTTCGGCTTCTGCTGCGGAGATTGTTTCTGGTGTAATGCAAGATTATGACCGCGGTGTATTGATCGGTGATCGTACCTTTGGTAAAGGCCTCGTTCAGGCAACTCGTCCATTGGCTTACAATTCCCAGCTGAAAGTAACCACTGCCAAATACTACATTCCTTCGGGCCGTTGTATTCAGGCAATTGATTACTCACACCGCAATGAAGACGGTTCAGTAGGTAAAGTACCAGACTCCCTGAAAGTAGAATTTAACACCGCAAATGGCCGACCAGTATATGACGGAGGAGGTATTACTCCTGACATTAAAACAGAACGCCAATATATTGCGCCAATCACCATCAGCCTGATTGCCCGCGGTTGGGTGTTTGATTATGCAACGGAGTATTTCTATAAGCATGACAAAATCAGCGAGCCAGCAAACTTTGAAATCTCTGATGAAGATTTTGCAGACTTTGTAAGCTGGTTGGATGATAAAGATTATGACTACACCACAAAAGTGGAGAAGACTTTAGATGACCTGAAGGAATACGCCAAAAAAGAAAAATATTACGATGATATTGAGGCGGAAATCAAAGACCTTGAGCAAAGCGTAAAGCATGACAAGAAAAAGGATCTTCAGAAATTCAAAAAGGAAATCAAAACCGTATTATCTGAAGAGATTGTTTCGAGATATTACTACCGTGAAGGTTTAATTGAGGCTTCATTCAAAACGGACAACACCGTTCAGAAAGCCATTGAAGTCCTTAATAACACGGCAGAATACAACAAGCTATTGACAGATAAAACTGACAAAAGCAAAAAAGAAGACTAAGGCATAAAAGCCAGACGATAAAAAAAGCCCTGAATACTGAAATTCAGGGCTTTTTCTATGCCATAAAATTATTGAAATGCATGATTCACTTTCAGAAGAAGCCACTTACTGCTCGCGATATTCCTCTGAAAAGGAAATCAACTCTATCGGTGCTCCATTATCCAAAATCATCGCAACCATAATTCCCTCCACAGGTGCATTAGGAGCTGTCAGGATTTCAAAATCAGCCCGCCTCAAGGCCTCATGTACATCCTCGACCTCAAATGCAAGGTGAGGTATTCGCTGAATAATTTCAGGCATTTCACAATCCGAATCAAACCGCATCCATTCCACACCAAAAGGAGAGGTCTCAAATCCTGATACATAGAACTTCAAATGCGGAATATACCGTTCCTCAGGCCGCTTCTCTGTCGTCGGAACCCCCATGTGATGATACTTCCAACCCCATTCTTCCACCGCAAGCGCAAGCTCAAATTCTTTACGTTGCTTATTCATCAAACCATTCCTATTAGTCCAAACAATAGCAAACCAACAACTCCTGCGATGCCGATCATCAAAATAGAGTTAACCTTATATTTATAAAGTACCACAAAACAGATTACCGTCAGCAGTATTTTTAGGTAGTCGAAACTCAGCCAGTCTTTCGGGTCGAGCAAAAAAGTGTTCTGACCAATCATTATCCCTGCATAAGCAATCAGACCGATGGTTACAGGCTTGATCCCGAAGAAAAAAGCCCGCTTCATTGGGTGCTCCTTGATCTTTGCCAAAATGCTTGTCAGTGCCAAAATAACCAGCACAGATGGGGTTGCCAAGCCTGCCGTTGCGATAATCCCGCCAGGAACACCCCCAACTTTCAGCCCGATATAAGTGGCGCAATTCACCGCAATGGCCCCTGGTGTCATCTGCGAAATAGCGACAATATTCATGAACTCCGCATGCGTCATCCATTGGTGAATCATCATTTCATGCTCAATCAGGGGCAACATCGCCAGGCCTCCACCAAAACTGAACAGGCCGATTTTAAAATAGGTGATAAACAATTCGAAGTAAATCATTTTTTAGCTGTTTTTTGAGAAAACCATTGAGGCAAAAACCACTGTGTCAGCATGGCAATAACTGCCCCAGCGACAATCAGCAGAATGGGGCTGATCGGCGTGAAAGTCATCAGCAGTAAACTCAGTAAAAAAGAAATACGTCCCCAGTTTTCCTTCACAGAGTCTTTAAACATCCTAACAACCGCCACCAGGATCAATGCCACCACACAGCAGCGGATCCCACTAAAAGCCGCCTGAACATAAGGATTGGAAAGCTGGGCACCAAAAAACAGCACAATCACGGACACGATAATGATCGACGGTAAAACCAAGCCTATAGAAGCCACCAGCGCCCCTTTTGTTTTCAGGTGTTTATACCCCACAAATGTTGCCGCGTTGATCGCAATCGTTCCGGGCGTCATTTGTGCAATGGCAATAATGTCGAGCAATTCCTCCTTCGCCAACCATTTTTTTTGGGTGCAGATGATATCTTCGAGAATCGCTATCATCGCATAGCCCCCTCCGAAGGTTACGGCCCCAAGTTTAAAGAAGGTCCAAAACAAATCCAGTAAGAACTTCATTTTATTATTTTATATTAATGTTCATCTCAAGCAGAGATTTCAAAATTACACCTTTAATTTTCGATAAGACCAATTACCATAAAAAATTAGGAAATTGAGAAATTTAAAAGGCTTAATGCGAATGATTTGGTAATTTTGCAGGCTACCTGAGCACAACCTCATTTGGCATCATATCATAATCAAGAATTTATGGCAACCATTTTAAATATAGAAACCGCCACTCCTGTTTGTTCAGTGGCTATTTTCAAGGACGGCGAACGTCAGGGATTTCAGGAACTATTCATCGAAAGAAGTCATTCTTCTTTATTGACCGTCGTGATTGACCAACTGATGAAGAACATCGGCCTGAGCATGAAATCACTGGATGCCGTTGCGGTATCGGCAGGACCTGGCTCTTATACAGGTTTACGCATTGGGGTCTCCACAGCAAAAGGCATCTGCCATGCACTGAATATCCCCCTCATTGCCATTGATACACTCTCTGCAATGGTACGCCATATCTCTTACACCCAAAATCAGGAGGACGCCCTGTACTGCCCAATGCTTGATGCCCGACGGATGGAAGTTTACTGCCAGCTGGCCAAGGCAAATGGTGAAATGCTATTGCCTACTCAGCCAAAAATTCTTGAAGACCAACAAAACCCTTTCGAGCAGGAATTATCGACACAAAAAATCATCTTCTTTGGAAATGGCATGCCGAAGTGCAAAGAAATCCTTCGTCATGAGAACGCTATCTTTCTTGAAAACATCACCCCTTCATCAATAGGTGTAGGAATGATCGCTGAAGAGAAATTCAAAGCGGAACAGTTCGAAGACCTGGCTTATTTCGAGCCTTTCTATCTAAAGGCCTTTCAAGGAACAAAACCTAAAAAACGACTATGAGTGCCAACGACCAAATCATTAACCGAGTAGAAAGCAGCGGACTGCTACAAATTGACCTTGAAGAATTCAGACCTGCGGGCGAGCGCGTTGCCATTGACATCGCCGATCAGCTTTTTCAGGGACTGGTATTACGCGAAAAAGATTTCAGAACCTACATTAAAGAAACCGACTGGAGTACCTTTCAGGACAAGCACGTCGCATTGTTTTGTTCCGCTGATGCCATTATTCCCAATTGGGCATTTATGCTGCTGGCCTCAAAATTACAGGCCGTAGCTACAACTGTGGAGTTTGGTGACCTGGAACAGCTCGAAACGGCGCTTTATAAAAAAGCACTCGCACATATCGATTACAGTAAATTTCAGGACGAACGTGTCGTGATTAAAGGCTGTAGCGATGAAGCCGTACCCACTTCGGCCTATGTTTTACTCACCAACCGCCTGACGCCCTATGTAAAAAGCATCATGTTCGGCGAGCCATGCAGTACCGTGCCTGTTTACAAAAAACCAAGAGTGAAGAAATAAACCGTACATAATAATGTTGGGGGAATGATATAGACCATGATTACCTTGATTTTAAGGATTACCATGATTTATTCATTTTCCTAAAATGCTGACTTGTGGGGGCAAATAGAATAGATCTAATCAAAAAATCTGTGGACAAATAAATACCCTTTGTATTTCTTATTTTGTGTTTAAAGAAAATCTACGCTCGAATAATATTGAACGCTGATCCTTTGGGTCGGCGTTTTTTGTTTCCCACTGATCTAAGCATCCGCTTAAACAATAAGAATAATGGTGCTACAAAAACATCATGGTCAAAAAAAATAGACGTTAGGAATAACGTCTCTAAAAATCAGGGCATAAAAAAAGACCGCGAGTGGAAGCTTGCGGTCTTTTAAATGTTGTAACAGAACGAGGCGCTAAACCTCACTCGTGGTGCTTAGTGGACTCGAACCACCGACTCACGGATTTTCAGTCCGATGCTCTACCAACTGAGCTAAAGCACCATGTGCTATTGGTGTGCAAACATACGGCATTTTCTTTTGAAAACAAATCGAAAAGCGCAATTCGTAAGCAATATCCCTGAATTTTAGCCTTCCTGGAAAAAGGAAGAAAAAGACCGCAAGTGGAAGCTAACGGTCTTTTAAGTGTTGTAACAGAGCGAGGCGCTAAACCTCACTCGTGGTGCTTAGTGGACTCGAACCACCGACTCACGGATTTTCAGTCCGATGCTCTACCAACTGAGCTAAAGCACCATATGGTGTTTTTTATCGAAAGAGGCTGGTGGTGCTTAGTGGACTCGAACCACCGACTCACGGATTTTCAGTCCGATGCTCTACCAACTGAGCTAAAGCACCCAATAACTATGCCGCTTTCTATAAATAGATAATAATAATGTGGTGCTTAGTGGACTCGAACCACCGACTCACGGATTTTCAGTCCGATGCTCTACCAACTGAGCTAAAGCACCAATTATATTATTTTAATTTTTTCAAGGACTTGTGGTGCTTAGTGGACTCGAACCACCGACTCACGGATTTTCAGTCCGATGCTCTACCAACTGAGCTAAAGCACCATTGTACTGTCCTTAAAAAAAATTTGTGGTGCTTAGTGGACTCGAACCACCGACTCACGGATTTTCAGTCCGATGCTCTACCAACTGAGCTAAAGCACCAACAAAGATTCTTTTTGAAATAGAGATAAAACAAAATGGTGGTGCTTAGTGGACTCGAACCACCGACTCACGGATTTTCAGTCCGATGCTCTACCAACTGAGCTAAAGCACCGTCATTTTGCTTCTCCTGAAACGGATTCCCACATAGGGCTTTAAAGCCTGCTGAGGAAACATTTGTGGTGCTTAGTGGACTCGAACCACCGACTCACGGATTTTCAGTCCGATGCTCTACCAACTGAGCTAAAGCACCTCGTCGTTTCGGATTGCAAACATACGGCATTTTCACCGAAACACAAGTCCATTTTCCGAAAAAATCTGAACATTTAAGCAAACAAATTGATAATCAAGCCCATTAATCTTCCCTCAACGGTGAATTTGAAAAAAATGCTCGGCATGCCGAACATTTTATAGCATTAATCAACCATAATTTATAAACATTGGTTATCTTATATAAAGAATAGGAAATAAAGTGACTTCAACAGCCTGTTCTAAGAAGATCAATACGACCACTTATACCCAAAAAAAGACGATATGAGCCTATTATCTCAGCTATTTTTTCTGATCCTGCTCGGGGTCTCAGCCTTTTTCATTGGCAGGCGGATCCTGCAGATACGCAAAAACATTCTTCTCGGCAAAGAAGAAGACCGAACCGATCAGCCACAACGGCGCCTGAAAACGATGCTGTTGGTGGCGTTTGGTCAAAAGAAAATGTTCAAAAGACCCATCGCCGCTTTCCTCCACCTTCTGATTTATGTAGGCTTTCTGCTGATAAATCTCGAAGTGCTTGAAATCGTGCTCGACGGCCTGTTCGGCACACACCGATTATTTGCGCCATTATTGGGGAGCTTTTATCCTGTGCTGATCAATTTCTTTGAATTTCTGGTAGTAGGCGTAATATTTTCCTGTGTCGTTTTTCTTATCAGAAGGCACGTATTGAAAATCAGCCGTTTTACAAAAATAGAAATGAAAGGCTGGCCAACAATGGATGCCACATTAATCTTGGTCATTGAACTGGTGCTGATGGTCGCTATTTTAGCCATGAACGGCGCCGATCAGGTCTTGCAAACCAAAGCGGTGGCTGGCTACCCAGTAACAGGCGCGTTCTTCTTCAGCAGTATTTTTATTCCCTTATTCGAGCCCCTGAGTGCCAATACACTCATCATTATTGAACGCGTGGCTTGGTGGGGGCATATTGCTGGTATTTTCGCCTTTGCCTACTACATCACTTACTCCAAACACCTTCACATATTTCTTGCCTTCCCGAATACCTATTTCAGTAACCTGAAAGAAAAAGGGGAAATCAAAAATATGGACAATGTTACCAATGAGGTGAAATCTATGCTCGGCTTACCTGCTGATCCACCACCAGCGGAAATCCCCCGTTTTGGCGCCAAGGACATCAATGACCTGAGCTGGAAACACCTGATGGATGCTTACGCCTGTACAGAGTGTGGCCGTTGTACCGATAGTTGTCCTGCGAACACTACGGGAAAAGTACTTTCCCCCCGTACCATCATGATGAAAACCCGTGACCGCGCCGAAGAAGTTGGCGAGAGTATCCGTAAAGGAGGCGCAGGCCTTGAGGACGGTAAGAGTCTTTATGGAGATTACATCAATAAGGAGGAATTACTGGCCTGTACCACCTGCAACGCTTGTGTTGAGGCCTGTCCAATTACTATTGACCCACTGTCTATTATCATTGAAATGCGTCGATATATGGCGATGGAGGAATCTTCCACCCCACAATCATGGAATGCCATGTTCCAGAATGTAGAGACAAGCTTTGCGCCCTGGAAATTCCCACCGACCGACCGCTTCAACTGGGCGCAGGACGTCAAAGCAAAAATCTCCGATCAATAAATCAACCTCAACATTTACTTCCTATGTCAGATTTTAATATTCAAATACCCACTGTTGCTGAACTGACCGCCAAAGGCGAAAAACCAGACGTTTTATTTTGGGTGGGCTGTGCAGGCTCCTTCGATGACCGATATAAAAAAGTAACCAAAGCATTTGTCAAAATTCTTGATAAGGTGGGGGTGAAGTTCGCCGTTTTGGGAGAAGAAGAAACCTGTACGGGTGATCCTGCACGCCGTGCGGGTAATGAGTTTTTGTTCCAGATGCAGGCGATGGCCAATATCCAAGTCCTCAATGGCTATGAAATCACTAAAATCGTTACCGCCTGTCCACATTGTTTCAATACCCTCAAAAATGAATACCCTGCCCTCGGCGGAGATTATGAGGTGGTGCATCACTCCACCTACTTGCAGGAACTGATCGATCAAGGGAAAGTCACTGCGAAAGAAGGAGATTTTAAAGGTAAAAAAATCACTTTTCACGACTCCTGCTACCTCGGGCGTGCCAACAATATTTACGAAGCACCAAGAAAAGTCCTTGAAATTCTCGATGCCGAACTCGTTGAAATGAAACGCTGTAAAACCAACGGACTGTGCTGTGGTGCCGGAGGTGCGCAAATGTTTAAAGAACCCGAAAATGGCAAAAAAGATATTAACATTGAAAGAACGGAAGAAGCCCTCGACACGGGCGCTGAAATTATCGCCTCGGGTTGCCCTTTTTGCATGACAATGATGAGCGACGGCGTGAAAAACAAAGAAAAGGAAGGCCAAGTGGTTGTAAAAGACCTTGCCGAACTGATCGCCGAAGCGGAAGATTTAATTTAAAAGTGCCTTTTTCCAGCAATAATCATTTTTTAAAACGACCATTAGGATTATTCTTAGTGGTCGTTTTTCATGAAATCCATTTTTTTTCATGATTGAACACAATTTTATGTTTTATTTTTTCGTAAATAGATTGAAAGCGAAGATTTTTGTAAAACAAACAATCAACAGTCCAAGCTTAAATTAACAATTACTATGTACGTACCTTTTGATCAACTCCCTGCCTCGGCAAAACTTTGGATCTATTCCCTTGACAGACCACTGAACCAAGAAGAAACAAAACAGCTTGAGGAGGCTACCATAAATTTCCTCAATCAATGGCAAGCCCATGGAAAAGACCTGAAAGCATCGATGAAAATTGAAGAAAACAGATTCTTGATTTTAGCGGTCGATGAATCACAGGCTCAAGCGAGTGGCTGTTCTATTGATGCTTCTGCAGGCTTTATGAGAAAAGTTGCGGAACACTTTCAGCTCGACCCTTTCAACCGAACAACCCTTTATTTTGAAGGTCAGGAAAATGGCATCAACATGAATGGATTAAAGGAAGAAATCAGCGTAGGGAATATTACTGAAAATAGTCTTTTATTCAACACCGTCGTTCAATCAAAGGGGGAATTTGAACAAAAGTGGCAGATCCCTGCCCGTGAATCATGGCTCTCCAGGTATTTTAAATAACACCATCTCGTTTCCAACATCTACACTATGAAAATACGCTTCCTCTCCTTAATGCTATTGCTCATCTGCTCGCTCTCTGGCTGTTTTTTGCAGAACATGAGCTTGAAGAAGGGACATAAAAAATTTGACGATGGCGAATACAATATTGCCATCAAGCATTACAAAAAGCAAATTGCTTCAGGTAAAGAAGTGGCTGAGGCCAATTACCATCTGGCCGAAGCCTATCGCTTGTCAAACCGCACGAAGGAGGCGCTCCCATATTACGAGGCAGCGCTAAAAAGTGGTGTACCTGAAGAAATGGCAAATTACTATTACGCCAAATCGTTGGTCGCTAACCAAAAATATAAGGAAGCCAAAGATCACCTGACCTACTTTTTGCAAGGCGCCAAAGATGAAGAGGTCATTGATATCTGCAATAATTATGTAGACAATCTGACCGTCCTGATGAAAGAGGAGGAGGAAGAGCCAACTTTCAAAGTAAAAAACCTGGAGGCGATTAATACTGAATTTGCTGAATATGCTCCTGTATACACCAAAGGCAAACTGTATTTCACTTCCAATAAAGCTGGAAATGATATTTACCGTGCAACAGGAACACCCTTTACCCATATCTGGACGGTAAAAACAAAAGGTGCCCGTGTAGAGATGGAAACCGCAGAGCAAATTAAAGAACTCTATAGCAATGGAGCCAATGAGGGAACAATCACGTTCTCCCCTGATGGCAAAACGATGATCTTCGCAAGAGGAAACACAGGCCGAAGAAAAGGAACCAACGACGTGAACCTCTACGAAACAAAATTCCGAAAAGGAAAGTGGTCGGAACCTAAAATGATTGCCGCAAGCGATCCGCAGGCGTGGGATTCCGCTCCCGCTTTCAGCCCTGACGGTAAATTGCTGTATTTTGCTTCCAACAGAAAAGGCGGCATGGGCGGTACCGACATCTATGTAGCCTCCAAAGATGGCCGTGGCCGATGGGGAAATGTGCGTAACCTCGGAAATAAAATCAATACCGCAGACAACGAATCGTTCCCCTACCTCTCAGATGCAGGAAAACTGTACTTCGCCTCTGAAGGGCACCCTGGTTTTGGTGGTTTGGATCTATTTGTTGCCGAGCGTAAAGATGGCAAGCTGCAAATCAGAAACCTCGGCAAACCAGTGAATTCCCCTGCTGATGATTTTGGGATTTTCCTGTTCTCACTGAATAAAGGTTTTTTCAGCTCCAACCGTGAAGGTGGGGCGGGAGATGATGATATTTATACCTTCGTCAATAGCGATCCACAGCTTAAAGTGGTGAATTATTACCTCACAGGAACAGCCGTTACCATTAACGACGAAGGCACTGAAGAAATTCTGGCCGACACTCAGGTAAAACTGATGGATGCCAATGGGGAAGTGCTCGGTGAGGCGACTGCCAATGAGGATGGTAAATTCAAGTTCAGGGTTTATCCTGCGGAAAATTATACCCTCTTTGGAGCCAAAACAGATTACCTGACATCTCGGACACCATTCTCCACCGTTGGAAAAACCGTTTCTCAAGACCGACTGGTGAAAAAAATTACCAATGTGGTCTTTGAGAAAAAGATCATCCTTGAGCCTATTGTTCTTGATAAGCCTATTGTTCTTGAAAATATTTACTACGACTTCGATAAGGCTGAAATTCGGGAAGACGCGGCCGTGGAACTGGATAAACTGACCAATCTGCTCAATGACAACCCAAAAATCAGAATTGAACTTGGTTCGCATACAGATAGCCGTGGTGAAGCAGCTTACAATGCAGACCTTTCACAACGCAGAGCCAACTCGGCCGTTGCATACCTGATTAAAAGCGGCATTGCGGCCAACAGGCTGAAAGCAAAAGGTTATGGTGAAAGCACTCCGATTGCTGCCAATACCAATGAGGATGGGTCGGATAACCCTGAAGGGCGCCAGAAAAACCGTCGTACGGAGTTCAAAATTATCGGGCTCGATGCCAAAAAGAATGCTGATGGCCAAGTGGAATATCAGTCCAAAGACCTTGAAGAGCGTTTCTTTGGTGGCGACGATGAGGACGACGAAGGACAATAAGAACTATGTAAACAGGTTCAAACCTCCCGCTTGGATCAGCGAGTGCTGTGTAAAAATACTTTAGTCCGAGCGGGACGTTGAAACTAAATTCGCCTAAAATAAAAAAGGTGCTTTTTCTTGAAGAAGCACCTTTTTTCATGCTCAAAAATTTATATCAACAATAAATCTTAAAGCCTTAGATAAAATAGAACCCCAACAAACTAAATCTATCACTTTGCAGCAAAAAATAGGGTTAATTCGTCATTATCAGCCTATTTTGTAATGATTCAAGAAGAAATATGCATCTCATATTTTTGTTTTCTTCTTAAACGGCTACCTTTGCGCTAAATTTTAACATACCCCACTCATGAACGAAAGATACATGCAAAGAGGTGTGTCCGCTTCTAAAGAAGACGTGCACAACGCAATCAAAAATGTAGACAAAGGGCTTTACCCTCAGGCATTTTGTAAAATTGTAGAAGATTACCTTGGCGGTGACTCCGCATACTGTAACATCATGCACGCTGACGGAGCGGGAACAAAATCCTCCCTGGCTTACATGTACTGGAAAGAAACTGGTGACCTTTCGGTATGGAAGGGCATTGCTCAGGATGCGGTGATCATGAACATTGACGACTTGATTTGTGTCGGTGCAACAGACAATATCCTGCTTTCATCCACTATCGGCCGTAATAAAAACCTGATTCCAGGAGAGGTTATCGGTGCCCTGATTAACGGAACAGAAGAGGTGCTTCAGATGCTTCGCGACAACGGCATTAATATTCTTTCGACAGGTGGCGAGACGGCTGATGTAGGAGATTTGGTACGCACGGTGATCGTCGATTCTACCGTTACTGCCCGCATGAAACGTTCGGATGTGATCTCGAACCACAACATCAAGCCTGGGAATGTAATCGTAGGTTTGGAATCTTACGGACAAGCCACTTATGAAGACAAATATAACGGAGGAATGGGCTCTAATGGCTTAACTTCCGCACGCCACGATGTTTTCAATAAGATTTATATGGAAAAGTACCCTGAGGCTTTCGATGGTGCTGTTCCTTCTGATCTTGTTTTCTCTGGTTCATGCAAACTAACCGATGCTGTTGAAGGCAGTCCTCTCGATGCTGGACAATTGGTGCTTTCAGCGACCCGTACTTACGCCCCGATCGCTCAGGCGATTTTCAAAAATCACCGTGCACACATCGATGGTATGGTTCACTGTTCAGGTGGCGCACAAACCAAAGTTGGCCATTTCATTGGTGACAATATCCATGTGATCAAAGATAACCTTTTTGAGATCCCACCATTATTCAAGCTGATCCATCAGGAATCAGGTACTGACTGGAAAGAAATGTACAAGGTTTTCAATATGGGACACCGATTGGAAATCTACCTTGACGAACAATATGCACAGGAAATTATCGACATCTCCAAATCTTTCGGTGTAGATGCAAAAATCATCGGTAGGGTAGAGGAAGCTCCTGCCAAAAAAGTAACGCTAAAAACTGAGAACGGTACTTTCGAATATTAGAAACTGCCACAGATCAGCTCAAAATACAATACACCAAAGCCATGTACATTTTTCGTACATGGCTTTTTTTATGTCAAAAATAATGAACAATCACGGGTCGTAATCATTTTCTAACTAAATCCGAATACTGATCTTACCATACAAATAGTCCATACGGTTGTCTATTGAGCATTTCTTTATAAATTTACCCATTCTTTAAATCAGTAAAAAAATGAACGATATTTTAAAAACCCTCTTACTTTTGGCTTGTAGCGTTTGCTGGCTTACAGCCTGCTCACCGTCGGTTCCAAAATATGAGAGCTATATGGATTACCCCACTTACGAAGGCAATTTATGGCCTGAATATACCCCTACTCAAACGGTATTCAAATTATGGTCACCTACCGCTACTGCGATCGACCTACACTTTTACAAAAATGGGGAAGGCGATCAGGCAGAAGAAACGCTCAGCATGTCTAAATCAGACAACCATCCTGGTTTATGGACTTTGGAAGTAGAAGGCGACCAATTGGGGCGTTTTTACACTTTTCAGGTTCATATCGGTGACAAAATTTTAGATGAAACCCCAGGTATATATGCGCAGGCGGTAGGCGTGAACGGCCAACGTGCTCAGGTGGTGGACTTAGCCAAGACCAACCCTGAAGGATGGAATGCTGACAAACGACCTTTGCTGGCACGTCCTAACGATATTATCCTTTATGAATTGCACGTTCGTGATTTTACCATTGCTGAAAATAGCGGCAGCAAATACCCTGGTAAATTCTTGGGACTGACGGAAGAAGGCACCAAATCTCCTGATGGCCTTTCGACTGGGATTGATCACATTAAAGCATTAGGCGTTACGCATGTACACCTGCTGCCTTCTTTTGACTATCGTTCCGTTGATGAATCTAAACTTAACGAACCACAATACAACTGGGGCTATGACCCACTGAATTATAATGTACCAGAAGGCTCTTATTCGACGAACCCTTACGATCCGACGGTAAGAATCCGTGAGTTCAAAAAGATGGTACAAGCTTTCCATAAAGCTGGAATCCGAGTGATATTGGATGTTGTGTACAACCATACAGGAAAAACAGAAGATTCCAACTTCAATCTTGAGTCGCCAGGTTATTACTACCGACACACACAGGATGGCCAATTGTCCGATGCTTCCGCTTGCGGCAATGAAACGGCCTCGGATCACCCTATGATGCGTAAATACATCATTGAGTCTTGTAAGTATTGGGCGAAAGAATACCACTTGGATGGTTTCAGATTTGACCTCATGGCAGTACATGATGTGAAGACGATGAACGAGCTAAGTGCTGAACTGAAGAATATCAACCCTACCTTATTTGTTTATGGCGAGGGCTGGAATGCTGGTACTTCACCATTGCCTAAGGAACAACAGGCGTTGAAGGTGAATACCGTTAAGCTTACCGATGTAGCGGCATTCTCTGATGACATTCGCGATGCTGTTAAAGGCTCTGTTTTTGTGGAAAAAGAGAGTGGTTTTATTGGCGGACAAAAAGGGCTTGAGGAAAGCATTAAATTTGGTATTGTTGGAGCAACGCAACACGACAGCATTGATTACCAAAAGGTCAATTACAGCAAGGCTCCATGGGCAAATAAACCCTCGCAGTGTATCAATTATGTCTCTTGCCATGACAACAATACGCTCTATGACAAACTGAAAATGGCAAATCCTAATGCCAGCGAAGCCACTATTGAGCAACTTGACCGCTTGGCTGCAACCATTGTACTGACAAGTCAGGGGATTCCATTCTTGCATGCAGGGAGTGAAATGCTGCGCACCAAAGGCGGCGAGCACAATTCTTACAATAAACCTGATGCCGTTAATGAGATCAACTGGTCGTGGAAAAAAGACCATGCATCGGTTCTTAAATATTATGAAGGTTTAATTGCGATGCGTAAGCACCATCCAGCCTTTAGAATGCCAACCACAGCCATGATTCAGGAGAACCTTCAATTTATGGAAGCTCCAGCCTCTGTTGTGGCATATCAAATTAAGAACTACGCCAACCATGATGAATGGAAAAACATTATGGTCATCTTCAATGCCAAACAGCATGCCCAGGAAATGCCGTTGCCAAAAGGCAACTGGTCGTTGGTGGCAGATGGCAAACAGGTCAAGGAGAAAGGAATTAAACGCATAAATAGAAAAGTAAATGTCCCTGCGCATAGTGCATACATTCTTCGACAGTTGTAAAACAGTCTACCACCTTACAAAAAAAGCAATGAACGAACTGTTCATTGCTTTTTTTGTATATTTACGACAGTATTCCTTCGAGTGGAGCTCATGGAAAAAAATATCAACCGTTCATTTTTTACCCTATGCAAAGTTTGACCAAACTATTTTTATTCGCACTGATATGTAGTTCGTTATTTGGAATAGGAGCGTGTGAGCCTATCGCCACGGAAATGACGCCCTCTTACGGGCCCTCCATGCAAATGAACAAAGCATATGGCAGGTGGCAAGTTGTCGAAAGTTTTTATGCTAACGGTACAGCGGAAGAGCTTGACGACCAAGCCCCGATCATTTATGAATTCGGAGAAGATGGCCACTTTGGCTATTTCAATAACTTTTTCAGTGGAACGCATGATGGTGGTTATTTCTTCCACAACATCTTTTCTGTAAGCATGAAACACCCCCACTTGCCCTCCCCATATTTATACTTTGAGCTGGTAGATACCGCAACAGATTCCATTTCCATTTTACAATACGAATCCAATAAGAAACTCCACCTCACCCAAGAAGAGGTAAACGCTGGCAATTCACAGCCGACTGGTTTTCCGCGCCTTACTTTTACACGGACATTAAAGCGGATTGAACAGACTCCCGAGGCTGACTAAACAAATGCTCCAACCAGGTAATACAGTACAAAAAACACCATTGCTGCACTTCCATACCATTTTACAACACGCCAGCGGTGGGCTTCATCATAAAACCACAACACACGCCAGGGCTCCCAAAGCCCTAATAATAAAGACCCTAAACTAAAGAGGGCAAAACCGAGCAAAACATAAGAAACAGCCTCAATCATAACAAGCGATATCATTTCAGCAAATATAAAAAAAGGAACGACCGATGCGTTCCTTAATTTATAATATTCATTTACGTGAGCCTATTTGAGGTACTTTTTCAGTTTGAGGGTATCATGTAAAATCTCGACAATCTCATCTTCTGTAAAGCGGGAGGTGTCTATTGTAAAATCAAACTGAACCTCTTTGCCTTTGGAGTAGAAGGACCTGAAATGCTCCCGACGCTTATCATTGCGCTCGATGTATTCTTCTGCCTCCTGCTCATCAATCTCCCAACGCTCAATCAAATTCTGTTTCCGCCAACTTAAAGGGGCTTTTAGCGAGGTGTGCAAAGCCCGATCAAAGCCTTGTGTCAGGCTCTCTCCGGCACGACCTACAATAATAATGTTACCTTCCATAGCGAAGTCACGCACCACCTTCATGATGGTTTTCTTCACCTTCACATCATTATAATTGTAGTAATTCTTTCCGAAGCTGAAAAACAAATCCTCTACCAATGCCCGACCTTCCTGATTATAGTTACGCTCTACCTCATCGACACGGAGCTTCAGCTTCTCAGCCGCCGATTCCATCACCTCTTTATTGATATACCGCCACTTGGGCTTGGCATTGGGATAAAGTGCATTGAGCTTAACGACTAATTTTTTGGCGATATGCTCAGCCCCACAACCCGCCTCACGGGAAATAGTCACCACAGGCAAGGCATTCTTGGTCTTGGGTGTGGCTGTTTCTTTAGCAATATGCCCTGTCAGGTAACGGGTAAAAATATCTTTGTTAATCATACTTTAAAAAGGTTAGTCATCTATAAATAAGAACGTTTCAAGCCCTGCAGTTGTTGAAAATGTATGTGCTTTTTATTGAGATTAGCCAAGGAAATAAAATATTGGTCGTTAAAAAATTGCTCCCTGTTAGGTGTTCAACTCATCAGAAAAAAATATTCCACTTCTTTCTCATGGAATCTGTGATGAATCAACGATTTACCGCTGAATATTTTTAAATTTGCAACGAAAAACAAGTTACCGAAATATGTACAGATCACATACCTGCGGAGAACTCCGCATTGAGGATGTAAATAAAGAAGTTACCCTATCCGGATGGGTACAACGTGTTCGCGATAAAGGCGGCATGATTTGGGTGGACCTTCGCGACCGCTATGGTATCACGCAACTGATGTTTGAAGATGGTGTTTCTGCTGCGGAAGTTTTGGACAGCGCGCGTTCTTTGGGACGTGAGTTTGTAATCCAGGCGACCGGTACAGTGGTGGAGCGTTATTCTAAAAATGACAAAATCCCAACGGGTGCTGTTGAGATCAAAGTAACTGCCTTGAAAGTATTGAATGCGGCAAAATTGCCTCCATTCATGATTGAAGACGATACCGATGGTGGGGATGACCTTCGCATGAAGTACCGCTATTTGGACTTGCGCCGTAACCCTGTTCGTGAGAAGTTGGCTTTGCGCCACCGCATCGCTCAGGAGGTTCGTCGTTATTTGGATGAGCAACAATTCCTGGAGATCGAAACACCTGTTTTGATCAAATCTACCCCTGAAGGCGCGCGTGATTTCATCGTTCCTTCACGTATGAACCCAGGAGAGTTTTACGCTTTACCACAGTCGCCACAAACCTTCAAACAATTGTTGATGGTTTCAGGATTTGACCGTTACTTCCAAATCGTAAAATGTTTCCGTGATGAGGATTTGCGTGCGGACCGTCAGCCTGAATTTACTCAGATAGACTGCGAGTTGGCTTTTATTGAGCAGCAGGACATCCTGGATATTTTCGAAGGCATGGTACGCCACTTGTTCCGCATGGTCTTGAATCAGGAAATTGGTGATTTCCCACATATGGAATACGCCGATGCAATGCGCCTTTATGGTTCAGACAAGCCAGATATCCGTTTCGGAATGGAATTCGTTGAGCTGAACGATGTGGCTCAGAACAAAGGCTTCAAAGTATTTGACGATGCTGAATTGGTTGTGGGTATCAAAGCTGAAGGTTGTGGTACGTACACTCGTAAGCAATTGGATGCCTTGACCAACTTTGTGAAATCTCAGCAGGTAGGTGCCAAAGGTTTGGTCTATGTGAAATGCAACGAAGATGGTTCTTTCAAATCATCTGTTGATAAATTCTTCGATCAGGAGGCTTTGGCTGCCTGGGCAACGAAGATGGAAGCTAAGCCAGGCGATTTGTTGTTGGTATTGTCGGGTGGCATGGACGCTGCTCGCAAGCAAATGAACGAATTGCGTTTGCATATGGGTAATGAGTTGGGCTTGCGCAAAGCAGGTGAATTCAAGCCATTGTGGGTTGTAAACTTCCCATTGTTGGAGTGGGACGAAGAAACTTCTCGTTTCCATGCGATGCACCACCCATTCACCTCGCCTAAGCCTGAGGATATGCACTTGTTGGATACTGATCCAGGTGCGGTTCGTGCCAATGCTTACGATATGGTGATCAATGGTGTAGAGATTGGTGGTGGTTCTATCCGTATCCACGACCGCGAGCAACAGCAATTGATGTTCAAACACCTTGGTTTCACTGAAGAGGAAGCCAAAGAGCAGTTTGGTTTCTTGATGGAAGCGTTCGAATACGGTGCACCTCCTCATGGTGGTATCGCCCTTGGTTTCGACCGCTTGTGTGCCATGTTTGGTGGTTCTGAATCTATCCGTGACTATATCGCCTTCCCGAAAAACAACTCAGGACGTGATGTGATGATTGATTCTCCTGCATTGGTAGACAACGCACAGCTTAATGAGCTACAAATCGCTTTGAACTTGAAAAAAGAGGATTAATCCGCTGATCATAAAATATAAAAAATTCCCCTGAACAGATGCTTCAGGGGGATTTTTTTTATCCAAATATTTTTTCAACCGTTATTTCAATGGTCTTTTTTTCCTGTCCATTCATGGTAAATTTCGCCTTTTGAAAATCAGGCTTTCCCATTTTTGGATAATTACTGATCCCTACGGCTTCTTTCGGCATCCCGATAAAATTGGTATCAATCTTACCATTGTCATTCTCATCATGGGCTACCATCATCGCATAAGTACCTTCAGGAAGATCATCGAACACAATCCGACAAGCACCATCAGAGAAGCTCAGGTTACCTTGTTTGTAAGCTTTATCCCATTCTTTCGGAAAACCCTCCTCTGTAGAAAATAAAGCAAAAAGGACTTTCCCTTCTGGGCCACTCAGCCCTTTTACATTGACAACTAAACTGCTTTGGGCTTGTGCAGCACAGGCAAACGACAGCAATATTAAGGTGATTAAAGTTCTCATTTAATTTAGGTTTCGTTGAGCATCCAAGATAGCTTATTGTACGGATTCTAAAAATAATAATCCGACCAGACAGGAGAATTTAAAGATGAAACGGGCATAAAAAAACACCTTCCCACAAGGAGAAGGTGCTATTTATATTTTCAAAGATCAGCTGAATGCTTACTCTGTAATTTCTTTTGTGAAATTGTGCTTGTGTCCTACCAAAGCATAGAACAATAAATAAACCTCACAAGCAATCACCAATACCCATGTCATAGACCATCCGCCTAAAGCATCAGCGAAGATTCCTTGTACCCATGGAAGGATAGCTCCACCGGCTACACCGATCATCAATGCGCCAGAACCTTTAGAAGTATAAACACCCAATTTATCAATTGCCAATGAGAAGATCGCACCCCACATTACTGAGTGTACCAAACCAACACCTACCAAATACCAAGGGTTTGAAGTAAGCATTGCAGTAACAATCAAAACAATAGCGATGATTGTTGTTGCAGTCAACTGCACACTTCCTGAAATTTTAGATAGGAAAGATCCACACAAGCGGCCTACCAACATACCACCCCAATACAATGAGGCCATCAATGATGGAACGGCTAATTCTTTCCAGAACAAGAAGTCTGTAGTTTTTGAAATCGCACCGATTTTACCCAAGTTTTCAGCATACAAGTTGATGTTTGCACCAATACAAACCTCAGCACCTACATAAACGAAGATACCAACTACACCCAAAACCAGGTGTCTGTATGACCAAACACTGTTTTTCAACTTAGCTACCTCACCACCTTCAGAAGCTGAAGACGCTACCTCAGGAAGGTTCAAACGGCTTACCAAGAATGCAACTACTGCTACTACTGCGATCAGTACAAAGAAAGGACTGATTACTTTATCTACTGTAGGAGCTACGTTTCCAAAAACCAAATAAGTTACAAACAATGGCGCAATAGTAGTACCGATAGAGTTCGAAGAACCACCAATACTCATACGGGTTACTGATGATGTACCAGGAACCTGACAAACTGCCAAATAAGGATTAATAACCACCTGAAGCGTTGCAATAGAACAACCCAGGATATAAGATCCTATTAAGAAAATAAAATAAGCATATGGTACTGAAGCCGCCCCAAAAGCCATGCTTCCCATATCTAAACCTGCCAATGCAGAAGATACAAATACAGCCAATCCAACCAACAACATGATCAGTCCTCGAATCAGTGTGTTTTTGTAACCAAAAGCCTCTGCCCAACGAGAGGAGATATTACCCATTGTTGGGAAACCCATAAAAAATGCGAACGTCAATAGAGTCGTCAGCGTGTTTTTCAAAGAACCCGCATCACTTAGAAATGCTTCCTTAAGTGGGGCCTGAAATTGTTGGTTTACTACCGTCAAAAAACCAACGATGAAAAACAAACCTACCATGATCATAAATGGACCAGTGTAGTTCGTCTCCTTGGTTTGTTTGTTTTCCTTTGTCATTACTTCTGCCATGATTTCTTAAAAATTAAATCTTTTCATCGGTTGTTAATTGTACAACTATCAAACCGACCATATTGCCAAATATGAAGCACAATATAGCATTCATTTTATCAAATTTAAAAAATGAACCACTACCTTTTTAAAAAATAAGCGCATATAGATAATTTTATTGACAATAATCATGTTTTTAACGCAACCTTTCTCAACTGCTCTAATTCTTGATCCTCACCACGCCCTGACGGGGGAATCGAACAATTACCTAATCTTGTCGCAATCCTAACAAAACTGAAGGGTATTTATTGAAGATCCATAAGGATTCAAAACTGATTTTCAGCAAAATAATCTTACATTTAACTTTCTGAAAATAGAACTATGGATACTTTAAAACTTGTTGAAAAATTTGAATCTCAGTGGGATGAGAATCACATCACCTCTCGGGCACCTGGGAGAATGAACATTATCGGTGAGCATACCGATTACAATGGAGGTTTCGTTCTTCCTGCGGCAATCGATAAAGAGATTGTTTGCATCTTGCAGGCCAACAATACCAATACGATCAATGCAATTGCAAGTGACCTTGACGAAAAAGAAAGTTTCACTCTTGAACAAATAACAGCAACCAATGGCTGGATAAATTACATCAAAGGAGTTGTTGCTGAACTGATTAAAAAAGGGGTAAAAGTACAGGGTTTTAATCTTGTCTTCGGTGGCGATGTACCCTTAGGGGCAGGTTTATCCTCTTCCGCAGCCCTGGAATGCGCATTAGCAACAGGCTTGAATAACTTATTTGGCGGAAAGCTGAGTCAAAGGGAAATCGCACTTGTAGGCCAAGCCGCTGAACACAATTATGCGGGGGTGAAATGCGGTATTATGGATCAATTTGCATCCACTTTTGGTCAAAAAGATCATGTGATAAAAATCGATTGTAAGCATCAGGAAACAGCACATTTTCCATTAAACACACAAGGGTTCAAATGGGTGCTTTGTAATACTGGAGTGAGTCATTCTCTGGCATCCTCAGAATATAACACACGTCGGGAACAATGTGAGGCAGGTGTTGCCGTTCTTCAAAAAGAGATGCCGAAGCTCGAAGATTTGCGTGGCGCGACCTTAGCACAGTTGAAGGCGCACCGATCAGCCATGGATCCAACTATCTATAAAAGGTGTGAATTTGTTATTAATGAAAACGAGCGTGTCCTGAAGGCCTGTAAGCATTTAGAGAATAATGAACTCGATGCCCTTGGTGCTTTAATTTACGCTTCTCATGACGGCTTGCAACATGACTATGAGGTGAGTTGTAAGGAGCTTGATTTCTTGGTAGACCAAACCAGAGACAACGATCAGGTATTTGGTGCAAGAATGATGGGCGGCGGCTTTGGAGGCTGTACAATTAATTTGGTAAGAACAAATGCCGTAGATTCATTCATTGAAATGCAAACGGAAGCATATCAGAAGCAATTCAATCGCAAGTTAGTTTGCTATACCGTAGTAACTGGTGATGGTGCTCGCGTAGAGGATTAATGGAGCGAACGAGCCTCATGAAGCATCATTTTAGTCTGTAGATATTTCAAAAGCATTAAAACGGGTCACCGATATCCACAATGGTTAAGGATATTGGTAACCCGTTTTATTTTCACTTGTAAATGACATCCAATAAGCTGATCGCAAAAACATCCTGTTCTTCTGCATCAGTGGGAATACGAAGCAAAAAAGAGAGCCGTAACCACCACCATCCCATCCATTAGCACTTTAAAGTAATACACCGGACGTTGATCATTGACCCCAAGTACCAAGCCTACATTGATCAGCAGTAAGGCCAGTAACCCTCCCAAAGGGTAGGCTCCCACGAAATAAGCAATAGCCGTAAAAACAACCAATAATAGAACAGCAATTAGCTTGGTATAGCCTGCGCCTACCGCTCGCGTAATTGTCCATAGATTTTGCGATTGATCAGAATGAATATCGCGAATATCGAATGGTAAGGTGATGGCTAAAATATAGACAAACCAGCATAGAAAATGAGTGAAGATATCTGCCTTATCAAGCGGTAGGCCCAACAAAGCGGCAGGGTAGTAACTCCCAAGCATAGCCCATACATAGGCAATCAAAAAAACTTTAAGATAGGGGATTCGTCGCCAGGTACGAAACTGAAATGGAAGGCTCGCAGGAAAATGATAGAGCACCGCAATAGTTCCTAAATGAAAGAGTAGCTGAACAGGCAGGGCAAAAGTCAGCATCACCAATGCATAAAGCAGGAGCAGGCAGGGATAAAATACGCTGCCTTCGATGGGTTTTCCACTTATCAACAAGTTTATGCACTTATCCACAGCCAATTTGTGCATAAACCAATCTATGCGATAGATGAATACACAAGCACAAAAGACCAATACCCAGTTGAACCCACCTATATCAAACCAATTATAACCCAACGACTTAACACCTGAAAACAGCATGATACAGCCGATCAGACCAATCAAAATTTGGCTCTTAAATAAATAATCACGGTAAGGTTTTTTGCTTATCCACATATTCAAAGTACAAACTACCCACAAATTGTGGATAACTTCTTTCTAAAGGGTTTATTTCAAGCGTTCAAAGATGTAAAAATAGAACTGAATTCAATAAAATGTGTATAACTGGACGCTATTTTAGTTTTTTGTCCGAAATTCAGTCTCAACTATTCCTTTTTGTGGATAAGCGGATGAAAAAAGTTAATCGCATAAAAAATCCACCCAAAAAATTGAGTGGATTTCTGTTTTATCAACAATCCGTCGGTCGGAATAATAAATATTATTGAGCCAATGCCTCTGCACCTGCGGTGATCTCCAAGATCTCCGTAGTAATTGCAGCCTGACGCGTACGGTTGTAAAGTAAGTTCAAGTCTTTCAATAATTCTGCAGCGTTATCAGTTGCTTTATCCATCGCTGTCATACGGGCACCATGCTCAGAAGCATTGGATTCCAGAACTGCGCGGAAAAAACGCATTTTCAAACCGTGAGGGATCAATTCATCCAACAAAGCGCCTGGGTTTTGATCGAAAATATAATCGATCGCCATACCGCCATGTTTAGCATCCTTGTTTGCCTCCTCTTCCTCTTCACGAGGTTGTGCAGGCAAAAATACCTCTTCGCGCAAAAGCTGAGTAGCCACGTTCTTGAATTCATTGTAGATCAAATCAACTTGATCGTACTTTCCTTCAATGAACATTTCCATCATGTATTCTGCAACCAATCGAGCACTGTTGAATGACAAGTCGTTGAACAACTCATAATACTTATCGATCACCACATACTTGTTCTTCGCAAAGTACTCATATGCTTTTTTACCGATAGGCAAGATGGTCAACTTTCCAGCATCACGTTGCGATGCATAGTTGTCTTCAATGCGCTGAACAGCTTGTTTAATGACATTTGTGTTGAAACCGCCACACAATCCTCTGTCAGAAGTAATCACGACAAGCAATACAGATTCCACTTCTTCTCTAACCTGAGCGAAGTCGCGTTTTACCTGTACACCTGATGCCACTTCATTTACGTGATCAAGAATCTCGTCAAATTTCTCTGCGTAAGGACGCATTTGCATAATTCTATCCTGCGCTCGACGTAGTTTCGATGCCGCTACCATTTTCATGGCTTTGGTAATTTGCTGGGTAGAATCTACAGACTTGATCCGAGCCTTGATTTCTTTGAGGTTTGCCATAATTTTATTTTATATCAGTAAAAGGCTCAAGCCCAAAAGCTCGAACCTTTAACTTTTAATATTATGCGTATCTTTTAGCTACATCCAAAGCGATCGTCTTCAAACCACCTGTAACATCGTCAGACAATTTACCTGCTTTAAGTCCGTTAAGAACGTCAGGGTTTTGCTCACGAAGTGTAGTCAAGAAATCTGCTTCGAATTCTTTTACTTTATCAACAGGAACTTTATCCAAGTATCCTTTAGTAGAAGCGAAGATAATTGCTACCTGATCTTCCACACGCATTGGCTGATATTGCCCTTGCTTCAAGATTTCCTGGTTACGACGACCACGCTCGATCACCAATTTCGTTGCTGCATCCAAATCTGAACCGAATTTTGCGAAGGCTTCCAACTCACGGAACTGCGCCAAATCCAACTTCAATGTACCTGCGATTTTCTTCATCGACTTGATCTGAGCGTTACCACCTACACGAGATACCGAGATACCTACGTTGATCGCTGGACGCAAACCAGAGTTAAACAAGTTGGTTTCCAAGAAAATCTGACCATCCGTAATAGAAATCACGTTCGTTGGGATATATGCCGAAACATCACCCGCTTGTGTTTCAATAATTGGAAGGGCAGTCAATGAACCACCACCTTTTACCATACCTTGAAGGTCAGCAGGCAAATCGTTCATTTTCTCTGCTACCGAAGTGTTGGAGTTCAACTTCGCTGCACGCTCTAACAAACGTGAGTGAAGGTAGAATACATCACCAGGATAAGCCTCACGCCCTGGAGGACGACGAAGCAACAAAGACACCTCACGGTATGCTACCGCTTGTTTAGACAAATCATCATAAACTACCAATGCTGGACGTCCTGTATCGCGGAAGAATTCCCCGATAGCAGCACCTGCGAATGGAGCGTAGAACTGCATAGGTGCTGGATCAGAAGCAGGAGAAGCCACTACTACAGTGTATTCCATTGCGCCATGTTTCTCCAATGCCTGTACGATATTGGCTACCGTAGAAGCTTTTTGACCAATCGCCACGTAAATACAGAATACAGGCTCGCCTGCTTCGAAGAATTCACGTTGGTTAATGATTGTATCAATCGCTACCGCAGTTTTACCTGTCTGACGGTCACCAATGATCAACTCACGCTGACCACGACCTACTGGTGTCATTGCATCAACGGCTTTCAAACCTGTTTGCAATGGCTCAGTTACTGGCTCACGGAAAATTACACCAGGAGCTTTACGCTCCAAAGGCATATTGTATGTTTTTCCAGCGATGGGGCCTTTACCATCAATAGGCTCACCCAACATGTTCACTACACGACCTACCATGCCTTCCCCAACAGGGACAGAACCGATACGGCCAGTACGGCGTACATTATCACCTTCTTTTACACCTGTAGAATTACCGAAAAGTACGGCTCCTACGTTATCCTCTTCAAGGTTCAATACCAATGCCTCGGTGCCGTTTTCAAATTCGATCAACTCACCAGCCTGTGCCTTGGTCAAACCATATATACGAGCTACACCATCTCCTACTTGAAGGACGGTACCTACCTCTTCGAGTTCTGCTTCAGATTTGAAGTTAGATAATTGATCTCGAAGAATTGCCGAAACCTCATCTGGTCTTACTTCAGCCATTATTACTCTAAATTATAGTTCCTAAATATTATATGAATTAGACTTTAGCCGTCAGGCTCTGTCTGAGTTTGGTCAATCGGTTTTTCACTGAATTATCGATCATCTGATCTCCAATTCGGAAAATATAACCGCCGATCAGGGCAGGGTTAACCGCTGCCTCCAATTGAACCGCCTTAGCGCCAGTACGGGCAAGGGCTATTTGTTCAAATTGGCTGAATTGTTCCGCATCCAATTGGAAGGTGGTCTCAAGGTGTGCCTTGATAATCCCATTCTTCTCATTGTAGCGAGCTTCAAAGCTGTCTGCTATGGAACGAATATGGTCAATTCGCTTTTTGTCATTAACCACTTGAAGGAATCTCAGTGTTAAATCTGAAACTTTACCCTCAAATATCGCCTTGACAATCTCCCATTTTTTGGAAATGTCAATGATAGGGTTCTTAAGCATTAAGGTAAATTCGCGATTTTGCTCGCATACTTCCTCGATCAGCTTAAAATCCTGACTTGTCTGTTCCAAAGTGCCTTTTTCTGAAGCCAATTCAAAGATGGACTTCGCATATCTTGATGCGACTTTGATATCTGACATAATTAGCTAATTTTCAGGTCACTTACGTAACGGTCCACCAATGCCTTTTGTGCTTCTTGAGAAGCTAACTTCTCGCGCAAAATTACTTCGGCAACCTCTACAGAAAACTCTGCAACTTGATTTTTAACTTCTGCCAGTGCAGCTCTTTTCTCTGCAGCAATTGCAGCCTGAGCGTCTGCAATCATTTTATCGGCTATTTGCTGAGCATCAGCTTTCGCTTCTTCTTTGACTTTATTAGCGGCAGTTTGTGCAGCAGCAACGATTTTCTCGCGCTCCTTGCGTGCCTCTTCAATCAATTTGGCATTTCCAGCTTGAAGGTTTTTCATTTCCTCCTTTGCTTTATCTGCAGCAGCTAAAGCATCCTCGATTGCTGACTCACGATCCTTAACACCTTTAAGGATAGGTTTCCATGCAAATTTACCAAGAATAATTAACAGCGCTACAAATACTAAGATTTGCCAAATTATAAGCCCAATTCCAGGGGTTATTAAATCCATTTGCTTCTAATTTTTGTTGTTTTGAAAAAGCCACCTGAAGCCTACCGCTCCAAGTGACTTTAGAAAGATGTGATTAACCCAATGCAATCAAAAGGGATACTACCACACCAAACAAGGATACACCTTCCACTAAGGCTGCTGAGATAATCATAGTCGATTGAATCTGACCTGCGGCTTCTGGTTGGCGAGCGATGGCTTCAATAGCTGAACCACCAATCTGACCAATACCGATACCTGCACCTACGGCAGCAATACCAGCACCAAGAGCTGCACCCAACAAGCCGATAGCTTCGGCGAAAAATAAAGAGCTAAACATAACTAAGCGTTATTTAGAGTTAAACAAAAGGATTTTCTTATATTCTTTGTGAAATTAATCCTCGAAATGTAATTCATTAATGATGTGCTTCCTCCATGGCAATGCCGATGAAGATAGCGGAAAGCAATGCAAAAACATATGCTTGGATGAAAGCTACAAGAATCTCAAGTAACATCATCATGGTTGCGATCGATGAAGAAACAACTCCAACTGTTACACTCTTAAAGATAAAAGCAAAACTGATCAAAACCAAAATCATAATGTGTCCTGCCGTGATATTGGCAAAAAGACGTACCGTCAATGCAAATGGCTTAGTGAAGATACCAATAAATTCAATTGGAATCATCATCGGCTTCAATGCTAATGGCACCGGAGGATTAAAAATGTGACTCCAGTAGGGCTTTTTGGCGCTAATGGTCGTCACGATGAAGGTAAATACCGCTAATGTAACGGTTACCGCAATGTTTCCTGTCAAGTTCGCTGCCCCTGGAAGTAATCCCAAAAGGTTATTGAACAAGATGAAGAAGAACAACGTGAGATGGTAGTTCATGAAACGGTCTGCATCTTTCTCGCCAATATTTGGCACCACAATATCATCGCGAACGAATAATATCAGTGGCTCAAGAAAGGATACCAACCCTTTCGGAGCTTTTACCTTGCCGTCTTTTGTCTTGTATCCTTTTGAGATAGACAAAAATACTGCCAAGAGTAAAACTACCGACAACAACATTGAAGCAACGTTCTTTGTGATCGAAAGATCAAGAACAGGCTTACCTTCTAAAGTAATGTGACCGTGCTCGATCTCATACCCATTGTAAGCAACTTCCTCGTGTTGATCGTTGTAAAAATTGGAAGAGGAAAAAACTTCCAATCCCTTGTCTTTAGAGTACACAATCACCGGAAGGTAGAGTGTCCCATAGGGCCCGTCAAAGAAGTGCCACTCATGTGCATCTAAGATATGATGGAAAATAGTCTCCTTAGCGTTGAACTCTTTTTCCTCATTCTGTGCTGAATGACCTCCGCTATCGGCTGCCCAAGCTGTTCCTGTAAACAAGGTCATAAAAACCATCGTACAAGCTAACAGCCAACGTAAACGTTTAAACCTTGTAGCGTTCATTTATTTGAATTTTTTGAAATGCGACGAAATGTAGTTAATAAACTGTAAATTTCAAACCATAGGAATGACAAATAAAGAATCCCGAAGCTCAACATGAAGCTTTTTGCGTTTTCCTTATCAATATATATGAAATATGTAACCGCTGCCAAAGCACCGAAAACACGTAAAACCATTGACGAAAAGAAGCCTCCGATAAAATCTTCTTCGGGTAAGCGGAACAAAATCCGAATGTTCATGTAGTTTAGGCTGAACATGATAGCTACCAAAATCAAGGATTGGTCATGGAAATAAGGAATGTCAAAAATTTTGATTAAAAAGAATAACAACCCCAACACAACCGAAAAATACACCAACCTCAGCATCGAGGCTCTTTCCGCTTCTTTTTTCATTTATTCAAATTTTTTACTTGAGCGATAATGTAGGCCATCGAGCCAATCACGCCAAAAAATGTCCCTCCGATAAGCCAAAGTTGTGAATCACTGCCCAAGAAATGGCCAATTTGTTTGCCCACCCAATACCCAGCCAGGATATAAACGACCATTTGCAGGCCCATACCCGAAAATCGGACAAAACTTTTAAGCGGGCTTGCTGATTTTCCCTTCTTTGGACTCAACTCCGGATCTTGTTTTTGATTGTTCATCTTTCTTCACATTAGACATTTGACAAGAACCATTAAATTGCGCTCCCGATTCTACGATCATTTTATTTGTTAGAATATCTCCTTCAATACGCGCAGTTGGCTTCAGCACCAAAACATCACTCACCTCTACACGACCTGTAATCAAGCCTTCGACCTCAGCAATCTGAGCAATAACATTACCGTCAACTTTTGCTGACTGCCCCATCACTACTTTTGATTTACAGGTGATGTTACCCGTTAAAGTGCCTTCAATACGAATATTCCCAGAGGTTTCTACATCTCCACGAATAACAGTTCCCATACCAATATGGTTAGATGAATTACTAATTGCCTCTACTGCAGCCACTTTTTCTTGATTTTTATTTCCGAACATATTGTTATTTTTTTAACCCACAAGGGCAGAGATGCGCCTACGAACCGTGATTTTTTGGCGACACCTCAAAGTTGAAGTTATATCTTTGAGTACTTAGTTAAAAGTAGGCATTTTAAAAAGCGATAAAATCCACTGGATTGGCCGCATGGCCATTCAGCCAGATTTCAAAGTGCAAATGTGGCCCAGTGGTCAGTTCTCCGCTGTTCCCCATAATTGCTATAATATCTCCCGCCTGAACATGTTGGCCTTCCGTGGCCAAAAGGGCGGCATTGTGTTTATATACTGAAATCATATTGTTGGAATGCTGAACCAAAAGCACATTGCCCGTGGCTTGCGTCCAGGTTGCCATTAATACCGTGCCATCTGCCACCGCCTTAATGGGTTCATCTTTTTTAGCAACAATATCGACACCGAAATGGTCTTTGGCAGGATCAAACCCACCTGAAAGCATTCCATCTGCAGGTTTAAAGAACGACATCTCCGAAAGGGGGCCTTCCCCGACATTGCCCTCAATATCATCCAGTGATACATTGGCAAAATCAGCTCTGAATGCCGAATCAATCGCCGCTTGCTTCGTCAGGTCTTTCTCCTTAATCACCGCCTGCAGTTCCTCCCGTTCTTCTTCCTCCGCTTTTCCATCCACCCCAGCAAGAATATCTTCTACATTACGCATGAACATATCCCTGCGGACCATGGCCATTTGCAAAGAATCCACTTTCGTTCGAAGTTCGATCAATGTTCTATCCTGCTGAGTTTGAACAAAGGTAGGATCAAACCACTGGCTTAAAATTGTCTTCGATAAAAACAGACTGACGGTAAACATCAATGAAAGGGACACAAAAAGCAGCATCATTACCCTGCCAGGGGTAAATATCAAATTGGTTTTTTCTTCCAGATTTCCTTCCGACCTAACAATTAATGAATAACGGGTATTCAGCCAATGGCTTATTTTCTTCTTCTTTTCCACAAGATTGATATTGTCCTACACAAAAATAGGAGGAAAAAATTATTTACTTGTTAAAATTAATCTTAAAATTACATACTTTTCTCTGATTGCCTTGCAAGTAAAAAGCTTTTCTGCTCGCCGTCCAATCCTTGAATTCATAATTTCGATTTTTTCTTAGAACAAACACCATCAATTTCCAAAAAAGATTCTTGCGGAATCTCAATAAAACCTTATTTTGATCTCATATAACGCAATATTTTGGGAAAAATTACCGACTTTTGGAACTTTGGTGCTTTAATCTTTTTGCTGAATAAGTGTCTTATGCCCAACGCAAGATATATATTACTTTTCATCTGTTTTTGCCTCTGCTCCTGTGCTTCTGAAAAAAAGAAAAAAGGAGGTTCCCTGTATCAGAACATGGCCGCTCATTACAATGGTTATTTTTATGCCAATGAGGAAATGAAAGCCATTGACCAGGCCTTATGGGATGCGAATCCAGATAATTTCAATGACTTTCTTCATGTGCTGCCAACCGTTGACAGTACCTTTGCCAAAGCCAATCAGGAAAAACTGGATGAGGTCATTAAGATGGCCTCTTTAGCGATTCAACGCCACCCCGGTAGTGCCTGGGAATTCGACAGCTATTACCTGGTAGGTCGTGCCCGAGCTTATGCAGAAGATTACCCGAATGCATTCGACACCTTCAAATTTGTAAATACCAAAAGCAAAGATGACGATGTGCGGCACCAAACCCTTGTGGCTTTAATGCGCGCTTTCACCGATCATCAGGAATACAATAATGCCATCGCCGTGAATGATTTTATCCGCAAGGAGAAACTCAATAAACGCAACAGCATGAATTGGTACTTGACGCAGGCCCACCTGTACCAACAACTTTCCGACAAGGATAAAGTCGTTCGTAGTCTTGAATTGGCCATTCCCTTGATGAGTCGAAAAGATCGGAAAGCCCGTATTTACTTTCTTCTCGGACAATTGTATCAGTCGCTGCAATTCGATGCCCTTGCCTACGATAATTATCGCAACGTACTGAAGAGTAACCCAAGCTACGAATTGTCCTTTTATGCCAAGCTCAACATGGCACAGGTAACAGAACTGACCAAAGCTTCTGATGTTAAAAGGGTTCGAAAATACTTTAAAAAACTGCTCAGGGATCAGAAAAATATCGATTTCAAAGATAAAATTTTCTATGAACTCGGGGCTTTTGAAGAAAAACAAGACAACCTCAACGAGGCCGTAACAGCCTATAAGACTTCCGTTTATCAACCCACCAAGGACCCACGCCAAAAAGGCTACACTTATTGGGCATTGGGAAAAATCTACTACGATAAAATCAAAGATTATCACCTTGCCAAGGCTTATTATGACAGTACAATTTCTGCCATGCCACAAACAGACCCCAATTACGCTCCGATCGCCGTTAGGCAGGAAGTACTGGGCAGGTTTGTGAAATACCACGACATGGTGACGATTCAAGATTCCCTTTTAGCCCTTTCCGCAAAAGACACCCTTGAAATTGCAGGTGTGCTGAATGCTATTCTGGATGAGGAGGACCGCGTAGCGGAAGAAAAAGCAAAAGAGGAACGCCGACAACAACGTAAGGAAAAAGCACTCAGTGGAAATGCGGGCGGTGGATTTACTGGTGGCACAGACGGCAGCTTCAATGGGGACGGAAATTTCGGCCCACCACCATTAAATGGTGGTAAGTGGTATTTTTACGACCCATCGGCAATTGCAAGAGGCAAAAGTGTTTTTATCAGCAACTGGGGCCAACGCCCATTAGTAGATCATTGGCGATTGGCTTCGAAAATGCAGAAATCCGATGCCGAGCAAGAGGAGCCTGAAGAAGATGAAACCCTCACCCTTGGAGAAGCTACTGGAGAAGGTAACCAGCCCAAGGAGGATGAAAACAGCCCATCGGATGCGGAGGCGCAACTCGATAGCAGATCCAACAGATACACCGCCATGTACAACCAAATCCCTTTTGCGGAAACAGCGAAGCAAGCGGCTTTGGCACAAGTAGAGGAAGGTTTGTTTGAACTCGGTAAGATTTATCATTTTGAACTGTATGAAGAGCAAAATGCCATCGACCGATTCGAGGAACATCTCGAGCGATTTGAGAATTCTGAACAACGCCCAGAAATACTGTACACCTTATATCTGATCTATCAGAAATTAAAGGACCCGAAGATGAAGGCGATGGCTGATGAGTTGGTACAAAAATACCCTAAAACCCTTTACGCCAAATTGATCCTCAACCCAAATTATCGTGAAGAAAGTAATCTGGCGACTGAAAAGCTTAAAAAAGCTTATCAGGAAGCTTATCAGTGGTATGAACTGGACAGCCTTAAAGAAGTACGGAAGATTACGGACCCTGCCATTCAGCAATTCCCTGACCTGCCATTTACAGATCAACTGCGGGTATTGAACATCCTTGTTGATGGAAAAACCTATGGCGCCGACAAGTATGAAATGGAACTGCAGAAGTTTTTGGACAATTACCCAGAAAGCAGCATGCATGCCTATGCGCAGAAATTACTGGATGCCGCACAAAACTTTAAAAATAAAGAAAGCAAGAAAAAAGCGGTGGCATACATTCCGTATTTTGAGCAGGAGCACCTATTTGTACTGATCTATCCGAATGAAAAGCAGTATGTAAATGCTATTCCAGCACTTTTGAAATCATTCATTGAAGAGGAATTCCGCTATAATCAGCTCAATACGGGTAACCTTGAGTTCAGTAAAGAATATGCCATGATTATCGTTTCCAAATTTGAAACCAAGGAAGAAGCGATGCAGTTTTATGAAACATTTAATGGAGAAAAATCCCCTTTAAAAAGGGTTGCTGGTGTTAAAATTCATAATTTTGCGATCACAAATGATAACTTCCAAATATTTTATAAAAATAAGGCATTGAAGTTGTACGAAAAATTCTTTATTGAACACTATAAATAAGCTTTTTGCATTCGGCAATTAATTAACCATTTTCCATGGAAGAAACAGAAAAAGAAGTACAAACCCCCAAAAAGAGCTCGAAAACCAGAAAGTGGGTTCGTGGCATCGTGTGGGCAAGCTGGCTCATCGTTTTAGGTGGTTTCTTATCTATCTACTTTATCGTTCATGCCATCAGCGTGGATATGAATGGTCTTTTTGGAGGCCTTCCGAGCTATAAATCATTAGAAAATCCCAAAAATGACCTTTCTTCAGAAATTTACTCTGCTGACGGAAAACTGCTTGGAAAATATTTCAGAACAAACAGGACAAATGTCCCATACGACTCCCTGAGTCCGAATGTGATTCATGCATTGGTGGACACCGAGGACGACAGCTTTTTTGACCACTCAGGAATTTCTTTCAAGGATTTGATCCGAGTAGGGGTGAAGTCAATCATTCTTCGTCAAGGTGCAGGTGGTGGAAGTACACTCTCTCAGCAACTGGCCAAAAACCTTTACTCTACCCGTGGTGATGAATTTGAAGGCTCCTTGGTGAAAAATATTGGCAATCGGACAATCCGCAGGGGCGTTGACCTTTTCATTGTAAAAATGAAAGAATGGATCATCGCAGTGCAGCTTGAGCGCCGATTCACCAAAAAAGAAATTTTGGCCATGTACCTCAACACTGTACCCTATGGCAGTAATGCCTTCGGAATTCAGGTGGCCGCCAAAACCTTCTTTAACAAAGATCAGAAGGACCTAAACGTACAGGAAGCCGCAACTTTAGTGGGGGTTATTAATGCGCCAACACGCTATTCTCCAAAAAATCACCCTAAGCGTTCTCAAAACAAAAGAAATATGGTTTTGGGACAGATGCTGGCTTACGGAGACCTCACACAGGCACAATTTGATTCCCTGAAAGTATTGCCGATTGAGCTTCAGTACAAAATGGACAACAATAACCACGGAATGGCGCCTTATTTCCGTAATGCGATTCGTCCGTGGCTGATGAAATGGGCAAAGAATAACGGAATTGACCTTTGGGAAGATGGTATTAAAATATACACGACCATCGACAGCCGTATGCAAACACTTGCAGAAAAAGCACTCGATGATCATATGAAAGCCCTTCAGGCTAAATTTAATCATAGCTGGGATGGCCATAACCCCTGGATTGATGAAAAGGGCAAGGAGATTCCAAATTTCATTGAAAATCAAATCAAGAGAACGCATGCTTATCGCGCTTTGGTAAAAGAGTTCGGTGCAAGCTCTGATTCTGTTGATTATTACCTGAACGTCAAACACCCCATGACGGTATTTTCATGGCAGGGTGATGTAGATACCCTGATGAGCACTATGGATTCCCTGAGGTATTACAAACGATTCCTGCAGGCAGGTTTTATGGCCATGGATCCACACAATGGCTACGTGAAAGCTTGGGTCGGAGGGATCAACTATGATCATTTCAAATATGACCACGTTATGCAAGGGAAGCGCCAGCCAGGATCGACCTTCAAACCAATGGTTTATGGTACAGCGATTGAAAATGGCTACTCTCCATGCTATCAGGTAAAAGATATGCCTTACACTTTCCAGCTGCCTAAAGGTTCTACAAAACCTACCTGGACACCCCAAAATGCAGATGGTAAATTTACTGGCGAGAATATGACACTCCGCCAGGCTATGGCTAAATCCGTAAACTCTATCACGGCTTTTGTAATGGATAAAGTGGGCCCGAGACAGGTCGTGGATTTCGCTTCCCGTTTAGGTATTGATATTCCAAAATCACAGGCCGTTCCTGCCCTGGCATTAGGTATTGCTGATGTTTCTGTATATGAGCTTGTCGGTGCTTATGGTACTTTTGTGAATAAAGGAGTATATGTAAGACCGAATTTCATTACTCGAATTGAAGATAAATTTGGCAACGTGATTCAGGAATTCCCACCACAAACCAAGGAAGCGATCAGTGAAGAGACCGCCTACCTGATGGTTTATATGCTTCGTGGTGCTGCCGAGGAACAAGGTGGTACCGCAGTAGGATTGAGCTGGGAACTGAAACACAACAACGAAATTGGTGGTAAAACAGGAACTACTCAAAATGCCTCCGATGGTTGGTTTATGGGGGTTACCAAAGACCTGATCTGTGGTACCTGGGTAGGTGGCGACAGCCGCTCCATCCACTTTAAAAATTGGTATCAGGGTCAGGGCGCAAGAACTGCCCGTCCAATTTATGATAAATTCATGAGGGATGTCTATAAAGACGAATCACTGGGCATTACGAAGGGAGCCTTTGAGCGCCCATCTAAGCCACTTTCCACAGAGATTGATTGTGATGTACTCAACAGTGCAATTTATCATCAGGAAGAAGAAACGCCACAAGCGGAGACAGATTCAACAGCGACTGTTGCGCCTCCTAAACCTAAATTGGAAGAGCTTGATTCAGATGACATTCTTTAATCATCAAAAAAAACATTAAATTTAAAACGGATATTGACACCAATATCCGTTTTTTTTGTTTTAGGATTACAATATGGAAAGCACGATATATACCCCAGAGCAAATCAACACCCTGCCAGAAAAACCAGGGATTTACCGATATTTTAATCAAGACAACACACTGATTTACGTCGGAAAAGCCAAAAATCTGAAAAAACGTGTTCAAAGTTATTTCTTTAATAAAAATCGACACGACAGAAAAACCCTCCGACTGGTCAACGAAATCCACCACCTCGAAATCACCATTGTAGATTCTGAGCTTGATGCGCTGCTCCTTGAAAATAATCATATCAAGGCCTACCAGCCGAAGTACAACATTCTTCTGAAGGATGATAAATCGTACCCCTATATCGTGATCACCAATGAGCCCTTTCCAAAAGTATTTTCTACACGCCAATACAAAAAAGGCTACGGTATTTTTTATGGTCCATTCTCCAACGTAAGGAGTATGCACACTATTTTGGAGCTCATTCGGGAGCTTTTTCATATTCGAACTTGCAGCCATAACTTATCGGAAAGAAATATTCAGGCAGGAAAATTTGAGGTTTGCCTGGAATATCACATAAAAAAATGTTTTGGCCCTTGCGTAGGCAAGCAATCTGAAGAAAACTACCTTCAGGACATCGATCAGATTAAAAACATTCTGAAGGGTAAATTAGGTCCTGCAAAAAGCTATTTCAAGACGCAAATGAACCTTGCTGCCGAAAACCTCGAGTTTGAGAAAGCTCAGACCTTCAAGCACAAACTTGAATTGCTTGAACAGTTTCAGGCAAAAAGCATCATTACCAACCCTAAATATGAAGACATTGATGTCTTCGCTATCAAGAGTGATGAACAATCGGCCTTCGTTCATTATATGAAAATCATCAACGGAGCCATTAGCCAGACCAAAACCATTGAGGTTAAAAGAAAGCTGGAAGAAACAGATGACGAAATTTTGCAACTATGCATGGTTGATTTTCGAAAGACCTTCAACAGCCAGGCGAGTGAGATTCTGACCAATATTGAAGTAGAGCCCTGGGATGAATTAAAAGTTACTATTCCCAAAATAGGCGACAAACGTAAACTGCTCGAGCTGGCGATAAAAAATGCCTTATTTTTCAAAAAGGAAAAAATTAAAAATGCTGTTAATAATCGCCAGGAAGATAGCCGCCTGATGAAAGTGATGGCCAATGACCTGAGAATGAAAATCCCGCCGAAACATATTGAGTGTTTCGATAACTCCAATATCCAAGGCACTAACCCTGTCGCCTCAATGGTTTGCTTCAAAAATGGCAAACCAAGTAAAAAGGATTATCGGAAATTTCATATTAAGACTGTCGTCGGTCCCGATGACTTTGCCTCGATGAAGGAAGTCGTCGGCAGAAGGTATGGCAGGCTCATTAGAGAGGGGGCTGATCTTCCAGACTTGGTCGTTATTGATGGAGGGAAGGGACAGCTGAGTGCCGCCGTAGAGGCTTTAAAAGAAGTGGGGGCTTATAGCAAGCTGACCATTATTGGCATTGCAAAACGACTTGAGGAACTTTACTATCCTGGAGATCAGTTTCCATTGCACCTGGATAAAAAGTCCGAAACACTTCGAGTATTGCAACACCTGAGAAATGAGGCACACCGCTTCGCCATTACATTTCACCGCGATACAAGAAGTAAAAACAGTTTCAAAACCATCCTTGAGGATATTCCGGGAGTTGGCCCCAAAACCATCGAAACTTTACTGAAAGCCTACAAATCAACTGAAAAGGTAAAACAAGCCAGCTTATCTGACTTGACTCAGGTTGTTGGTAAGCAGAAAGCACATGCCATTATCGATTATCTTAAAATCCATTAAATACAAAAAGCCGAAGCATATGCCTCGGCTTTTTAATTTAGGTGTTATGAAAAGTTTTTAATATTCCCATAGATTGTGTTCAAACTCCATCAACTTGTATTCCTCTTGTTGAGAGGCATAAAGAGCTTCCTTAGCGCCACCATAGATAGAGTAAAGATCCTCATCAGATGGGTTGGAAACTTTATAAATTCTGGCTTTGAACAAACGAAGTAAGAATGCATCAGCAAAATTCAATGTTTTTGACTGATTGTACATATTGTACCACTGTGCTCTGTCAGGCATTGATCTGAACAATTGCTCCAAATCCTTGTACTTGAAAGAAGCCAAAGGCACTTCCAATCCATTCAATGTAAGGGTTGCTGGAATCTTGATCGTGATCGACTGAATATCATAAAACATTCTTGAACGACTCTTATCAAAAATAGCATCCTCAACAATTTCCAGCAAAGTCAGCTCGTCAGGGCGTATATAGGTTTTTGAAGGAGCTGCAGAAGCCGTAGCATTTCCATCATCTCCCCAACTGTCGCCACCGCCCCAGTCGTCGCCGCCGCCATCGTCAATTCCTTTCACTTCAAGACGCTTCATGAACTCTTCTTTTGAAATCCGGCGATCATCAGATACTGAGTCAGTATCATAGGCCGTAAGTTCTCCGTTTTCTACCGCATCGATAATGAATCTTGTGATTTCATTATTAACCGCAAAGAATGGACGGTTTTGTTTTTCTTGAAGGTCCATTCTTCTCCAAACACGCTTTTTAAACAATTGCTTGGATTCATGGATAGGACGAACGCTATTTTCATTAAAACCTTCGTCGTTCTCTTGTGCAAAGGCTGAACCCACACACAAAAGCATCACGCTTAATAATAATACAAAATTTTTCATAACACCTGTCTATAATTCTTAGTTGATCGCAACGTTGGTAATTACATTACTTCCCATCTCAACAACTTCAGTTTTATCACGGAAATTGCGACGCTCAACTTTTTTAATCTCAATTACAAAACGCATTCCTGGCTTTGCTTTTCCAATCACGGATGATAAATCAGCCTGACCACCTCTCACACGGATAGGCTTGGCTACTGGGCGAGAACCTTGCGCCAAAGTAATTTCAGCTTCAGCGATACGGTAACGCGCATCTTTCGGCAAGAATTCAGCAAACGACTTATCTGGAGCAGCAACCAGTCTAACTTTTCTCAAGTTACTTGGTGCTTCACCTTTTTTCAAGTCCACTGGCTTACCTTTCATGTTGAAAATCTCAATTGTAGGCAATGGAATCTGGCGAACCTTGAATTTCTCAACACCAATTGTGTTACTGTTGGAACGAACCGTTAATGCTACAGATTTCGAGTTAGGAACAACCGTTACCTCACCTTTTTTCTTGCCAGGGTATGTTTTTCCCCCTGTCGCTGAAAATGTTGGTTGGTATGCAGACCCCAATGCTGGAACCTGTACGTTCAGTGAGTTACCACAGTTCAAATAAAGTGCTTGAACTGAAGCCGACTGAATTTGGATAACAGGCTTAGCAACGAAATATTCGATATCCTGCTCATATACCTTATCCTCACCACCTGGCTGTGGAATTTTAATCGAAGCCTTGAATGTTTTCTTAGCCAAGCCTTCTTTGTCATATTTCCCAGGAGTTGCAGTGAACTCAAGCTCACCTTTACCATCAGCACCTACTTTCAGTGCTTTACCGTTCATAGCCATCGTTGGCTTCAAACCTGAAGAAGAAGCTGCAATAAACATTTTAGCTTTGTACTTAGCTCCCGCAGCCACTACCTGAGACTCAGGCAATACCATTGGAACAATCTCGTCAAACTGAATAGTACCTGCACCAATTTTACCGCCAAGCTTTTTCAAAGTCTCCGACTCACGTGCCAACACCTCTGACTCAAACTGAGAAAGCGTTGCTAAAATCGAAATCATCGGCGTATGCTCAAACGTAAAAGAAGTAAAGTCTTTTTTCTTTACGTCCTTGTTGTTTTTGTATTCTGGCATGTCTGCAGGCTCTAAAGCAATAGGCTTAAGATTTGCTTTCACCTCAGCTTCCGCTGCCTTTGCGTTCAAAAAGCTGACATAACTGTTCAGTTTCTCTTTTACTTCAGTACCATGCTTTTCAAGAACAAAATACTGAGCCACTTTGTCCTCATCAGACATCCCTGTAGGGATTCCTGTCTCTGGATCAATACCACCTGTTAATTTAGTGATATGCTCTTTAACACCATCGATATAAGATAACACATTTTGTGTCTCTTCACGTACCTGACGTGCCTTTTCCAATACTGCTTTGTCTTCTGCACGGCCACCGCCCTCTTCAACTTTAGCAGACATTGATTTATTCACATATTGGCTGTTTGTATCAACTGTCTCGTTGTTTGATCGCTCCATGGACTGATTGATGATATGGAATTTCTCCATCACCGAACCACTCACCTGCATTGCGATCAAGGCCAAGAATACAATGTACATCAAGCCAATCAGTTGCTGTCTTGGGGTTTCTTTTCCTCCTGCCATAATTAATATTATTTTTTAGTGGAGAAAATTACCCTTTCATAGCTGTCAACATGCTACCATAAACCTTATTCAATGAATTAAGATTGTTCGTCAGCTTGTTGATTTCACCTTTGAATTGCTCACTTTCTTTCGCCGCATCAGCCATGTTTGACATTGCGTTCGAAATGTTTCCGTAAAACTTGTTCATTGCCTGAATATGATCTTTAGAATCTTTCAATTCCATTTCATAAACAGCATTTAATGCAGTCAAATTCTTCGTTACCGTCTGAACCTGTCCTTGGTAAGCCTGCGTGTTATTTGCCACAGCAGCCATAGATTCTGAAGCTGATTTAGACGCTGAAATGATTTGCGTAACCGCCTGCTGAGAGTTAGAAGCCGCCTCGTTCATGGTTTTTACCGTGTTTCCGTAAGCCTTATTTACTTCTGTCATTTGAACTGACGCCTGCTTAACAGCATTAGCATAACCATTCGTAGCATCAACCACACCTCCCAAAGAAGACAATTTAGTTACTGAAGTAGAAAGGTTTTGCATGCCTTTACCTAAACTGTTCACCAATTCAGGGCCAATATTTGCTGAAGCTAACATACCGTCAAGCTGCTTTGCTACAGAATCATTTCCTTGTTGTATATTTCTTTTAGGAGCATCTCCTACATAGTCGTCCGCCAATTCTGGATAAACACGAGACCACTCTGGATCTTTATGCTGAGGAGCAAAAGCAAACATAAGGAACAAGATTGCTTCTGCAATCATACCGATGTTCAAGATAATACTTGCACCTGGGTAGTGCTGAATCTTAAACAAGGCACCAATAATTACAATAGCAGCACCAATACCTGTTGCTTTAGGAGCGATTTTTTCATAAAAATACTCCATGAATCCACCTTTTTTCTTACTCATTATAATAGATGTTTAGGTTTTTAATGGGAAAATAAAAATTTTTAAAATTCGGTTCCTGTCGAACGACCCAAATAAGTCATTGCACATCTGAATCCAATATAAGATCGGGTAGAGTCTTGGTATTCAAAATCTCTTGTTCCCAATTCCAAGTAGTAAGCAATATCTTTCCAAGAGCCTCCACGAACAACTTTACGAGGCTCGTTATCATCATTGTAAGTGGGGTTCATATCCCATACCAATGCAGAAGCTGCAGGGTTATATGCGTCCTGGCACCATTCAGAAACGTTACCAGACATCTCATACAAACCATAATCATTGGAAAAGAAAGAATACACTGGGGAAGTGTATGCATAGCCATCATCGTAGTAGTTACCACGACCAGGCTTAAAGTTCGCCAACATACAACCTTTGGCATTACGTAGATATGGGCCACCCCAAGGGTATTTTGCCATATCACGGCCACCACGAGCAGCATATTCCCATTCAGCCTCAGAAGGCAAGCGGAATTTTGGCATGCGGAAAAGTCCTTGTTCTTCTTCTCTCCACACATTCAGGTAGTTGGTTCGCCAGTCGCAAAAGTATTGCGCGGCAGTCCAACTCACACCAACAACTGGGAAGTCGTCATATGCAGGGTGGAAATAATAACTTTCAAGTAAGGGATCACCATAATGGTGCGTGAAGTCTTTCATCCAAACAGTGGTGTCTGGATAATATTTCGCCATAATTTCTTCTTCCCCCAATACACTCACGGAATCCTCCAGTAAATGATTGGTGAACTGACGATACTCATTATTAGTGATTTCAGAATCATCCATATAGAACGAACCGATCGTCACTTGTTTATTCATATTGATTTGAGAACGCGCGACATCCTCGTCAGCTTGCCCCATGTGGAACGTACCCGCAGGAATTGGAACCATCCCAAATGGAACATCCATGGACCAACCTTCACGGCCATCAGCTCCGATCAATTCACCTTGATCATCGAAGCCTCCACCGCCACCGAAAAGCCCACAGCTTTGCAGCGCAATTGTTATCAAGCCCAAAGAAAAAAGGGTCTTGAGTTTCAGCACACTATTCATAACACCTGTTTTGAAGAATTTGAATTCTACTAATTGTTTGATACAAGCTCCCAAAACTACCCAAATATAACGGGATAGCCCAAAAGCTCACATCTTTATTTATACTTTACACAAAATTTACGCTTAATGCCTGAAGCGAGGGGTACGTACAATTTTCTTGTTAATATTCCCTGACATCGGCAATGCATAAGAAATCATAAATTCATGGGAAGTAGACGCTTTAGCTGCCTGACCAAACACCACGTAGTCAAAGGCATACCCAAGTTTCAATGTATTGTCCTTGAGCAGAGAATATCCCATCATTAATCCAACAGATTCAGACCAGCGAAAGTTCATGCCGCCCCACATCTTCTCTTTGTAAGTTCCGCGAACGGCCAGTTCCATAGCATAATTAGCGAAATCTGTTCTCATAAAGATAGAAGGAGTTATGATTAAATCATAATTAAATTCATAATCATATCCCGCAAATAAATCTAATGTTTGGGGTGCTGCATCACGCAGATCGGAAGTTCCAAAGTCAAATTCCACATCCATGAGATGATTATAAGACATTCCTCCATAAAACTTCTGTGATTGGAAAAAGATTCCCAGACTCATATCTGGCCGAATCTGAGAAACTTGCCCTGTGGCTGCCCAGTCTTCATCTACGATAGTCCTCCAGACATCGTTGTCAAAAGAGCGGGAGTACATTCCCACATTCAAACCAAAACTTAATTTGGACTCTTTGATTCTTAGATGATAGGCATAAGATGCTCTGATAGAGAGGTCGTTGACCGCAGGCAGGTTGGAGTTCTCAATGACTAAACCAACCCCACTACGAATACGATAAACGGGCGCATCCAAGGTAAAAAGCTGAGTATTGAGCCCTGCTCGCCCATCAAATGATGAGGTATTGCCCAACCATTGCGATCGGTGCAACAATGTGGCACGGGTATAACCCTCCACTCCTGAATAGGCGGGGTTAAAGGATAGGGGTACAAATGGTGCTTGCGAATACATGGGAGCTTGCTGTGCGAATCCCTGTATAATTACACCAAAGACACCGATCAAAAGTATCGAAAAAAAGTTGACGTTAAAACGCATAGGTTAGGTCGGGTACATTATAAAATAAATACAGCGTTGTTATCAACGCTATATTTACTTAAAATGTGATTAACATGCAAAAAAATTGGTGTAGGATTTCTATAAACCGTTGGCTTTTTTCACATAAAGCTCCAAAGCACCCGTCATTGAGGGGGCATTTGGTAATGGAGCCTCAATATTCAAGCTTAAATTTGCATCTTTAACCGCTTTTGCTGTTGTTGGTCCGAAAGCCGCAATTCGTGTATTATTTTGCTTAAATTCAGGGAAATTTACGAACAAGCTATTGATACCCGAAGGACTGAAAAATGCAATAATGTCATAGTTCACATCAGAAAGATCTGATAAGTCACTTGCCACAGTGCGATAGATAATTGCCTCGCTCCATGTGAAATCATTGTCATCTAAAAAGTTGGGGATATCATCCTTTCGAATATCCGAGCATGGGAAGATATACTTCTCATTTTTATGCTTCTTAAGGATTTCGATTAAATCCAATGCTGTACGTTGCCCTACAAATACTTTACGCTTTCGAACTTGGATGTACTTCTGCAAATAGTTTGAGGTTTGTTCCGAGATACAAAAGTATTTCATATCAGCTGGAACCTCCAGTTTCAAATCCTTGCAGAGTTTAAAAAAGTGATCCACCGCATTTCTACTGGTAAAAATCACCGCAGTGTGAGCCAAAATATCGACTTTTTGCTTTCGGAATTCTTTGTAACCTACTGGTTCAATTTGAATAAATGGGCGGAAGTCAATTTGAATACCATATTTTTTCTCTAATAAAAAATATGGTGATTTGTCGCTCGCAGGCTTTGGCTGGGAAACCAAAATTTTTTGTACTGGGTTAAGATTATCTTTATCAGTAGTTGTTGACATAATAAATTGGAAAAATTATGTAAATTATCACCAAGTTGAAACGATTTTCACCGCTATAAAAAGTGGTAAAATTTCTGAGGCACAAAGGTAAGAAAATAAATTCACATAACTAAATACGCCACTGAACCCTAACTTCACAGCGAGCCATAAAGTACGGAACAGACCCATAAATAATACAATAAAAGTGATGATTTGTGGTGTAATCAAGCGCATATCTCCCGATATGGAAATCACTAAAACAGCCAACAAACTGATGTTGACATACCATATTGATAGCCTTAGATACTCAAGAAAATGGAAACTTGGTGTTTCTTTCAGACTTAGTACAGACCCCAAGTTTAATAAGAACAGGTACTTAAGGTAAAAGAAAAATACAATTAATAATACCGATAATAAAAAATAAAAAATAATCGTTTCCCAACCTAAACTAAAGATTAATTCTGCATTTAACCTCATCAGCAGGCTACCGATCAGTATGGCCAATGCAAAAGAGTGAAAAATCAATAGTACAGCATTCTCTTTAGTAAATGGAGTACCTCTAAATAATACCCCATCTGCCCTGTTTTTCTTTGGAAATAGCGATAAATACATCGATGCGGCATATGGAAAAGCATTCATGTATAAGGCATAAAAAGCCAAAAGAACAATCAGGCTGATCACCAAAAATTCTACCCGATAATCTTCACTCCGCTGGCTTAATTCAATGAACTTCTTCTTATTTACTTCCGTTTTTGCCTGCCGAATTTGAATGCCCGAGGTTCCTCCGCAACGTAAAAAGCCCAGCCTTAACGCCTCTTGTGTAGCTCCATAAGGCTTCTGAATCGCCATTATCGACGTTTGCAGCAGGGTATCTTCACTAAAATAATGATAGGGTGCCTGATCAATAAAAACAGCCGTATGCGCTGGAATAGTAATTTGAAGTTGGCCACTGTCAGAGGCATTCAAAATATACTCCCGCAAATCATTGGTATCTTTAACAGGGGCAATCACCTGAGAGAAAGAGGGCGCCGTTGCGCTGAGAACGAACAACAACAGCAGAATATATTGTTTATATTTTTGCATAAGATCAATTGAAAGGTCAAAAATAAGCAACAGAGTTTAAATTCCCATTACTGGGAAAAATTAAAGCGTGGATTATCCGAAAGCCTTTCCATTTATTTTCATTTAATTTGTAAAAAAAAGTGGCTGGAATATACATACACATCCCATTTTGCCGTCAGGCCTGCTATTATTGTGATTTTCATTTTAGCACGAGCGGACGTCTGCGCACCGAAATGATTACCTCTATCATTGCAGAAACTGCCCTGAGGGCACATTACCTCTCCAACGAACCCATTGAAACGATCTACTTTGGCGGAGGCACTCCCTCTTTATTGACCGCTAATGAAATTCAGCGTATTTTAGATACTATTCAGGCTAAATTCAATATCGTTTCCTCTCCAGAAATTACCCTTGAAGCCAACCCCGATGATCTTCATAAAACCTATCTTCAGGATTTAAAAAAGCTTGGCGTTAATCGTCTAAGCATCGGAATTCAGAGCTTTTTTGAAAAAGATCTTAAATTACTGCACAGGATTCACGATCGGGATCAAGCACTTAATTGCGTAAAAGATGCACGTGATGCGGGCTTTGACAACCTGAACCTCGACCTTATTTATGCCATGCCTCATGGCACAGATGCCGAATGGGCAGAAAATCTGAGGCAGATGATGCAACTTGCACCGACGCATCTCTCTGCTTATGCCTTGACCATCGAAGAGTCGACCGTTTTTGGACGATGGTATCAGAAAGGAAAACTGCGGCCTGTTGATGAAGACAAGGCTGCTGATCAGCTGGAAATGCTGATGGATGTTACTGCGCAGCATGGGTATGAGCATTATGAAATCTCCAACTTCTGCCAGCCAGGCTATGAATCCAAGCACAACAGTAGTTATTGGCTTCAGAAGAAATATCTGGGCTTGGGCCCGGGAGCACACTCCTACAATGGGACCGAGCGCCACTTTAATGTCAGTAACAACCCGAAATACGTCAAGCAGCTATCTGCTGACTTATTGGCCTGCGAAGGTGAAAAGCTGACAGATAATGACCGTATCAATGAATATTTGATGACCAGATTACGCACCAAGTGGGGAATTGACCTCCGCAGGATGGGAAAAGACCTTCATTTCGACTTAATGAAAAACTATGGCGATTATATCAATCACCTCCAGTTACAGGGACATCTGTTCATAAATGAGGAAAATATTACTTTGACCAGATCAGGAAAAATGATCGCAGATGAAATTACTGAGCACTTATTTCAGATGTAATATTCTCCCAGTATTTGCTCTTTTTGATGAATTATAAATGCGAAAACTGAAACCTTTGGCGGATGTTAAGCCTATGCAATAAAATGGGACAAAAAGCGCTAAAGGCTCATCATATCCTTGAACTTAGTCGCTTGTCGGCGGCTAACTTCTACTTTTTCACCCCCCTTGAGCTCCAGCATCAGCCCTCCGTTAAACCAAGGTTCTATACGCTCAATCCATCCTAAATTCACGATATGCTTTCTTGAAACCCGAAAGAAATAACGGGTATCAAGACGCTCGTCTAAAGCATTCAGTGATTTGTGGATCATCGGCTTATATTTATCAAAATGCACCTTGATATAGTTACCATCAGACTCGAATAAGCGGATTTCTTCCAGCTTCACAAACCAGCAGCGGTCGCCATCTTTCACAAAGACCTGATCCTTCACCCCCAAAACATCACGAGCGGGGCTCACCTCTGCAACACTTTCGCTGGCATCATCGCCATTTTCTTCTGACGGCAAATTCAGCTCCATCAATTTCTTAATGGTATCCTCCAGCCGCTCTGGCTGAATAGGCTTTAGTAGATAATCCAGCGCATTCACTTCAAAAGCCTGAATGGCATATTCATCATAGGCCGTTGCGAAAACCACATAAGGCACCTTGTCCAACATCGAAAGTAGCTCAAAGCCATTTTTGCCAGGCATCTGAATATCAAGAAAAATTAAATCAGGCTGAAGGCTTTTGATTTTCTCATAGGCATCATCCACATTTTTGGCTTCCCCAATCACCTCAATTTCACTATGTTTCTTCAACAAAGAGGTCAGCTCTTTTCGAGCCAAGCGTTCATCATCAATAATCAGTGTTTTCATAATTTTTCAGTTTTTGAGGAATATATAAGGTGGTCAGTACGCCATCCTGATCATTTTTTATCTCAAATTTTGCCTGCTCCCCATACAGCAACTCCAGTCGCTGGGTGGTATTGGCTATTCCGCTTCCTTTTGCATTATTGAGCTGCACTTCATCAAGTGCGCCGCTATTCCAAATCGAAAAGATCAAAATATCCTGTGCTTGATTCCATCGACTTTTAATGGTCAGAAAACCACCTTCGGTCAATTGCCCGATACCATGCTTAATCCCATTTTCAACAAGAGTCTGTATCATCAAGGGAGGGATTTTGGCTTGTAAAGTATCAGAATCGATATCAAAATCAAAGCTCAGCCGTTCTTCATATCTAATTTTTTCCAATGCCAAATAATCCCTGACGGTTTCCAGCTCATCTTTTAATTTGATGACTTTCTTTCTGTTGATCACCAATGAATTCCGCAAAATCCCTGAAAGCTGAGTGATGGCCTTTTTAGCATCTTCGGGTTCTTCTTCCACGAGTGCGCGAATGCTGTTAAGTGCATTGAAAATAAAATGAGGATTCATTTGGGCTCTGAGCCTGTTCAGCTCAAACTCACGCGTGGTCGCCTGATACTTCAACGTCTGATTTCTTTGCTCCAGGTAATGGTACAAAACGTAGATCAACGACCACAAAAAATAAAACACCATAGCGGTAAACACCGAGACACTGATGAAGAGTATTCCGAAATCGTGAGCGGGATCGAGCAGACCTGCAAAAAAGTAAGTGATCACCTGAAAGCAATAGGTTGATATCGCCAATAGAAATGAGGCGACAAATACTTTAAGTACGAGTCGGGTAAAGTTTTCTTTGAGCCACCCGTTTACTTTGATAAACTCACGAAACAAGTGTGTGGAGACCAAATAATATAAAGCGACAGCAACAATTTCAAAAACTTTGGAGGAGTCGAAATTTTTTGAAATGATCAACAGTACAATATGCAAACATGCGTAGACAGTCCAGCCCAAAAACTGTAACAACCAATAGGCTTTTATCTTATTCATTTATCGGATTCAATAATTTTATGCAATGTAGAAAGAAGGAAACGAATACGCATCTTGTTTTTGACCAATGGTAAATTGCCGTTTGAAGCGGATTTTTTTTCTGTTGGTACTGCTTCCTCCTCTTTCAAGTGGGAGGCCAGGAATACTGATTACTAAAGTGCAGGTCTGAAAAAATGATAAAGCCGACCCACGACTTCACGACTTCACGACTTCACGACATCAGCTCCAAAAAGAAAGAAGACCGAAAAATAAAATATCCTAAAGTGATTATTCTGATTCGATTTTAACGAATAATGACTTTTTCTCAAAAAAATTATCAGCCCTTAAACCCGTAAAATACATGATTATTGTCAGCAGTAAATAAAGCATTATTCAGTTGTGCCGACTAAAATTTCAAGGATGATTCGTAAAAGCCAATAATCATCTTTGAAAGGTCTAATTCACCGAAAAAATACGCTGAAACAACCTCAATTTTATCTCAATTTCACCGCTTGAACTTAGGCAACAAAAAATAGCATGTCAGCGTCATATATTATATATTCGCAAATACAAAAACGAAATTAACGGTCATTTTAAAATATACGACTATGAAGGGTTTGTTTTTTACATTATTCGCAATTCTTAGTCTTAGCTTTGTTACTCCAGTTTTCGCTTTACCAATGGCGGGTACCTCAGAAGAAATCAATGAGGATTTACCACCGATGGGAAAGATTGAAATGCCGAAAACTATGGGTAAGTTTATTTTGATTGATCAGGATGGAGGGATCATTCGTTGTGAAGAGACGCTTGACCTGCAGAAGGTAAATCAGAACCCTGCGCTTCGTCCACTTTTAAAACATTCATTTTTTATCACCGAAATTGGAGGTGACGCATTTTACATGTTGATGTAAAATTATTTTTAGCGAAAATAGTAGTAGCGTTGTTAAATGAAAGAACCCGACCATGTTTGAATATGGTCGGGTTTCTTATGTCTTAGTGGTCGTTACTTCAGTTCTTCTTTCAGGAATTTCCCCGTATAGGATTTTCTTGATTTCACCAGCTGCTCGGGAGTTCCAGTAAACACGATCGTTCCACCGCCATCCCCACCTTCAGGGCCAAGGTCGATAACATGGTCAGCGACTTTCACCATATCAAGGTTGTGCTCAATCACCAACACCGTATTTCCTTTATCCACAAGTTTATTCAGTACATTCAACAGGTGTTGAATATCCTGAAAATGAAGTCCCGTGGTTGGTTCATCAAGAATATAAAACGTTTTTCCAGTATCTCTTTTCGATAATTCAGATGCCAATTTTACACGCTGAGCCTCTCCGCCAGAAAGGGTTGTTGCGTGCTGCCCAAGGGTAACATAGCCCAATCCTACCTCTGAGAGGGTTTTAATTTTCCGTAAAATTTTCGGTTGGTTTTCAAAGAAGTCCACGGCCTGTGTAACGGTCATGTCCAGAACATCAGAAATCGACTTGCCTTTAAATCGAACTTCCAGCGTCTCTCTGTTGTAGCGCTTGCCCTTGCAGGTTTCGCAATGCACATGCACATTTGGCAGAAAATCCATCTCAATGAGTTTCATCCCAGCCCCTTCACAGGTTTCACATCTTCCGCCCTTTACATTAAAGGAGAATCGGCCAGGCTTATAACCACGAATTTTAGCCTCAGGCAAAGCCGAGAATAACGCACGAATATCTGTAAACACGCCTGTATAAGTGGCAGGGTTCGATCTTGGTGTACGGCCAATCGGGGACTGATCCACCTCAATCACCTTGTCAATCTCTTCAAGCCCATCAATTTTCTGATAAGGCATTGGCTCCTTATGGGAACGGTAAAAGTGATTGCTCAGAATAGGGTAGAGGGTTTCGTGGATCAGGGTAGACTTCCCGCTTCCTGAAACCCCTGTTACCAAAATCATTTTCCCCAAAGGGAAATCCACACTTACATTTTTCAGGTTGTTTCCTGTCGCTCCTTTTAGGCTCAGCAGGCTTCCTTTTCCTTCCCTGCGGGTTTTGGGGATAGCAATTTCAGTTTGCCCACTCAGATAATCTGAAGTGTTGCTTCGCTGTTTAAGGATTTCCGAAGGTACCCCTTTGGCTACAATTTCTCCACCCAAACGACCAGCACCAGGACCAATATCCACAATATAATCAGAAGCCAGCATCATGTCCTTGTCATGCTCGACCACAACAACGGTGTTACCGACATCGCGCAAAGCCTTCAAAGAGTTGATGAGTTTCACGTTATCCCTTTGATGCAAACCAATACTCGGTTCATCGAGAATATACATCACGCCCACGAGTTGGGTTCCTATTTGCGTCGCCAGTCGGATGCGTTGCGCTTCCCCTCCCGAAAGGGTTTTCAGCGGGCGATTCAGTGATAAGTAATATAAACCAACATCGAGCAAAAAGCCCAGACGTTTTCGGATCTCTTTCAGTATTTCGGTAGCAATTAATCGTTGGCGATCATTCAGGCGATCTTCAACCCCTTCGAGCCATGCGCCGAGCGTATCCAAACTCATGTTTGCCAGCTCAGAAATATTTTTGCCATCGATTAGGAAATGGCGCGACTCAATACGCAATCGGCTACCTTCACAATCAGGGCAGGTTTTTCGGGCAACATAATCTTTTACCTGTGCTTGCATTTTATCGGTGCCCTGAGTCATGATCTGCGACAAAAGCGCATAGACCCCTTCAAAAGTGGTGTTCCAGTCTGTGCCTGGGTGTTTTTTGGAAGAAACCGCCACAGGCTCATCATCGCCCTCCAGGATTTTATCCAGTACCCCTTTGGGTAGATCTTTGAGAGGGGTAGAGATAGAGCAATCATTACGCTTGAGTACCGCTTCAATTTTTTTGAAAAACCAGGTATCCCGATATTCTCCCAAAGGTGCAATACCTCCACGACTGATACTCAAATCAGCATCAGGAATAATCGATTCTTTGGTAAACTTTTCAATCAGTCCCAGTCCGTTACATTTTGGGCACGCACCGTAAGGGCTATTGAAGGAAAAAGAGTTTGGCGCGGGCTCATCATATGCCAGGCCAGAGGCAGGATCCATTAAAAGTTTGGAGTAGTAATGAATATCGCCCGCCTCATCTTGTAGAAATATCAAGCCTTTCCCGTGCGACATGGCCGTTTTTACCGACTGCGCCAAACGGAAACGGTCTTTCTCCTCCACCTTCAGGCGGTCGATAACAATTTCAATATCGTGGGTCTTGTAACGGTCAAGCTGCATTTTCGGCTCCAAGTCAAGAATCTCGCCATCGGCACGAACTTTCGTGAAGCCCAACTTACGGATTTGCACAAAAAGCTCCCGATAATGCCCTTTACGCCCTTTCACGACGGGTGCCAAAATAATGGCTTTCTTCCCAGAATAAGCCTGAATAAGCTGATCGATAATCTGATCTTCCGATTGCTTGACCATCTTGTTGCCTGTCTGATAAGAAAAGGCTTCAGATGCCCGTGCAAACAGCAAGCGCAAGAAATCATAAACTTCAGTGGTTGTTCCCACGGTAGAGCGGGGATTTCGTCCCGTTGTTTTTTGCTCGATAGAAATTACGGGGCTCAACCCTTCAATTTTATCGACATCTGGCCGTTCCATTCCCCCCATAAATGAGCGGGCATAGGCAGAAAAACTCTCCATGTACCGACGCTGACCCTCGGCATAAATGGTATCAAAAGCCAGGGAAGATTTCCCACTGCCACTGACGCCAGTAATGACGACCATTTTATTTCGTGGAAAGCTAATATCTATATTCTTCAGATTATGTTCTCTGGCTCCAAAAACCGAAACATGGCTATGACCTGTTTCATCAAATTGGCTGTTTTGCAATGCAGTCTTTTTAGGCATAGTATTTATTATAGGCACCAATTAACAAAGATAACAATTGGCAAGGAGAATAAAACCCTAAACCGCCTTCATTCCCCGACACTTCCCTTGTTCCCCGATGGGCTGTTTCAGGCAGTGGTATGGTAAGTGAAAGGGCAGCCGCTTCCCTTGTTTTCAGCATCAACCGATCGTTACCTGAAGGAAACACCCCATGACCTCGATTAGTTTTTAAATCCCGCGCGATAACCTTCCATTGTCCCCATATATTTTATTTACAGATGCTCTCGTGAACAACAGAAAACCACACTAAGCTTAGCGATTGCCTCATGATCTATTATTGAAGGCATCAGCGCATACCATCCAATCGGGTTTCCTTAATCAGTAATCAAAAATAGAAGGTCTGATTCACGAAGTCAGAAAGATCGTGTGGCGTTGAGGCATCCTGTCACCACTTCCTCCTGGGTTCATCAATAATTCGCCTAAAGTGCTGGCAAATATTTTCAGAAGGGCACTTGCTACGCATTGAAAAGAAATTTTCAATCAAAAATATAACATATTAAAGAAGTTACTTTTTTTAGAAATCATTCCCGACCCTGATTTTTTGGACAAAAAAAATAGCTTGACTGTAAATGTTACGAAAAATAGCCATTTCAAAAGTTCGCTTTATCACTTTTTATAGATTTCCAACAAGCACCTCCCACTTGACAAAATCAAATCGCTAAAAACAAGAAACTTAGCCACATTCATGATTCTTATCAGTCGATCAACTGATAAAAGAAATGAAAATGAGCTTAAAATTTGGTGTACTTCGAGCCTTCAAAAAAGATATATCACCCAAAAACATAATTCACCCGTCTTATGAATGTCATTAAACGAAGTGGGGCTGTTGAGCCATTTGAATCCCAAAGAATTGCTATCGCTACTGAAAAAGCAGGTGCATCGCATGAGTTATCCCTCTGTATTGCACAAGAAGTCGAGGAAAAAATTGTCGCCTCTTCTGACTATAAATTTTTATCAGTATTCGATTTAGAGCGATTGGTGGAAGACCGTTTAATGTTTCATAATGAATATGAGGTGGCACGAAGCTATATCGAATACCGCAGTATTCATGCGGTAACACGCCAAACCGACAGCATGATCCTCAAGTTTGCGGATGAGGCCATCAACTTGTCGAATGTAGAGAACGAAAATGCCAACATGCCCGAGCACGTTTTCACCGCCAAGCTGACCCGTATGTCTTCGGAGGTTTCTAAGGAATACGCCAAAAACTTCCTGATTCCAAAGAAGCACATCAGAATGCATGAGGAAGGTTGGATTTATATCCATGACTTCAACTCTTATGCCGTAGGAATGCAAAACTGTATGTTCGTGGATTTGGGTGATCTGATGAGCAAACCAATTTACACTTCCAACGGATCTATGCGACCTCCACGTTCAATCCGTTCTGCCATGCAGTTGGTGGCGGTCATTTTTCAGTGTCAGTCGAATTGCCAGTTTGGGGGTATTGCCTCCAATAAATTTGATTATGACATGGCACCTTTCATAGGGATGTCATTTGAAAAACACTTCAAAAATGCCGCAGAACTTTTAGGGATAGACATCACCCCAGGCATGAATCTTCAGATGGAAGATACCGACCTGATGGCGAATTTCCCAAAAGCTTATGCGTTTGCCCTGAAGAAAACACGTGAAGAGGCTTTTCAGGCAGCAGAGGCACTGATTCACAACCTCAACCACCTTGAATCACGGGCAGGAAATCAGCTTCCTTTTGTTTCGATCAATTATGGAACAGATACTTCTGCTGAAGGCCGACTGGTCATCGAATCCATGCTCCGATCAACCATCAAAGGGATCGGGCAGGAATTTTCTACACCTATATTTCCGATCCAGATCTGGAAACATAAAAAAGGCGTGAGCGACGAAACAGGGCGCAATGGCGATTTGCTGAAATTGGCGATCGAGTGTACAACAAAGCGCGTGTATCCCAACTATGTGAATGTTGACGCAGAAGTTTACGAAGCTAAAACCCCCGATGAAGAAGCCGCGACAATGGGTTGCCGTACCCGTAACGGTAAAAATCGCCACGGATCCAACGGGAAGTCTGGTCGCGGTAACCTGAGCCCTGTAACCATTAACCTCCCAAAGCTGGCCATAGAAATTCAGAAAGAAAACCCTTCTGATCCGTGGGCTGCTTTTAATGCCCAACTACTGGAACTGATCGATACAGGTGTAGATATGCTGACTGAGCGATTGAAATGGCAGAAAAAACAGCTCGCAAAATCGGCACCATTCATGTACCGAAACGACACCTGGAAAGGCGGCGCCAAGCTGAAGGAAAACGACCGCATTGGTGAAGTACTGAACTCAGGAACACTTGCCGTTGGCTTTATTGGTATGGCAGAAGCTTTGATCGTCATGATGGGCAAACACCACGGAGAAGATCAGGCCGCTTATCTTAAAGCTCAGGAGATTACAAAACTGATGTATGAGCGTGTCAATACACATGCCGACCGCACCAACCTGAACCTGTCTTTATATGCCACACCTGCCGAGTCCCTGTGTCATAAGTTTGCCAAATTACTGAACAAACAGTATGGTGAAATTAAGAATGTCAGCGACAAGGATTTCATCACCAACTCTTTCCATATTCCAGTATGGCACGAGATTGATGCCATTGAAAAAGTGGAAAAAGAAGCCTTCTTCCATCATTATTGTACCGGAGGCTCGATCACTTATATCGAACTGAATTCCGATTTAAGCAGTGCCCCTGATGTATTGCTGCCAGTGGTGCAGCATGCCATGAACAGCGGAGTGTATTATTTTGCCATGAACATTCCGATCGATGATTGTATGGAATGTGGCGAAAGAGGCCTGATGCCTGAAGAATGCCCAAAATGTGGCTCTGATGACATCATGCGTTTGCGTCGTGTAACGGGGTATATCACAGGGAACTTTCGTGAGCGTTTTAACAACGGCAAGCAAGAAGAGGTAGGCATGCGTGTTAAGCACCATTTTAAAGGATAACCTACAATAGCACGAAAACAAAAGGCGGGGACATCATATCCTCGCCTTTTGTTTTTTATCGTATTGTTACAACCCACAATTTTTAGGGGGCTATTTACAGGTTATATCCCTGAAGGGTGGTAACACTATTTTTTCATCAGTGCCAAAGCTGTTTCAGCAAGCCATGCCGTACCCAGCGGCAACACCTCCTCATTGAGGGTCATGGCAGGGTGATGCAACGAATGCGAAACTTCAGGAGCAATCATACTGCCCAACAAACCAAAAACAGAAGGTACCTGCTGTGCCATAAAAGAGAAATCCTCCGCGCCCATTGTTGGCGGAATCCTGATCAGTCGCTCCGCACTGCCAAGCAAGCCCACAGCCACTTCAGCACCTACCTTTACCGCTTCAGGGTGGTTCTCCGTAACATCATAATGCTGAGTGATGTCATAGATAGCCGTTCCTCCATACATTTCCGCTGTTTGTTTCGCTATCGCTGAAATCCGATCTCGGAGCACCTGCATGGTCGCTTGAGAAAGTGCCCGCGAAGTGCCCTCCAGCACTACTTTGTCAGCAACCACATTCGGAGCAAAGCCGCCATTGATTGTCCCTATCGACACCACCGCCGCTTCAGTAGGCGAGATATTTCTTGTAACGATCGTCTGTAACTGGCTAATCACCTGCGCGGCAATGACAATCGCATCCACCCCCATCTCAGGCGACAATCCCCCATGGGAGGCTTTGCCATGAATCTCAATAGTGAAAATATCCGCCGCCGCCATAATTGGCCCTTCCTGCACACTCATCACACCACTTGGCATCATTGGTACCTGATGCAAAGCCACCGCATAATCCACCCCATCCATCACCTGTTCCTTCACCATGCGTTCTCCTCCCGAGTAACGGTCGGGATCATCGTAATTATTCTCCTCAGCAGGCTGAAAAATAAAACGGATCGTTCCCTGAAAGTCTTCCTGATGAAGCAACTGCGCCGCCCCAAGGAGCATGGCCGTGTGTGCATCGTGTCCGCAGGCATGGGAAATATTGGGTACCGTCGACTGAAAAGGAAGGCTGGTCTGTTCCTGAATGGGCAGGGCATCCATATCAGCACGCAATGCAATCGTCGGGCCCTCTCCCTTAACCATATCCGCCACCACCCCTGTAACTGCAACGCCCGTTCGTGGTTCAAGCCCCAATGCGCTCAGCTCAGCAGCCACTCGTTCTGCGGTCTGAAACTCCTTGTAACCCAACTCTGGATGGGCATGAAAATGCCTGCGATGCTCAAGGATATAGGACTGAATAGACTTTGCTTTTTCTAAAATCATAATGGTATAAAAATCTATTAATGAGAAAAATACAAGATACTTATAGTTCTTAAACTCCCTTGATTTAAAGGGAGTTTATTAATATTTATATAAAAAACATTTTTAAGCTAACTGCACATCATGTAATTTTGCACCTTAGAAAGTATCGGGTATATTAATGAAAATGAATTCAAAATGATGTGTCTTTATTTTGTACCTTATTACAACGAGCATCGATCTAAATAAAAACTAAGAACTATTATATGAAGAAGCTGTTATTTACGCTTGGAGGCGTTATTGTGCTTATCATTCTTGCCTTGGCTATTGCCCCTTTTCTTTTTAAAGATAAGATAGAAGGGGCGGTAAATGAGGCCATGAAAGAAAACCTCAATGCAGATGTTTACTACAACACCGATGAGTTTTCACTTTCATTCTTTAAAAACTTCCCCAACCTCACCGTTGGGATGCAAAATTTTGGAATTGTAAATCATGCCCCTTTTGAGGGCGATACACTGGTGAAGGTTGGCGAGTTTAACATTTCGGTGAATGTGGCCAGTTTAATCTCGGGAAAAGTAAGCCTGAATAATGTATCTCTCAAGCAGCCCGACATTCGGGTGAAAGTCCTTCAGGATGGCCGTGCGAATTACGACATCGCTAAAGCGACAGAAGAAACAGCCCCAAAAGAAGAAACGGCCTCAGAAGGCGACGGCCCTGCGATTTCCATCAACCACTGGGAAATTATTGATGGCCGATTAAGCTACGACGACCTTTCAAGTGATCTCCATTTCAATATGCACGGACTTCAACACCGTGGCGCAGGAGATTTTGCGAAGTCAAATTTTGATATGACAAGCAAAACCCACATCGAAGGCATGAACCTGAAGATGGAAAAAACGGCCTATCTTGAAAACAGGCCTTTCGACCTTGATGCGACGGTCAATATGGATTTGGAACACATGAAATTCACCCTCAAGGAAAACACCCTGAAGATGAATGATCTTGCCTTGCATGTGGAAGGCTTTGTGGCCATGCTTGCGGATGAAAACATTCAGGTGGACCTGAAATTCAACTCGCAGGACAACACCATTAAATCGGTGCTCTCGCTGGTACCAAAAGTATTCCTCGAAGATATTAAAGATGTTAAAACCGATGGTAACTTTGAGTTCAAAGGATTTGCCAAAGGGTTTTACAATGCGCAACAGATGCCTGCATTCGGGCTCGATTTTAAATTGGACAATGGAAATATCCGTTACCCTGATTTGCCTACGGCCATCCGTAATCTGAACTTTGAACTTCATGTAAAAAATGAGGATGGGGTGATCGACAACACCTCTGTCAACATTCCGAAGTTTCATGTTGATCTTGGTAAAAACCCTATTGATGGAAACCTGATGATCAAAGACCTGAAGAAATTCCCTATTGACGGTGCCATTAAAGGAACGATCAATTTGACTGACCTGGCAGATTTGGCGCACCAGCAGGGGCTGAAAATGAAAGGGGTTTATAAGATCGATATCAATGCGCACGGTTATTACGACAGCCTCACCAATACGATTCCAGTTTTGGATGGTAGCATGAGTTTGACCGATGGCTACTTTGAGTCCAAAGATTTCCCGATTCCTGTGGAAGGGATGAACTTTACGGCAAAGGTACAGAGCCCTGAAGGAAAAATGAGCTCAACAACCATGATGGTGGATAATTTCCGCATGATGATGGAGCAGGAAACGTTTACGGCTTCCATGAAAATTTTCGACCTGAATGATCCTAAGTGGGACATTAAGGCACAAGGAAATGTGGATTTGGCGACTATGGCCAAAGCTTTCAAGCTCGACAGCATGGAGCTCGAGGGGAAAATCTATGCCGACATCACCACCAAAGGGAAAATGTCTGATGTAGAAAAAGAAGCCTACGACAAGCTCCCAACAAGTGGTAAGGTCAATCTGAAAAACCTCATCTTTATCAGTCCTGACTTCCCGCAGGGAGTACGCATTGCAAGTGCCAACGCCGTTTTCAATCCAAAAAATATCGAACTCAGCAACCTGAGTGGCAAGATTGGTAACAGCGACATGAACATTAAGGGGAAAATCAGCAACTACATTGCTTATGCCCTCAAGGACGAAACCCTTCGCGGCACGATGACTTTCAACAGTACCCGTTTCAACCTGAATCAGTTTATGGTCGAAGCGCCTGAAGATGAAGAGGTCGCGAAAGCGGAAACCAAAGATCCTGACAGCGCGCAAGAGGTGGTGGTGATTCCTAAAAATCTCGATCTGACGTTCATGGCATCTATTAAAGAAACCATCTACGATCAGATGGTTCTCAAAAATCTGAAAGGGAAAATCAGTCTGAAAAATGGCCTGGCAACCCTGGACGGTGTGAATTTCAATACCATGGGCGGTAAGGTAGGCATGAGTGGCGTTTATAACTCTACCAATGTCAGGAAACCATCTTTCGGCTTTAATTTCGATATGAGTCAGATAGACATTCCGCAGGCTTATGCATCGCTGAACACCGTACAGGCGGCGGCACCTATTGCCAAGGAGATGAATGGAAAGTTCAGTACCAATTTCTCTATGAAGGGTATTTTGCTGAAAGATATGAGCCCTGATATGAATACGATGGATGGCTCAGGAGATATTGAGATCCGTGAGGCATCGGTAAAAAATTCAGGAATTGTAAAAGGCATTTCGGCCATTTCAGGCTTCTCGAGTAAAAGTGAGAACATCAATATGAAAGATGTCATCATTAAAACACGAATTGAAAACGGTCGGGTGAAGGTGCAGCCTTTTGATGTGAAAATTGGCGAGTACACCGCAACAATTGATGGCAGCAACGGCTTTGATAAATCCCTTGATTACAATATGAAAGTATTGGTGCCTACCAAAGGGTTGGGCAAAGAGGCCAATAAAGTGATTGGTGATTTGTTTGGCACAAAAACGGATGTGGTACCCGAGGCGATGCGTTTCAACTTTAAAGTGGATGGCAATTACGACAAGCCAAAATACAAACTGGTAGGGACGGAATCTGTCGCTGGAAAAAGTTCTTCCAAAAGCAACTCCTCGAATGCCAATAAGGAAACCCCAAAAACAGATGTAAAGAAAGAAGCCCAAAAGATTTTGGACAAACTCTTCTAAACAAAAAATAAAGACATCGGGTAGATGGCTGGTGAAAGAAAATTTCCTCTTTCACCAGTACACCTCCCACACCACCCTGCATACGGATCCGTACAGGGCGGTTTCTTGTCTTGAAATTATTAACCTCAATGACTTTCATTTCCTGTCGTTATCTTTCGGCATAAACACTCTTACCTATTTTCGGATTCCGTCCTATCTTCCAGTAAGGAGTCCCTTTCGGGCATCTGCTATCATCTGCTTTACAGTAACTTTCAGTTGAAAATCTGACAAGATTCAGTCCTTCCATAGATTGTGAGACCTCTGTAGTTCTTACAGCTCATTGCCTCTATGTACTATGACCTCTGCTGACTTCTCGCAATAAACCTTTTTCGACCAGGTATTACTGTCTGCGAGACCTCCCGCGGTAAGACGACTTAACTTTCTCTCCATCTACCTGCACCATTTACAGCATTGCCTTCCGAGTAGTTTTGGACTTCGTTTTGTTTGGCAAACTTATCCAGACAACACTGCCTCATGATGTTCGTGTCCCTCAGGCCAGAGATTTGCATACAGCTTCCTTCAGATTATACCTCACGGTAAACACCCTTGCCTTCTGCTATGTGGTTGGCACTACTAACCCCCACTACGGACTTGCACCGATTAGTTAATCGCCATGCACGGCGCACCAAAAAAAAGGCTATCTCATCATTCGAGATAGCCTTTTTTTTATGCTTTAAATATTAAGAGTTGGCCTGACCGACTAAATCTACATCGAGCGTAAACTCATCGTAGATTGTTTTGTCACCCAAATTATCGAAGAAGCTTCCTGATCCGTAGCGTACATCAAAAGCCGTACGGTCAACTTTAATCGTTGCTTTGGCCTTCATTTGATCTTTCGATACATCAATTTTTGCTGGAAAGCTGATCTCTTTTGTAATTCCTTTGATCGTCAAATCGCCAACCACTTTGTATTCATTTTTTTCTTTGCCCTGACGGTAAGCCTTCTTGATCGTGAATTTCGCCATTGGGTGCTTTTCAACACCAAAAAAGTCTGCTGACTTCAAATGCCCTTCCAATTTTTGCTTGTGCTCACCTTCCAGGTCGCGAACATCAATTGAAGACATGTCGATCTCAAAATCACCTTTGATTTGATCACCATCCATGTGTAAATGCCCAGACTGTGCTTTTACCATTCCCCAGTGCTCACCAGTAACTTTTTCACCAGTCCATTTAATTTTTGATAATGACGGGTTCACCTTGTACATTTTTGCCGCAGGCTTAAAGGCAAAAGTTACGGCAACGATAAGCGCCATGCTCATCACGAAGAAAAGCGATTTGCTAAATGATTTCATAGTTTTTTTATGGTTTTGGTTGTTTGAATAATTATTTCTGATTGGCTTTGATGTTCACTTCAAGCTTGAAGTCATCATAAATGGTCTTATTTCCGAGGTCGTCAAAAAAGCTTCCCGACCCATAGCGTACATCAAAAGCGGTTCTGTCCACAGTAATGAGTGCCTTTGCGGTAATAAAGGTAGGAGACAAAGCTATGGTTGCAGGAAAGTGAATCTCTTTGGTAATCCCCTTGATCGTCAAATCGCCTATTACCTTGAATTCATCCTGCTGTTTTCCCTGACGATATACTTTTTTGATTTTGAAAGTGGCGGTTGGGTAAGCCTCCACATTAAAAAAATCTTCCGATTTCAAATGTTTCTCAAGTTTGCGCTTCATAAACCCTTTCAGGTCTTCAACCACCATCGAGCTCATATCCAATACCACAAGGCCGCTTTCTATTTTTCCGTCAGCAACATGCAGCACGCCTTCCTTTACAGCCACATGGCCATAATGGGAGCCGCCTACTTTTTCCCCCGTCCACTTCACCTGACTGTGATCCGTATCAACAGTATATTGTTCCGCAGTGTTCGAGAGGGCAAAAGCGGTCAGTAAACTGCTCATTGCCAATAGGAGAACAAGAATATGGTAGCGCATGAAATAATTGTTTACGTGTAATATATTATTTTAATTCTGTGAACGTAAACCATCAATCAAAAGGTTGCATTTTCATTCATTTAATTTAGAAAATGTCAGCCCTTACACAAACCAGCGATAAATTTTCAGAAATAATCCAAGAAAAGAATGAATGAAAGGGTTGGGCCCAATACTGAAACCCTCCGTGAGTTTTTGTTTCAAACGCTCAAAATGCCCGCCAAGTACATAGTGCTCGAGATGAAGGTGAATCACCTTGAAAAAAGTGGCACCAATCTGAGATAACACCAGACCAATCAATACCGTCAGGGCAATATCGCGGTTGGCAATATACCATCGGCCAAGAACTTGTTCTGTAAACAAATAGGCTGGCACCAAATAGCTCAATACCTCCCACACAAACAGCGGTGTGTAAATATAATAGGCCTTAGGGCGTACCCTGAGCACTAATTGAAGCACTAAACAAGCCAAACCTATCGGTAAAATGGCCATCACCATATTCCAAAACCAGCTTCCGTATTGGCCATAATACCACAATACAGGCACGCCAATCCATTTTATAAAGCTGATCAGTAAATGAATAGACTCCGATCTTTTACAGCGAGGCAATTGCACCAACGCACGCTCATAAACAAATTTAAAACTGCTCAATAAGGCTGATGATTGCTCCTTAAATAAAAAAACTTTTACAGGGCTCCCTGTTGCTCTGCGCTCCTTTGCGCGATCAAAAAAACAAATCTGTGCTTTCGTTGCCATTATATATGTTCAATTCAAGAAATTTTACAAAAAAATAATGAATTAGGATTAAACCAATTCTAATCATTCAAGTTACCACAAGAATACTGAAACTTAATTTTAGAAGTATAATTTTATGACTATGAACTTACGCAAACTGCTCTTTTTACCCGCCCTGACTTTGCTTTTCTTTTTGGGCTCTTGCTCTTCTATCGGAAGCCTCGGAGGATCTGCGGGTTCGTTGCTCTCACTGGTGCAGGGGAATCCCAAACTCTCCAAATTCATGACCCTGACCCAGGCAGCGGGACTTTCAAGCCTGCTCAGTGGCAGTAGCCCCATCACGCTTTTGGCACCAAGCGACAACGCTTTCGCTTCTTTGGGGGTGAGTAAGTTTCAGGATTTTCTAAGTCCTGACAATAAATCGATGCTGACAGATATACTTAAGAACCATATGGTTTCAGGAAGCCTCACCGCTAAAGATATGGCGAAAGAAGGGCAACTGACCAATTTGTTAGGTTCAAGCCTGGATGTTTCTGGCAGTGGGAAAAACCTGAGTGTTGGTGGCGCAAGCTTGTTGGAAAAAGACATGAAAGCTGAAAATGGCATGATACAAATGATTGACAAAGTCCTGATGCCCTAAACTGAAAAAAGGTGACCTTCACAAGTCACCTTTTTTATTTCCTTATTTTTTAGGCAATTCCCACGCCCTAAGCGCAGGGCTTATCTGCGGTAGGCTTCAAAACCTTCGCCGTAAACCCCCATAACCTGCCCCACAGAAACAAAAGCTTTCGGGTCGGCACTGGTGATAATATCAAGCAGTCCGTTGGTTTCCGCCTTTCGCGCCATAATCATCAAAATTTGTCGCTCCTTATTGGTAAAGTAGCCCCGACCATGAATGACTGTCAGCCCACGGTTAAATCTTTTACTGATCTGCGAAGCAATTTCCTCTTCATGTTCTGAGAAAACCATCACCTGCACCGATTGCTTCTCCCCAGTAAGTACCAGATCCACCATATAGGAGATCACAAACATGATTACCCCTGCGTACACCACGGCTTCTACCTTTTTCAGCACTAAAAAAGAGGCCGAAATAATCAACACATCACAATATAGCATGATTCTGCCTGGAGAAATATTCCGATACTTGTTCACAATCATGGCGACAATATCCGTTCCTCCCATACTTCCTCCCTGCGAGAGCACCAGCGCAATGCCAAAGCCCGACATTGCCGAGCCGACAACCACCGAAAGGAATAAGTCCTTCACAAAAGGCGCGCTAATCACCATGGGCATTACATAGAAAAGAAAAGATGACATCAGGACGCCGTATATCGTTCTTGAGCCAAACCGGGGTCCCAAAATTTTAATTCCCAACGCAATCAGAAACACGTTGATCAACAGGTAAGAATACGCCACAGGTATTGATGTTGCGTAATAAATAACCGTCGAAACCCCCGTCAGTCCACCACTGGAAATCTTGTTTGGAATAATAAATGCCGACCACCCCAAACAGTGTAAAAATATCCCTACAGTCATTACTGCATAGATTCTAAGATTCTTTAACGATTTCATCTTTTCTTTCAATCCATAATAATTTTGCGCAAAAATATTCCAATTAATGGGTTATCCAATAGGCTTGAAGAAATTAAAATTAAATTATTTCTTCACCAGCCCCTAAGCACAACCCATTCAAAATATCCATGCCTCGACTGATAATTTTGTATATTGCCTTTCAATATATTTTGCATCCTTCACTTACAACAGCTAAGCATGCCATCCAATAAACTTTTCTTGCTTGATGCAATGGCGCTGATTTACCGTGCGCACTTTGCCTTCAGCAAAAACCCACGAATCAATTCCAAAGGTTTCAGTACTGGTGCTGTCCTTGGATTTACCAATACTTTACTCGAAGTACTGAGAAAAGAAAAGCCCACCCATATTGGTGTTGCCTTCGATCCGCCAGGCCCGACTTTTCGCCATGAGGAGTATGTTGAGTACAAAGCACAACGGCAGGAAACCCCAGAGGACATCCGCATGTCTATTCCGATTGTCAAGCAGTTGGTGCAGGCTTTCAACATTCCCATCCTTGAAGTAAAAGGCTACGAAGCCGATGATGTAATTGGAACCATTGCCAAGAAAGCATCAAAGGAAGATTTCGAAGTATTTATGATGACGCCGGACAAGGATTATGCCCAACTTGTTGAAGATCACATATTTTTGTACAAACCTGCCTATATGGGCAATGCTGTTGATGTGCTCGGCATCAATGAAGTTTTGGCTAAATTTGACCTCGACCGCGTTGATCAAGTGATTGACTACCTCGGCCTGATGGGAGATGCTTCCGACAATATTCCAGGCATTCCTGGGGTTGGGCCAAAAACAGCCGTGAAGTACCTGAAAAAATATGGATCAGTAGAAGGCTTGCTGGAAAATACCCACGAGCTGAAGGGCAAGGCCAAAGAAAAGGTGGAAGCCAATAAAGATCAGGCCCTGCTCTCCAAAAGGCTGGCCACTATTGCCCTCGATGTACCGATTGCCTTTGATGGGGAAGACCTGAAACTTATCCCGCTGAACAAAGAGGCTGTCGCTGAAATTTTCGATGAAATGGAATTCCGCACCCTCAAGCGCCGAGTACTCGGTGAGGATGCTCCCGCAGCGCCTACGGCCAATACACCTGCGCCTCCTGCTCCTGCAGCACCTTCCGCAGGGGGGCAAATGGACATGTTCAGCCAACCACAGGCAAAACCTCAGTCTCAGCCCGCGCAAATGGGCTTGTTTGATGCCGCACCGAAGCCCAAGGCCGCGCCGAAGCAAACGGAGGCACCCAATGCCAACCCCTTGGAGGGACATGCCGTGGTGGCGGAGAAAAGCAGCTTTGAGCAGTCGAAGAAAAACTATCACATGGTGAGCACGGCAGAAGAACGCCAAAGCCTTTGTGAATATTTGCTCCAACAGGATGAGGTTTGCTTCGATACAGAAACAAGTTCCCTCGACCCGCTGAAAGCACAACTTTGCGGAATCTCTTTCGCTTATCAGGCCAATGAAGCCTATTACGTACATATTCCTGATGAAACACCTGAACTGGCTCAGACGGTCGTTGAGGATTTCAGGGCGGTGTTTGAGCATGAGCAGATCACCAAGATTGGCCAGAACCTCAAGTACGATATGCTGGTGTTGGAAAAGTACAACCTTCAGCTTAAAGGGCCATTGTTCGATACCATGATCGCTCACTACCTGTTATCACCAGATGGCAAGCACGGCATGGACGTCATGGCTGAAAATTACCTGAACTACAGCCCAATTTCTTTTAAATCCCTCACGGGGAAAGAAAAAGACAAAGCCAAAGATGGGCTCTTCTATAAAGTGCCCGTCGATAAGCGTGTCAATTATGCTGCCGAGGACGCTGACATTACTTTACAGCTAAAGCAATACTTTGCCCCTAAACTGGCTGAAGTAGCCTCAGAGGACCTGATGAACGGCCTGGAGATGCCTTTACTGAAAGTATTGGAAGAAATGGAGCGTAACGGTGTCAAGATCAATACTGATGCCCTTGCGGATTTGTCTGAAGAACTGGGTGCCGAGAGCAAACAGATTGAAGATAAAATCTACGCTATGGCGGGAAAAGAATTCAATATCGCTTCCCCAAAACAACTCGGGGTCATCCTCTTCGATGAGATGAAACTGGTGGATAAACCAAAAAAGACCAAAACGGGGCAATATGCCACTGGGGAGGAGATTTTATCCAAACTGGCCAAAGAACATGAAATCTGTGCTTTGATTCTCGCATTTCGGGAACTGAACAAACTGAAGTCCACTTATGTAGATGCCCTGCCCGAGCTGATTGCCGAGGATGGCCTCATTCATACTTCCTACCGACAGGCAGTTGCCGCCACAGGACGACTGAGTTCTACCAACCCCAATTTGCAAAATATCCCGATCAGAACTGCAAGGGGTAAGGAAATCCGCAAGGCTTTTGTTCCTCGCCACGAAGACCACCTGATCCTCGCCATTGACTACTCCCAGATTGAGTTGCGCATTATGGCGGGTTTTGCACAGGATCAGCACATGATTCAAGCCTTTAAAAATGGGGAAGATATTCACCGTGCTACCGCAGCGAAAGTGTTCAAGGTAACGCCAGAAGAAGTGGACAGCGACATGCGCCGTAAAGCCAAAACGGCCAACTTTGGGATTATCTATGGTATTTCGGCTTTCGGGCTTTCCGAAAGGCTCAATATTCCGAGGGGCGAAGCTTCTGACATTATCAAGGCGTACTTTGAAGAATTTCCCGCAGTAAAGGCCTATATGGACCGTGTAGTGAATGAGGCCCGCGAACAGGGCTATGTGGAAACCATTATGAAGCGTCGTCGATACCTCAGGGACATTAACTCGCGGAATGCCACCGTGCGCGGTTTTGCCGAACGAAACGCCATCAATGCACCGATTCAGGGATCTGCTGCCGACATCATCAAAAAAGCAATGATCAATATTGCCGCATGGATGCGATCAGAAAATTTGCAGTCAAAAATGATCATGCAGGTACATGATGAATTGGTTTTTGATGTACACAAAGAGGAGCTGGAAAAGGTCAAGGAGAAAGTAACAGAACTGATGGAAAATGCCATTGAGTTTGAAGTACCGCTACTGGTGGAAGCTGGTGTCGGCGAGAACTGGCTGCAGGCTCATTAAGGCTGCCCGGCCATCAGACTAATGATGCAAATTCAATGATTCGACACTGATGTACACAGGGTATCACCGATGAATATTGCAATTCCCAGTCACGATTAAAGATAAGTCAGTCGCTTAGGAGGCTGACTTATTTTTTTACCACTGATTTTGCTGACCGTGGAATTTGCGCCCCAAAGTTCGGGCAGCAATAAACAGGTGCGCCTTTACCGTCCCCATCCATCCATAATGATTTTTCATGATGGCCCACCGCTCTTTCAAGCTTGCTTTCAGGTGTTTGGCAGAATGCCCACCCACAAGATATTCCACCAGTGGCGTTTCAAAGCGCTTACATTGCTTGCTCTTGCTCAAAATTTCTAAACACCAATTGTAGTCTGCACTATGGCGATAAGCAAGGTTATAAGGCTCACACAGGCTGCGCTTAGGCATAAAAGCCTGATGGCACACGACCATTCCTTCCGCAAAGGCATTCTTGTTCAAGACTTGAGGTAACTTTCGACTGGTCAGTTCGGAGCGAAGCCCGAGGTGGTGGCGGGCATCATCCACCATCATTGTTTCCGCAAATATAATATCTGTGGCAGGGGGGAGGTGATCAAAAACCGATTGCAGGCTGCTTTCAGAAAGCAGGCAATCGCCAGCATTCAGAAAAAGGACATAATCGCCCTTGGCCAACGCCAGCCCTTTGTTCATCGCATCATAAATGCCTTTATCGGGCTCGGAAATCCACTGATCAATCCCTTCATAATTGGGCAGTGCTTCCACAAAGCCATCGGTTGATTGTCCATCAATCACCACATATTCAAAATCCTGAAAGCTTTGGCAAATGACACTCTGATGGGTGAGCTCAAATAAAGATTTGGCGTTAAAAACAACCGTAATAATGGACAACTTCAATGTTACAGCACTTTAATGATGAAAACACAAAGTTATAAAACTTTCTCCGCCGCCATCAATTATCGACTGATAATATCATGATAATGCAGGCTGCTGCCATCTGTTATTTCCTCGTAAAAAGTCGGCAGAATCACTTCAAACGTAGAGCCTACACCAAGTTCTGACACCATATTGATGCGGCCGCCAAGTGCATCCACCCGACGCTTTACAAGATTAAGCCCCAGTCCAGTGGTCATGAATTCGTAATTGGTTCGGAAAAAACGTTCAAAAATTCGGGTTTGCCCTTCTTCAGGAATGCCCAGGCCATTATCACGAACTTTAATAATCAGCTGCTGATTAGAGACCATCAGGTACACTTTCACATAAGGCGTTGCCTTTCTGCGATCATGGAAACGATAAGCATTTTGCACCAGATTGAACAGAATAATTTCGATATCAAGCACCGGCAATTGCATCCCCTCAGGAATCTGCGTGTTTGCTTCAAACTTGATCAGCTCACCCATATCCGAGTTGCAGCGCATCCCTTCTTCCCGAGCCTCGGTAATCAGCTGATCGCAACAGACTGCCCGCAATTCACTCTTTTTACTGGGCTGACTGGCATGGTAGTTATTCACCTCAGTCACAAAAACATCGATTTTCTCGATCAAATGCCCAAACTGATCAAAATAATTTTTATAATCTGAAAAGGATGGCTCATTCTGAATCACCCGCAACAAGCCCGATAAACTTGCTACTGGCCCACGCAAGCTGTGCGACATCTGATACACCACCTGATTAAGGTCCTCATTGACCTTATTAAGCTCCTCGGCCTGCTCCAATAATGATTTTTCCACCTTCCCTTTTTCCTCCAGCATATATTCCAGTTTATGATGCTCTTGCAAATCCTGACTGACTTTAATATAAACCAGCAAACCGGTATAAATCATGGCTAAAATCTGATTCACCCACACAACGGTCAGCTCACTTACCCCTAAAGGCAGCGCTACATTGGCCCGAAAATAAACGGTATAAGAACAATAAAGCAATGAGCCGATAGGAACGATCAGCTTAATGACAAAAGGAATAATCTCACTCTTGCGGTGATTTAAACTGATTTGCACCAATATGGGAAAGAAGAAATAGGAAATCCCTGTGGACTGAAATGACCACTGACACACTAAAAAAACATAAGTATTCGTGATCAGGAAGAAAAACTCGATGGCCAGGCCTTGTTCCCTGCTGAGGTAAAAAATATAAGGGAGCATCATCAGCCCCAAAAAAACCAAATGCAGAAACAGATTGGCATCGTGGCTTACAAATAAGCTCAAACCGATCTGAACTAATATTGCAAGTTGCGCAGCTATGATCCCTCCTCGCACAAGAGAGTGGTCAGCATCTTTCTCCTGAGGTTTTGCAACCTCATTAACAAAGAAGCTCATGAGTCGGTGACGTAGTCCAGCTTTCATTATTTTCTTACATTATTAAGTAAAAATAGTAATAAAAAATAGAACTACAATTATATCGAGTACCTCAAAGGCCTCCAAACTTCCATTTTAACAAAATGCAATCACAGAAAATTTACATTACGTGTAAACTACCTGTTTTAAAAAAATAAACTGATTGAACGGAAAGGCAATTTTTACGCTTAATCCTTTGGTTTCTAAGGATCAGCAGCAAAGTCAAATTTGCACATTTAGGCACGAAAAAATAGTTAAAAAAAAACCACTCAACAAAGTGAGTGGCTTAAATTTTATGGTTTTTTACCTGTTGTAAAGTACATCCTGATCACGACTTGATCACCTTCAATTTTCAAACCTTCCAGTTGATCATGAAATGGGCCAGGGGCTAACATCAGTTTATTCTTCTCTTCCATATCCCCGTTGAGCAATGCCTGAACATATCGTGTGATGGTCGCCTTATAATACTTCTTGTCAGTATTCGGTGATAATCGTACGATATTCTCGCCAGGGTTTTCAAGGGTTGGGTCAACGGCATCGTTCGGCAGTAAATTGGAATTCAATGTCCGAAAATCCTCATCCGCTCGGTAAACCAATATCGGGTTCGGCTCTTTCTTGAAGTCCGTCACATCAGTGTCATCATAAGGAATCAGCAATTCTGCTGAATTCACCATAATTCCACCCTGAATACTATCAGATTCCACTGCCTTTTGGTAGTCAGCAAGAATCGAGTCTGTTCTCAATGCTGCAAAAATACCTGCACCAGCTTTCAAATAAGCATCGCCGCCTAAATCTTTATTCACATCTACAAATGCGAGGGTATCTTTCATTGCTGCCAGTGGCGTTCCTGAATAGTCCTGAGCGATACCTGTAAAGTTCGCAAAGAACGAGGTGTCTGCACTATTAAAGAAGGAGAAAGAGAATACCGCATTGGAGGTATCGGTAGGGGTGTGATAAAAAACACGAATTCCTGAATTGTCCAGGTTGAAGCCCAACATACCGTTGGTGGTGTTTCGATCATCTGTAATGGCGAAACCAGGGAATTCAGTACTGAAATCTTTTTGGCTCAACTCATCCAAATCTTCCTGCTCTACCTGTGCCGAGTTGTACAATCTAATGCCGTAACCATCAGGCATACGCAAGTTGTAAAGGGAATCTACCGTATTGCTCGTGGCATCTTCGTTTTCTACCTGAATACTTCTGTTCAAAAGGCTCGATGAATTATAATCGACTTGGTCAAAGGTATAAAAGTTACGATTCTCACGATCTGTAGAATCTGGCGTGTTTTTCAGTTCGTGCAGGCTGATCGCCAAAGGACTCGTGAAAACATCACCATAACCATAAATCCCTGTCAGGCTTAAGGTCGCTGAATCATAAACAGCATCCGTAGGGATGATTTTTGATGATTTACGCATCATGGTATAAACACTCCCTTTCTGCGTTCCAAACTCAGGGTCCTTAATTGTGCCCACCAATGCACGGCCACTCTGATTAACAGATGTACGGACAGAATCATAACGGAACACCTGCACAGGAACATGAAGCTCCACATAATGCATGTCCGTAGGGTCGAAACCGGGGTCGAAACCAAATGTTGGATTCTGAGAATCTTTACATGAGGATAAAAAAAGGACTAACACTACCATTAGTCCTAATATGTTTTGGATGGATTTACTACCCAACAAGCTCATTATAAATGTCGTAATATTTATCTAAAAAGTTTTCTTCTTCGACAGTGTCAATTTGCTTATGTGTCATTCCTTCAAACAGACCTTTCAATGTATCATTGTATTCGTCCTGTTCGGCTTTCACGACAGCATCAGCATATTCAACGCCCATCTTGATGAATCCTTCGAAGTCTGTTGACATTGCTTGCAACATCTCATCTTCAATATCAATCATCTTAATTTTCTCGAATATATCCTGAGAAAACTTCTGAGGCAAGTGATTGTTGTAAATAGTGAACACCGATTTCGCATTTTTGAAAATCGGATCGTTTTTGTAAGAGGTTTTCAAATACATTGGAATCAAACCAGTCATCCAGTCGTTGCAATGTACAACATCTGGCTCCCAGCCTAATTTTTTCACGGTTTCGATCACTCCCTTACAAAAGAAGATCGCCCGTTCATCGTTATCGGCGTGCAGATTATTTTCCTTATCCACAAATACAGATTTGCGCTGGAAGTAATCCTCGTTGTCGATAAAGTACACTTGTAGTCGGGCGTTAGGGATAGAAGCAACCTTGATTACCAATGGTTTCTCCTCTTCTCCTACGGCAATATTAATACCTGATAAACGAACTACTTCGTGCAAACGATTTTTGCGTTCGTTGATCAACCCAAAACGAGGTACCATAATCCGAATCTCCATTCCGCGCTCTTGCATCTCCTGAGGAAGCTTGCGCACAAAATCAGCGACTTGCGAAGTTTGGAGAAATGGGTTAATTTCGGTAGCTACGTATAGAATTCGAAGTTTTGACATACTGTTATTGAGTAAGATTAATCAAACAAAGGGAACACAAAATTACGAAAATTTAAGCGATTCTCAATTTATTTAGGTTAAAATCATAGATTTAGGGTTTAAATTTGCAGGAATAAAGATTAATCATGCTAATTATAAATACTATTTCTGAGATCCGGGCCTATGTACGTGAGCAAAAACGTGACGGCAAGGCGATTGGCTTTGTGCCAACAATGGGGGCGCTTCACGAAGGCCACCTATCACTTATTAAAGAATCTACGGACCGTTCCCTGACGACCATCTGCAGTATTTTCGTCAATCCTACGCAATTCAACAATGCCGAGGATTTGGAAAAGTACCCGCGGACTTTCGAGGCCGATGTCGAGATGCTGGAACGTGCAGGCTGTGCGGCAGTGTTTGCTCCTACTGCTGAGATCATGTACCCCAAAGGAACACCCCTGGGCTTTGATTTTTCCCCCCTCGATCAAATCATGGAAGGGAAATTCCGCCCAGGCCACTTCAGCGGTGTCGGTTTGGTGGTTAATAAGCTGTTCAATATTGTTCAGCCAGATCAGGCTTTCTTCGGCGAAAAAGACTTTCAGCAACTGGCCATTATCCGCAAAATGGTATATGATCTTGATATGCCCGTTGAGATTGTCGGCTGCCCTATCCTTCGGGAGGCCAATGGCTTAGCCATGAGTTCCCGTAACAGACGCCTTTCTGAACATGCCAAAAACGAAATTGCACCGGCGATCAATCAGGCGCTGATGAGTACGGCACAATGCTTGCGACGTTTGGGTTCGTTGGAGAAAGGTCGAAAGGCTTTCGATAACGTGATGTCACAACACCCTGAAATGGAACTGGAATATCTGGAGATTGTCGATACAGCGACCCTTGAGACCGTTGAACGACTGAAACTGGGACAAAAAGTAACGGTATGTGTTGCTGCTTATCTTGAGGGGGTTCGCCTGATTGATAACCGCACCTTCAGCATCTAAGCGGCTAAAAGCCAAACAAATGCTGTTCCCTTGCTAAAATTGGCTTTTCAGCATCAGATTTTTCTATTTTATTAGGGATAGTTGGATAAAAATATAAAATTGCATTTTGAAATATATTGTACTTTCAACTGTTGAATAATGAAGGCACAATCAAAAATTATCCCATCCCAAAGGGGATGACAGATTTTGGAAAGATGAACATTGAAGTAGTAAAATCTAAAATCCATCGCGTAAAAGTTACGCAGGCAGAATTGCACTATGTAGGAAGTATCACTATTGATGCCGACCTATTGGATGGCGCAAACATTTTAGAGGGCGAAAAAGTCCAGATTGTAAACGTCAATAATGGCGAGCGCATCGAAACCTACACTATTGCCGGAGAAAGAGGCAGTGGTATGGTATGTTTGAATGGGCCTGCTGCCCGTCGTGTACAAGTAGGGGATATCATTATTATCATCTCTTACGGAAGCATGGATTTTGAAGAAGCGAAAAAAGGCTTTAAGCCGTCGATCGTCTTCCCTGATGGCGACAATAAAATCGCCTAAACAAAATAGCGAGACCTTTATGGGTCAAATTTAGTTAAGTTCAGCGCACCTCCATTTATGAGTTGCGCTGAACTTTTTTTACATGAATGCCCCTCCTATGAAGCATCTGACCACCGTCATCAAATACCTCATTTCCCTGAGTATTTCTCTTGGGCTGCTATATTATGTCTTTAAAGACATTGATTTTTCTGAGCTGAGCAGCCGCGCCACCGACCTCCGATACAGCTGGTTGTTACTCTCCATGGCACTGGCGATTGTCAGTCATATTGCCCGTGCCTACCGATGGAACCTGATGCTCAAGCCGCTTGGTCATAAAAATCTGAGTGTTTTCAGAACTTTTCTCGCCGTTATGGTGGGTTATTTTGGCAACCTGATTATCCCAAGGGCAGGGGAGGTGATTCGTTGCGGTATGCTGAAACGCTCAGATCAGGTACCAGTATCCACGGGTGTTGGCAGTGTTGTGGCAGAAAGACTTCTGGACCTGATCATGCTTTTGGCGAGCGTTGTTTTGGTCATTTTCCTGGAGTTCGATAAACTGTATGGCTTTATTATTGGCCTGTTTTCCAATAAATACGATCAGCATTCGGCCATTGTGCCTATTCTGCTTATTTTGACTGGAGGCTTCTTTACCATGGTTTTTCTCGGTATTTACCTGTGGAAAAAACAGCGAACATGGCTACGCAAAAATGCCCTTTTCCTTCGGGTGGAAGCATTCATCGAACAACTTAGTGCAGGACTGATGTCCATTCAGTCTCTTGAAAACAAGACCGGCTTTTTCCTCTCGACGATCGTCATCTGGGTGATGTATTTCACCATGTCATATGTCATTTTCTTTTCTACTCCTATCACCGAACACCTGACGCTCCGTATCGGGCTTGCGATGTTTGTGATGGGTGGCCTTGGAATGGCGGCGCCCGTACAAGGAGGCATTGGTGCCTACCACTGGATTGTCAGCCAAACCCTCGCCTTATATGGGATGAACCTGACCGATGGCGTGTTCTTTGCCACCGTAATGCATACCACCCAAACACTGATGATTCTGATTGTCGGTGGTTTGTCGTTAGCGGTTTCCCTGATCATGTTTCAGAAGAAAGGAGAAGCTTCTTCTGGGGAATCCATAATCAGTACCTCCTAAGGTTAAAGTAAAAGATGTAAAGGAGTATTTATTTTGTCCACAGATTACACAGATTTCCGCAGATATTTTTGTGAGATCTACTCATGACAGGTCGTGGCGTCCCGCTACGATCCCCAAAAAATTAAGCACCCGCGCTTATCAATACCGAAAAAATATCATTATGAATACCACAGCAAATAAAATCATTACCTGGGAACAGATCGAAGAAACCATGGACGCCTACCGTAAAGCCGGCGAGCGTATTGTGTTCTCTAACGGCTGTTTCGATATCCTTCATTTAGGCCACATCGACTACCTTGAAAAAGCCCGTGAAAAAGGGGATCGCCTGGTGATGGGACTGAATACAGATGCCTCCGTCAGTAAGCTGAAAGGCCCGGAACGCCCGATCAATAACGAGTATGCCCGCGCAAGAATGCTGGCTGCTTTGGCTTTTGTGGATAATGTGATCCTGTTTGGTGAAGAAACACCACAGCTATTGATTGAGACCGTCAAGCCGGATGTTCTGGTGAAAGGAAATGATTATACCATAGACAATATTGTGGGAGCGCCTTTCGTTTTGGAACGCGGCGGGAGTGTCGAAACGGTCGAGTTGGTGGAAGGATTCTCCACCACCAATATGATTGAAAAAATCAGAAAAGTAGGCCTCTAAAATCGCTTCAATTAAAAAATTAATCCGCACTCTCGCACGCAGAAGGCGGATTTTTTCCTGTCTTCGCCACCTTTTTTGGCTGATTTTCGCTACACCCTAAAAATCAATCGATTACAATAAAAACAGGTCAAAAGTGGGTGTCCCGTTTCTAAATTTTGCCTAATTTAAGGCATGTTTGTGCGTGAAAAACTCAATAAAAGTGGTACCATTAGTGTCCAAGTCATACTGAAATCCTCAAAAAAGTACAAAGTTGTTAAGACTTTTGGCTCATCGGCTGACCCAAACGAGATTTTAGCACTTAAAAATGAAGCAAATCAATGGATTCATGGTCAGACTGGTCAGGTTGCCATTAATTTCGATAATCAAAGAGCCGAAACTGAACAGGTCCTTGACAAAATAGATCAAGTCAAATCAGTTGGCATTGACCTTCTACTAAATTCTATTTATGACGAAATAGGCTTTAATCTTGTCGGTGATCTCTTATTTCGGAGATTAGTATTTTCTCGCATTGAATATCCTGTAAGCAAGCTAGTGCGATAACCCTTAAATACCACCCGATTTAAAACCCACCAAAACACCACTCAATTGGCTTTTTCCATCTTTCATTGTAATACTCAATATAGTTGGTGATTTTTCTTTCTAAATTAGGGACCGAGTTAAATTGCCCATTACGAATTACATGCTTCTGTAAACGGCCAAACCAATTCTCTATTTGGTTCAACCAAGAGCAATGTTTTGGAGTATATTGAAATCTGATTTTATGGTCTTTATCCTCTAAAAATTCCATCCTGGACTTCATCGTCTTTAATACTCCACACCGTCCTTTCTTACCTAAATCACTGTCATAATTTACTTTATCAGCAATTAGCTTGACTAATGACTCTGATTTATGTGTATTAAGCTGGTCTGCAATAAAAACGATTTTTTTGTTAGGGTATTTATCGATGATTGACTCTATAAATTTACAAAAATCCTCCTCATTCCGAGTCTGTCCAAGTTGATATTTGGTGACCTCGCCGTCCATTATATTCAGGCCTGCGATTAAACAGGTCGTTCCGTTCCGCTTGTATTCTGGGTCTACTCGCTTAACTTGACCGCTTTTTGCTGTGGTTATTTTTATGTTTTGTTTAGCTTGAATACCCGTCTTTTCATCCACAGAAATAGTCACAACATCGTCTGATTGCTCCAAATAAACACTGCAAACATCAGAAACACGGTCGTTATGCTCCTGTTGGTCACCTATTTTTGGATGTATCCAATATTCAGTTTTATGAGGACTTAATTCGTTTTTTTAAAAGTCGACCAACATGACTTGATGAGATTTCGATTCCCATTTTCTTCGCTTGCTCACTCAAAGACTCATGAGACCATTCAGTGATTGGAACATCATAATCTTGAGGATCTTGGCAGCTTAATGTTTGCACTTGAATTTTTTCTTCGGCAGTTAAACGAGGTTTCCTTCCGCTTCTTTTAGAATCAGTTAATTGTTCATAAATAAGTCGGATAAATTCAGTATCTCCTATTTTATTTTGGGTTTCATCTAACTCATTGATTGCGTCCCATTTATTAAGCCATCTCTTCACTGTATTGGGATCTGCTTTTTCATTAGCACAAATCTCTTTGAAGCTTAACCCCTTATTAAAATGGTACACAAATGAGGCTCGGCGACGAATATTTGAAGGCGTCTTCCCACTATTAATAATTCTAAATAGTAGTCTCTCTTCTCGCTCCGTCAGATCAATGACAATAGATGTTTTTCTTCCCATACAGTGATTCAAGAAAAAATCATGCTAAATTTAGGGGGTGTAGCACTAGCGACAACAGAGCATTGGTCGTTAAATCATGGGATGAATGTCTCTGTCAATACTGTTTACAGGCTAATGGATAAGGTTCATTCAGAGTATAAAGAGATATTACAACATCTTAGCTTCGAACACTCGAAACAAGTTTTAGAAGGCGAGGTGAATATTGCATTTTATGATGTAACCACTCTTTATTTTGAAACAGATCATCAAGATGATTTAAGAAAAACAGGCTTTTCAAAAGAGGGGAAACATCAAAATCCGCAAATTGTACTGGGCTTATTGGTTAGTAGAGGAGGCTATCCACTTGCTTACGAAATATTTGAAGGTAATAAGTTTGAAGGGCATACCATGTTGCCTATCGTGGATGAGTTCTGCAACAAATATAATATTACCAAGTTGGTAGTTGTTGCTGATTCAGGGCTCATGTCTAATAAAAATGTAAAAGAACTACTTAATAAAGGCTATGGATTTATTCTCGGAGCAAGAATTAAGAACATGAACAAAGAAGTCAAAGACCAAATATTAAACTTGACTTTGGGTAATGGAGAGTCTGCTGAAATAGCTCAACCTGATGGATTAAGGCTGATTATTACATATTCTGACAAAAGAGCCAAAAAGGATGGTAAAAACAGACAAAAAGGGCTTGATAAACTCAAGAAGAATATTGCATCAGGTAAGCTTACAAAGTCCAATATCAATAACAGAGGCTATAACAAATATTTAAAACTTGATGGCGAGGTAAAGGTGCAGTTAGATGAAGAGAAGTTCAAGGAAGATGGTAAATGGGATGGCCTAAAAGGCTATTTAACGAACGTAGAGGGTAATTCTGATGAAATCATTGCCAATTATGGAGAACTATGGAAAATTGAAAAAGCTTTTCGTATCTCGAAGACAGACTTAAAAATTAGACCTATATTCCATCGGATTCAAAAAAGAATTGAGAGTCATATCTGCATTTCCTTTGTTGCATATAAGGTACATAAAGAGTTGGAGAGACAGCTCAATATTAAAGAGGCAAGGCTAAGTCCTGAACAGGCAATCAAAATTGCTCGGAGCATTTACGAAATTCAGGTTCGACTACCAGATGGAAGCAAAATAAACAAAGTACTTTTGTTGCAGCCCGAGCAGGTGAAATTGGCGGAATTATTCAATTTTTGACTTGGGTGTCCCGATGGCGAAAACAGGACAGGTCGTGGCGTCCCGCTACGATCCCCAAAAAATTAAGCACCCGCGCTTATCAATACCGAAAAAATATCATTATGAATACCACAGCAAATAAAATCATTACCTGGGAACAGATCGAAGAAACCATGGACGCCTACCGCAAAGCCGGCGAGCGTATTGTGTTCTCTAACGGCTGTTTCGATATCCTTCATTTAGGCCACATCGACTACCTTGAAAAAGCCCGTGAAAAAGGGGATCGCCTGGTGATGGGGCTGAATACAGATGCCTCCGTCAGTAAGCTGAAAGGCCCGGAACGCCCGATCAATAACGAGTATGCCCGCGCAAGAATGCTGGCTGCTTTGGCTTTTGTGGATAATGTAATCCTGTTCGGTGAAGAAACACCACAGCTATTGATTGAGACCGTCAAGCCGGATGTTCTTGTGAAGGGAAACGATTATACTATAGACAATATTGTGGGAGCGCCTTTCGTTTTGGAACGCGGCGGGAGTGTCGAAACGGTCGAGTTGGTGGAAGGATTCTCCACCACCAATATGATTGAAAAAATCAGAAAAGTAGGCCTCTAAAATCACTTCAATTAAAAAATTAATCCGCACTCTCGCACGCAGAAGGCGGATTTTTTGTTTTTCAGCAGCATTATTTTCCCCATGATTTTAAAACCGGCATTGTATTGGCTATATTTATCGTAAATTCACGATAAACGATAAATATGAACAGCAAGGACAAAATCAGCTTCAGCGAGGAACAAATCCGTATGGCCACTTTGGCAAAAGCCATTGCGCATCCTGCCCGCATTGCTATTCTTCAGCATTTACTTGATGCCAACGAGTGTATTTGTGGAGATTTTGTCAGTAAGCTTCCCTTGTCGCAATCTACGGTCAGTCAGCATTTAAAAGAACTGAAAAATGCGGGTTTGATCAATGCGAGTGCCAACCCTCCCAAAATGATGTACTGTATCAATAAGCCCACCTTCGATGAGCTGGAGCAGTATTTCAAAAATTTAGTCAACAGAAAGGCCATTAAAGATTGTTGTGAAAAATAAGCATTCAGCCGAAAATATCGGCTTTTTTTCACTCCATAACCATCGTAAAATAACGATTAACCCATGTTAAATTCAAAGGCTTCACTTCCCCCTAAAAACCGGCTGATCCGTTTGGCACTCCCCATCATCACGGGATCGCTACTGCAACTGGCCTACAATATTACCGATATGTTCTGGGTTGGGCGAGTGGGCAGCAGTGCTGTTGCGGCAGTGGGAACAGCGGGTTTCTACATGAACCTTGCCTGGGCCTTGCTTACCCTGCTGCTAACAGGCGTGAATGTGCTCGTACCACAAAGCGTTGGGGCAGGCGACAAAACAAAAATCAACAGGGTGGCCTCCACCGCTTTTTGGGGAATCAGTATATTGGCTGTGGCAGTAACGGCAGTACTCTGCTGGGGAAAGCAGCCCCTTATTGGCTTTTTCAAATTTAACGACCCCGCAGTAGAAGAGCAAGCGCAGCAATACCTGTATATTGTCGCTTTCAGTGTTGTGCTTCAATACCTGAACCTATTCTTTGCTTCGCTGATTAATGCTCATGGCAAAACCAAAACTACCCTGAAAATCAATTCCCTGGGTATCCTTACCAATATTATCCTCGACCCGCTGCTGATTACAAGCTACGGCATGGGCGTAAAAGGTGCTGCCTATGCGACCGTCATTGCGAGGGCAGTGGTGTTTGTCCGTTATCTGTACCTGTTACAAAAACAGCAGGACATTAAAATATGGAAGGTTCGTCCGGACTTTAAACTGATCAGGCCCATTATTAAACTGGGCAGCCCCATAGCCCTGCAACGCCTGACCTTCACGGGTATTCAGATTATTATGGCCAAGCTGCTTGCCGAATGGGGTGCCAAGGCTGTTGCCGCACAGCAAATTGGTTTGAGCATGGAGGCTTTGTCGTTTATGACCATGGCCGGACTTTCACAGGCCATGACCATTCAAACAGGTCAGGATTATGGCGGACAGCATTACAAGCTTATCCCCAAAACTTACCGGGAAGGCATCACTTTCGCCACCATCATCGGGCTGAGTATAACCGCGCTGTTCTGGCTATTGCCTCAACAGCTTATGGGCTTCTTCCTGAAAGATCCACAGACTATCGCACTGGGCACCATCTACCTGTATATCCTCGGCGCTTCTCAGGTATTTATGTGCTGGGAAATGGTAACCGTCGGCGCCTTCAATGGGCTCGGCAAAACACAAATTCCGCCTATCGTCAGTATTATCTGTACAGGCGCCCGCATTCCCCTGGCCTTATTGCTTGCACACCAGTTGGATTGTGGCGTCGAAGGTATCTGGGCGGCCGTTACGGTCAGTTCAATTGCCAAAGGAGTCATTCTCCCCAGCCTATTTCTCTGGACACTTTACCAATTCAAGAAACATTCATTTTCCTTTTCTAAATCTATATAAATGATGGACACTTCTGTTTTTACCCTCCCACAAGCAACCAGCCCTTTCCAGATAGAAGGTTTATTCGGTTTGGAAAAAGAAAATTTACGCGTAAACCCTGACGGTACCCTCGCCCTGACCCCACACCCGAAAGCACTGGGCGACAAACTCAAGAACCCTTACATTACCGTTGATTTTTCCGAAAGCCAATTGGAAATGATCACGCCCCCATTGCCGAGTATTGAGCAGGCGCATGGTTTTTTATCCACCATTCATGAAGTGGTCAGTGCCAATATCGGCGAAGAGTTGTTGTGGCCATCGAGCATGCCCCCGATTTTACCTGAGGCTGAAGATGAAGTGCCCTTGGCTAATTTTGGGCAAGCAGGGAAAGATTTTGAAGCGTACAGAAATCATTTATCTACCGCATACGGACGAAAAAAACAGCTTATCTCAGGTATTCATTTCAATATCAGTCCCACGGAAGCGATGCTCCAGCAATTGTTTGAGCAAAGTGACCATAAAGACCGTGAAACTTTTGAACAGGCGCTTTACCTGAAAGTCATGCGCCAAATGATGCGCTACCGATGGATCCCGCTTATGCTGACAGGCAACAGCCCCGTGGCACATCATTCCTTCCTCAATAATGGCTGTGATATGCTTACCGCCAAAGGCGATACCCACACGCATGAGCATTCCCATTCTATCCGTACCAGTATCTGCGGATACAAAAACAAAGAGGAGTTTTTCCTAAATTACAGCAGCTGGAAGCAGTATAAATCCTCGATTCAGGCCCTCATTCAGCAGGGAAAATTAAAAGCTGAAAAAGAGCTTTATCTACCTTTCCGCATTAAGCAACAACCCAAAACCAACCGCATTTCACATCTCGAAATACGTATTCTCGACCTGAATCCGACTGTGGACATGGGGTTGCAATTGCGGGACCTGGCCTTGTACCACCTGTTCTTCCTCTGGGCCTTGTACTCCGAGGAACAAAATGCACAGTTTACACAGGCTGAACAGTTTGTTGCCTACCGAAACCAATATCAGGTCGCCTGTTGTGGTACTCATGTGGAATTGTGGGACGCACAAGAGCAGGTGATGGCCAATCAGAAGGAGCTTGTCGGGGCCTTTCTTCAAGCGGTAAAAAACTTTCTTCCGAAGGATTTACCCACCAGCACCTACCATCAGGCCATCGCCTATTTCGAGCAACTGAACGATAAACCCGAAGGGAATATCACCCATAAAATCAGGCAGGAAGCCCAAAAACAAGGCTTTATTGACTATCACCTGAATTTGGCAAAAACTTACCGACAGCAGGCGCATCAACATGGCTTTCAGTTCAAAGGGCTGGAAGAGCTCGAACTATCCACACAGCTGATGCTCCGCGAGGCGATAAAAAGAGGCATAACTTTCGAGCTGATTGACCCCGCTGCCAATTTTGTGAAATTCACCAAAGACGGGAAAACTGAATTTGTTCAGCAAGCAACCAAAACCTCCCTTGATACTTACAGTGGGGTACTGATGATGGAAAATAAGGTGGTTACAAAAAAAGTGCTGCACCAGGCAGGAGTACAAGTACCACTCGGCGCCGATTTCGATGACCCCAAACGGGCGAAGCAGGCTTTTGCTCGGTTTGCAAATCAGCCGATTGTCATCAAGCCCAAATCCACCAACTTTGGCCTGGGGATCAGCATTCTGAAAGAAAATAACGAGGAAGCACTCTTTTTGGAAGCAATTGAGGCGGCATTCAATGAAGATGACACGATTCTCATAGAGCCATTTATTGCTGGGCGTGAATTTAGGATTTTCGTTATTGGCGAGGAAGTTGTCGGCATACTTCATCGTGTTCCTGCCAATGTTGTCGGCGATGGAAATTCAACCATCGCGACATTGGTTGAAAAGAAAAACCTGGATCCCCTACGGGGTGTCGGCTACCGAACCCCCTTGGAGAAAATCCGTCTTGGTGCCCCGGAAAAGTTGTTTTTAGCCACTCAGGGACTCACTTTTGAGGATGTCCCCAAAGCAGGAGAAGTGGTTTTCATTCGTGAAAATTCCAATATTTCTACTGGTGGCGACAGCATTGATTTCACCGATGACATTCACCCAAGCTACAAACAAATTGCCTTGGATGCCGCAAAAGCCATGGGGGTAAAAATTACTGGCCTCGACATGATGATTCAGGAAATCGATCAGCCTGCAACGGCGCAAAATTATTCCGTGATTGAAATGAACTTCAACCCCGCCATTCACATCCACTGCCACCCCTACAAAGGGAAAAACAGACATCTGGACGCGAAAATGATGGATATTCTGGGTTTTTAATCAGCAAAAAAATGAGGTACCCCCTCATTTTCTTAAATCAAAGCACTGGGGCTTCCACGCCCAATTGCCAGGACAGCATGCCCCGTGCCTGATCAATTATTAAGTTGTGGGCACCAGCATCAATCTTGTTTTCTCGGCCCTGTAAATGGCTTTTTCAAACGCCTTGAAAGCCTCAAAATCATCGGCAGGAAATTTACCTGCGGTATACTGATAGTTCCGTGTCCATACCAGCACATTGCCTTGCATTTCGTATCGCCCATGATAAGTTCCAAAAGGACTTTTCAATTCAACAGGCTCCGGCAATTTATGCGGATGATAGCCGGCAGGTAAGTGCCAGCGAACCACATTGTGCTGATCAAAACTTTGGCTTTGCTGAATGGGAAAGTGACGGCTGTCGCCCTTGATCTGTTCCCCCATGTTCTGAAAAATATTCGGGGTCAGGAAAAGCTTTGCGCCTGCCTTTTTAACGGTGTTACTGGCCTCAATATTGATTTTCTTGCGGTGGATAAATTGTGCCATTTCATCGGATTCCTCATGAGCTTGCAGTGTAAACGACTTCATTCTTAGTGAACTGTAGTAGTACGCTTTCTGCTCTTTTTGTGTCCGCTGATTCCAGTTCAAAAATTCCCCGAAATATACCCCCTGATAGGTTTTTTCGATTTCGCCTATTGCTGTTCCGTTGGCCTGTAACTGCATTTCTGCCCGATTCATCAGTATATTATCGGAAAGGGTATACTGCTTCGTTTTTACCAGCCCACTGCCCTGATCCTTAATATACAGCCCATAGCGGTCGCCTGTAAAGGCACCCAAATACCCCACAGGACTCGTATCGCTGGTGCATTCCAGCCAGGTGGTATCCTGCGCATTCGGAAGTGCCAAAATCACATGATTAAATTGATTGTTCACCATACCTGCATCCACCTCACGCTTTGCCTGCCCACCGTAAACCAAAACAGGATCTGCGGCAATTCCAGCATAATTGAGCATTCCTTTTGTCAGGGTCGTCAGCGCCTTACAATCTCCATACCCCCGACTGAACGTCAAAGCACTCGGAGCAGATTCAAAGCCGCCAATACCTATTTGAATACTGACGTAGCGATTGTTTTTTTGAACCCACTGATAAATTGCCTGAATCGCCGAAGCGCGGTCCTTATCCTTCACTAATTCGGCTGTTTTCTCCTGTAAGGCAACTGGCAAGCTGTATTTATCCTTATTTAGCTCGAAATACCACTGCCCAAAAGTCTGCCAACTCGCGTTGTTACCCACCGTATTTCCATAACTGAAATGCTGTGGAACCACACTCACCGTTATCGATTGCTTATTTTTCGGATAATAATCTTCCCATTGGTCCCTGGCCTCCAAATCGTTCACCGCCCACTTTAACAGACGACCACCTTTCTCGAGGGCTGTTTCTTCAACTGCTGTGGGGTAATTTTGCTCCGCCACTGTTACAGGGTAATCTGCCGGCAGCTGCACCTCAAATATGGAGGACTTTACAGGAGTTCTTAAATACCGATCGGGATTCCAGGAAGGAAGACTCAAAAAGCCCTTTTTCACTCGAATTTTAGAGACAATTTTTACTCGATAAGGGTAATTGCCACTGGTCATGTCCAAGCGCCTAACACGATAATCGGAAACCCCGCCATTATAAATAGAGCGGTCGATAAAGTCTTTTTGCTTGGATTTCCTGACGGGCGTATCACTGTTTAAATTATAAACGGCCCCTTTGAAAGAGACAATCGAGCCTCCGTCATCATAAAACAGATAATCTTCCGCCAAATGAGCCCCTTCAGCATTAAAAATCATCACATCCCGTTCTCGGGTAACCGTGTAGCTCATCGGAGACTCCACCTTTACCCCAAGTTTTTCTTGCAGAATCATCGCATCTGCAGTAGATGACTGTGGTAAAATAAGCCAAAACAGGTAAAGTAAAACACTCATGCTATTGCGATATTTTAGTGAGAATAATCTCTTCTGCAAACTTATTAAGTACCTGATCATAAATTGCCTTGAAATGAGCGAAGCTGTCCGCCTCATACAAAGGTTTACCGATATTGACCTCGAGCATCAATGTCAAAACATTTGGGCTCCTCGAAGGGGTAAAATTGAAGTACGTTACCTTGTCTGGCATGATTACCCGAATTGGCTTCAATTCATTTTCAATCGTATAGCCCTCAGGAATCTTTATCTGGTACAGGTACTTATTTTTAATGGGTGCACCAAAATCAATCGGCACCTTTCTGCCTTCATTTAAAAATTCATTTTTCTTCAGGCCAAAAGGCAAACTGACGGTCAAAAACTCAGGGTCATCAATCTGCTGAGTTGCTGAAAACTGTCTTTCAAACGTTTTATAAATTTGATTCAAATTATTGGCATGGTAATCCGAGATTTCATAGTCGGGTAACATATCTGCGACAGTCTCTTCTTCCTCTCGCTCATTACGCTTAATTTCCAATGCCCGCTCCTGTACTGCGCTCAAGCCCTGGTATTTCAATTTAACGGCAAGCTGCTTTTGCTCCTTTTCTAAATCGAATGAAATAGTGGTTTGATAAGTGCGAAAAAAACCTTTTGATGCCCTGATATTAAATTGTGAGGGGTTCTTGTCATCAATCACTTGCCCGAAAGTACTCATACATCTGAAAGGAAGCTGGCCGGCAGTGAGCAGGGGAGAGGTCGCATCAAGAACGATCGACGCTCGGCTGTCAGGCAAGCGCACCAAAGCACATACATAATTATAATCCTGAATCATGGGAACAGAGATATTGGCCCGCCCATGTGAACGTGTGCTCAATATTAGGGGAGAAACCTCATAGCCCAGTTTCTTCAGGCATCCAATGAGCATCAAATTAATATCTGCAGAATTACCGAGGCCCTTTTCTACCACTTTTGAGGGGGAGCGTTCCTCGGCGTACAAACGGCTCTCGCCATTCCATTTCACCTTTTTACTGAGGTTGTGGTAAACAATGGCTAAATTCTCATTGGAGCACTGAAGATTACCCTCAGAAAGTTCTGCACTGAATCTTTTATAAAAACCCGAGTGCCCATCATAATAATTACCGAAATGTATATAAGTGCTTAAGGAGTAAGAAAACTCCTTCCAGTTCCCCAACAGCGTTGCTTGCATTTGAGTAAATGGGTTTCTGAAGGAGTTCAGTTGAACCCGCATTTGCTGATAAAAGTCCACCGCTGCCGTCGAGAATTTTTCAGGCTTCAATGCCGGCACCAGATAACACGTTTGATGCAAAACATTAATATTCCCAATCTTTGGCTGTTCTGAAGGATCAAATTTAAACTGTCCAACCACTTGGTCTCTTTGGTTGGTGTGAAAAGATAAAAAACCTTGATTTGGGCTCACAAAAGAAAAATAATCGGGAATACTTACGGTGTAATCACTCCAAACCGTAGGAATATCTGTTTGATAAAACCATGTTTTAAATCCAGCAATTGAACTTGATGTGATCTTATATTTCAACTCGATCACACTACCAACCTTCACGTTAGGGAAACGAATTTTTTTCCGAAGCTGATCGTCCGACACCTTATCGTTAAATATATGATCCTTATCCAGCTTATCTTTTACCCATTTTCCATTTTGCAAATTATAGGTATTTCCTTTGATCACAGCGCGGTCGGAATACTGCTCCATCTGGCCGTACAGGTCCAAATCAACATCAGCCCACTCTTTTCCAGACTCGTTATTGACTCTGATCACCAAGTAGCGATTATACGTCCGTACCCAACCTCTATTGGAAATGTACTCAATGCCTTGCCTTCCTTGATCGAAAAGAATCAAGGCCTCTGCTGAGGCGTCCAGCTCAGGATAGTCTTTCGACAAAAAAGCCGGTTTCAGTTTGCCAAACTTCAAATTGGGCAGTTCATTCGCAAAGGTGATGTTAGATACTAAGCAAAAAATGAGCAGGAAAAAAAGTCTATTAAGTGATATCATTATACTAAATCATTATTTTATTTTACAAAATAAATAATTTATTTATTAAAAATAAATTAAATGAAAAAGACTCGCTATCTCTTATCGTATTTATATTCCTTCTTTTTGATAATAAAATGTTAAAAAAAATCCCCTGCACGCTCAACCGTACAGGGGATTTTTATTTTTATATCTAATCAGAGATTAACCATTCATCGACAACAGGAATTCCTCATTGTCTTTGGTGCCTCTCATTTTCTCCAACATCCATTCCATCGCTTCTTGCGAGTTCATATCCGACAAACCATGCTTACGCAGCAACCATACTTTTTGTAGGGAATCGCGGTCAGTCAATAGATCCTCACGGCGTGTACCTGAAGAAAGAATATCAATAGCAGGGTAAACGCGACGGTTGGCCAATTTACGATCCAACTGAAGTTCCATATTACCTGTACCTTTGAATTCTTCAAAGATTACCTCATCCATTTTTGAACCTGTTTCTGTCAGGGCTGTCGCAACGATGGTCAATGAACCACCATTTTCTACATTACGTGCCGCTCCGAAGAAACGCTTAGGTTTGTGCAATGCGTTAGCATCCACACCACCAGACAAGATTTTACCTGATGAAGGAACAACGGTGTTGTGCGCACGTGCCAAACGAGTGATAGAATCCAAAAGGATTACTACATCATGACCACACTCTACCATACGTTTGGATTTCTCCAAGACCATATTCGATACCTTCACGTGGCGTTCTGCCTGCTCATCAAAAGTAGAGGATACTACTTCTGCACGAACCGAACGCGCCATATCAGTAACCTCCTCAGGACGTTCATCGATCAACAAGATGATCAAATAAACCTCAGGGTGATTTTTGGCGATCGAGTTGGCGATATCTTTCAACAATACCGTCTTACCTGTTTTTGGCTGTGCCACGATCATACCACGCTGACCTTTACCGATAGGTGCAAACAAATCCAATACTCGGGTAGAGTATTTGTTGGTTTGATCTACCAAGTTCAACTTTTCCTGTGGGAACAAAGGCGTCAAGTGTTCGAATGGTACACGGTCACGAATTTCTTCGGTAGTTTTGCCGTTTACAGTTTCTACACGCAACAAAGCGAAGTATTTTTCACCTTCTTTTGGTGGGCGGATAGATCCACAAACAGTATCACCTGTTTTCAAACCGAACAATTTGATCTGCGAAGGAGATACGTAAATATCATCCGGCGAAGCCAAATAGTTGTAGTCTGATGAACGCAAGAAACCATAGCCATCCTGCATGATCTCCAACACACCTTCGCTTTCAACGATACCGTCAAAATCCTTAATGGTTTGTTGCAACTGGCGCTTGTTCATGCGGTCGTCACGGTTATCACGATTATCTCTTGGCTCGCGCTGTTCACGACGCTCCGTTTTTTCTTCTGGAGCATCAGCCTCTTCTGTGGCTGCCACTTCTTCTTCAGCAGGTGCAATCGGTGCAACAGGCTCACGCTTGCGTGGTGGAATGGCCACAGGCTCGTCTTGCTTTTTAGCTACAGGAGCGATAGTTTCTGCGGCCTCTTCAGGCGCTTTCTCTTCTGACACAGGCTTTGTTTCTTCAGGGGTAGGTTGGGTAGGTGCTGTAGCCGGTGCTGGCTCAGGAATTTTTCCTGACGTTACCGCAGCAGTGAATAGGTCAAGCAAATCCTCTTGCTTATCCGACTCATTATTTTTGTTGTTGTTGCGTGGTTTACGCTCCTTGCGCTCTTTGTTACGGTCGTTATTATTGCGATCGTTAGGGCGCTCAGTACGCTCTGGGCGTTCAGCACGAGGCTTACGCTCACGTTTTTCACGCTTTTCCGCAGGCTTCTCGTCAATACCAACAGGCTCAATCGTTTTTACAGATTCACGCTTTGGTAATTTCGATTCAAAAGCAGGGGCATCAGCTGCAGGCTTTTCTGCTTTTGGTGCACGTGCCGGTTTTTCTTTGGCTGCTTTTGGCTCACGAGGTTTGCGTGCAGGCTTTTCTTTGGCAGGTTTGTCTTTCTTTTCTGCTTTGGGTTTTGCTTCTTTTTTCTCAGCAGCAGGAGCAGTTTGTTTTTTTTCGATCAGTTTTTGCAACTGGTCTTCGGGCATTACCGCTTGTTGATCGAGGATTTTATAGATCAACTCTTTTTTAGGAAGGCTTTTATATTTGGTAACTCCCAACTCTTCGGCAACTTCTTTCAATTCAGAAAGTAGTTTGACACTCAGTTCTTCGATATTGTACATAGAATAGTAATATAATGGGCACTTACGTGCGAGGGGATTCTCTTTTGAGGGAGAAATGATTAAGAATGAAAAAAATCAGTGATATTAGAATATAGGAATAATCTAATTTGAAACTTAGGAGAGGTTCCTAATGATTTAAGATATGCAATTATATACTAAAGCATTAGAAATGTCAAGTATCCATGGAAATAACCTTGCCTAATTAAGGAAGGTTTCGGTAAAATTCACATTTATCGCCATTATTATCTCCAGAATATAAAATCCTCTGAAAGATTATTCAATGAAAGCCATTGGTTTTTTTTAACTTAGCGACGATATTGGGTCGTTCGTGTGGCAAATGGGTTTTTATGCAGCCCACCGCCATGCACAAGCAACACTCAAAACTTATTTGAAATTAAATTATTCATATATTTTCCTGCAACATGTTACAAATCAGCGAATTTAAGGAAAACAAAGAAGCCTTGATTGCGGGCTTAAAAGTTAAGAACTTTCGCAATCCTGAAGAAGCCGTAGAAAAGGTTTTGGCATTGGACGAAGAGCGCCGTCATACACAACAAGCAAGTGATGACAAATCGGCGGAATCCAACCAGCTTTCCAAACAAATCGGATTGCTGATGCGCGAAGGCAAAAAAGAGGAAGCCAATGAGGTGAAATCCAAAACTGCGGCACTGAAGGAGGAATCAAAAAAATTGCAGGAAAAGCTCTCGAAGATCGAAGGCGATTTGGAACAATTGCTTTTCACAATTCCCAACATCCCGCACGAGTCTGTACCAACAGGTAAAAGTGATGAGGACAATGAGGAATTGCGCCAGTTTGGAGAAATCCCTACTTTGGCAGAGAACAAAAAACCACACTGGGAGCTGATCAAGGATTATGACATCATTGATTTTGAACTGGGCAATAAATTAACGGGTGCTGGATTCCCTGTTTACAAGGGTAAAGGTGCGCGTTTACAGCGTGCGTTGATTAACTTCTTCTTGGACGAAGCCGAAGCGGCAGGCTTTAGCGAGGTATTGCCTCCGATTGTAGTCAACGAAGCTTCGGGGATTGCGACAGGGCAGTTGCCTGATAAAGAAGGGCAGATGTACCAACTGGTAGGGCATGATTATTATTTGATCCCAACAGCTGAGGTACCGATCACCAATATGTACCGCGACGTGATTCTTTCTGAGAAAGACTTGCCGATTAAAAATGCAGGTTTTACGCCTTGTTTTCGTCGTGAGGCAGGATCTTGGGGTGCTCACGTACGTGGCCTAAATCGCTTGCACCAATTTGATAAAGTAGAAATTGTACAGATCACCAAGCCTGAGGATTCTATGAATGCCTTGGACGAGATGGTTGCTCATGTAGAGGGACTCTTGAAAAAACTGGGCTTGCCGACACGCGTATTGCGCTTGTGTGGTGGCGATCTAAGCTTCACTTCTCACATCACTTTTGATATGGAAGTGTATTCTGCAGGGCAGGATCAGTGGCTGGAAGTTTCTTCCATCTCTAACTTCCTGACTTATCAGGCCAACCGCCTGAAGTTGCGTTATCGCCCAGAGGGAGAAAAGAAAACACAATTATTGCATACTTTGAACGGTTCGGCATTAGCTTTGCCTCGTATAGTTGCCACCATCCTTGAAAACAACCAAACACCGGAAGGCATTAAAATCCCTGAGGTTTTGGTACCATACTGTGGTTTCGACATGATTAAATAAAATAAAAAGGGCGTAAGGGATTTATCCGCAGATTATTTTTGGAGCACCTCCTTAAAAATGTGGATAGCACCTTCAGGCTGCGCTATCAGTAGTGTTCCCCTTGATATTTAAAAATAATAATGCTTTTGATCGGAGGGTAAGGCCGGTTCTGAAATAGGAAATCTAATCGTTTTGCCTTCCGTCGAAAGCCTTTAACCTCTATCCGTTCGGGTAGAGGTTTTTTTTGTGAATTACCTTCGGAAAGTATTTTGGGAGCATGATTTACCCATTAAAAAAAGGCCGTACCTCCCGTTACGACCTTTATTGAAATACTGATTTAATACTTTGAGCGCTTCATGCTGTGCTACCAGATTAAAAAGAGCGATAAACATCCGATAATCACCCACAGGCATAAGCCCATCGCGAAAGATCTCCAGCCTACTTTTTTCAGTGTCTGAAAATGTAAACCCGTACCTACCCAAAACAACGCCAAGGTCATCAGGTGCTTAGAAACCACATTCACTTTTGGGCCCCAGCTTGAAACATAAGGCAAGTAGCCATGAAAAAAGATAACGGCTATAAACAAAACGAGGAATAACGGGATCGGCAATTTTTTATGCTCGGTTTTTTTCCACCAGCCAATACCGATGCAAACGGGAATGATCCAGAGTGCTCGGGCGAGCTTAACTGTCGTGGCCAATTTCAGTGCTTTATCGCCGTATACAGAGGCTGCACCAACCACAGAGGAAGTGTCGTGAATTGCCATGGCACACCACCAGCCAAAATGCGTCTGACTCATGTTTATCAGGTGGCCAAGTAATGGAAACAACACCAAGGCGATGGCATTAAATGTAAAAACAGTGCCCAGTGCAATAGACATATCCTCCTTCTTGGCATCGAGGGTTGTTCCTACAGCAGCGATGGCGCTACCTCCACAAATGGCCGTTCCACAGGCAATCAATAAACCTGCTTCTTTTTCGAGTTTAAAAACCTTTGTAAAGATTAAACCAAGCACGAGTGTTACGCTGATGGTAATGGCTGTTATGCCAAATCCTTCCCCTCCAATAGCCATGGCTTCTTTGAACGACATCCCAAAGCCCATACCTACAATTGCGGTATTAAGCAGTATTTTAGTCCATTTATGCGATTTGGCCTGATAAGAGGTACTGACAAAATTAGACAGCAGCATGCCGAGAATCAGTGCGATAAAAGGGCTGCAGATGGGTGAAAGGCAAAACAAGCCGACCACCCACCAAAGGATTTTTTTCTGATCAGGCTTAGCCGCTATTGTTAATGTGTTCATGTATTCTTCTTTTGATTCCTGTGTCGAAGCGACATTACAAAAGAAGAAAAAAGGCATGAATAAAAGTTATGCTAAATCTTTATTCAAAATAACCACAGGTTATGACTTTAAAAAGCGAAGGAAGAGTCCGCCTAAATCCGAGAGTGCCTGTTGCCCATGTTGTACCAAAAAAAGCGGGCGTTTGATATGCCATTGTTTGGCGTCTATTATTTCCAACCGATGCAGCAACTCATCTTCAATAGCACACTGCGGTAAAAATGCGCAAACATCTGTATGGCGTAAATAAGACTTGATGGCCTCTGTACTGCCCAACATCATTTGAATGTTCATCTGATTCAACCGCACGCCCTTATTTTGCAGATAATGCTCAATAACAACCAACGTACCAGAGCCTGTTTCCCTGAATACAAAAGGCATTTTCGGCAATGCCTCAAGCCCTTTGGCCTCCCATTGTTTTTTCCATTGGCTCCCTTTTCTGCAGACCATCAGCAGGTCGTCCTGCCACAGGTCATCATATTTCAGTCCGTGGTGAAAAGTATCTCCCTCAGACAGCCCAAAATCCACCTGATTTTGCCTGACCAGGTTTTCCACCTCCGTTGTATTGCCACTTTCAAGGTGAATAATTATTTCAGGATGCTGCGCCTTAAATTCAGAAAGGTATTTTGGCAAAATATATTGTGCAATGGTGGTACTGGCCGCTATCCGAAGTGTTCCGCTATACGATCCTTTAAACTCCTGCATGGCAAAATCCATTTGCGCATACTTTTGCATAATGCCCATCACATGCTCATGCAGCCGCTCGCCAGCCGCAGTCAGCTGTATCTCATTCCCACGACGGATAAATAACGGTATGCCCCAATGTTCCTCCAGGGCTTTAATATGTTTGGAAATTGCAGGCTGACTCACAAAAAGGGCATGTGCTGCCGCGGTAAAGCTTTTCAGCCTAACCACCATTTCAAAAACTTGTAATCGGAAATCGAACATAAATAACGAAGCGGCTTGTTTCTCTCAAAAGTAAAAAAGCCATGCAAGGAACATGGCTTCTTTAAGGATAAATTATTTCAGCAATCGTAAGAATCCTTCAGTCACTAAAGCCACAACGCTCAATATTTACACAATAGTTTTGTCCCCACGATTAATTTTTACACCAATCCGTTCTGTTTGGAGCGAATTCAGTAGTCATCTGCCTAAACTTCGGATAGAAGATCAGACGATCATGGAGGGCTGTGGCGCTATGCTAAGAATAACAACAATTCGTTTATCTGATCTGGAAAGTTACCCCTATGGTGAAAGCATTCAGCTCAGGTGCATGATCTTTCTGAAAGATCGGGTTCAGGTCGTAAGCCACAAAGAACTGGCTGTCTTCCCAACCCAACTGCGCACGGAGACCGTAGCGCAGGTTTTCAAGATAAAAATCCTTATGACTTTTCGGCTTATTGGTAGAGCCGTCCACTTTTTGCTTTACTTTGGTGTGCGCCCCTATTCGGTAACCGCCATAAACCCCTGCACCAATACTTAACCCACGATAGCGAGGACCAATTTTAAAAGTCGGAATAAACGAAGCGTTAATGTAAGGCACCGTCAGTTTAGATTTGATAGAACTGATATTTGGCGCCGTTTCATGAACAAATTCCAGCTCGTCAGGCCCTTTGACCAACCGAACAGTAGCATCCTGAAACTTGAAGTTATACCATGAAATGCTGGTGGAAAAATCAAACCCAAAATGGTTGCCAAGCATCAGCATATAACCTCCTCCAAGCCCCACATACCACGACCCCCACGGTCTTACGTTATAAGGTTGATTTCCACTGACCGTCTTGCCATCTTCCAGCCAGTTGTTTCCGCCGAAATCTATCAGGCCATAGCCATAAGAGCGACGTTTGGCGGGCTTATCACGGTACTTTTTATTAATCTCCATCTTGTATTTCTCGCCCCAATAAATGCCCATGCCTTCGTCATTATCAAAGCGCATCGCTCCTTGGGCCTCAAGATCCTTGTTCATCTCAGAATCCTTTCCGTAATGGATAATCAACCGTTTCTTCTCTTTCACAGGCTGTTTCTGATATTTCTTCCCGCGCTTTCTGAAAGCCTCATCGGAATGATCTTCAAGCGGTGCATCGAAAGGCTCAAGGGTATTTTCAGCCCTCAGATAAGTGTCATCAGTCTTTTTAATCACCAGTTTCTCCTTTTTGACCGAGTCTGCCGCCACGTCCATATCTTGCAGAATCTGATTGACGTCAAGTACTTTCAGCTCTTTCAAGGCCTCTTTATCATTGGCGATGATCAAGATTTTCGCCCCTTTATTGGTTTCCACCTTGAGGGTGTCGGTTACTGGTGAGGTGCCTGAGGCCAGGGCCTGCACCGAAAAATAAACACAGCAAATGAGGCAAAATACGATTTTGCGATATTGATTGTCCATGAGTATGAATTATAAGGTTGTTATCTTCTTCTAAGTTTTGAAAATTGTTTGGCGATAAATTGCTCGCCGTCCTGACGTTGGTTCCACTTCTTTTCCAAAAAGCCTTTCACTTTGTCGATCGGTTTTTCTTCGGAAGGAATATAGGTGATCGTCACCGCTACACCACTCCGCTGATCGGGCAAGCTTTCCTCCATCGCCAAAAGTGACTCGTCTGACGCTGCCGCAGGTGCCGCAATCACTTTTTCCACCTCTTCCAATGCCACTTCAGTATGCATTTCAATTTTTACAGGTTCAGGCGCAGCCATCGCGAGGGTCTGAACAGGAAGGGCCTTTACCACAGCCCGTTCCTTCACGGGCGTTGGCCTTGCTTTCGCTATTTTCGGTGCCCTGTGTTGCGGTCGCTTGTGTGCCTTCTTTGGCACTGCTGCCGCAATTTCCGTGGCTCCACGGCTCGGCGTGGTGGTTTCTGCCTTCGAAATGTTGGTCGCCAAGGCTGAAACATCAGGCTTAATCAGCTGGTGCTTCTGCTCCACCTTGGTGTCCTCCACCTGCTGGCTCAGCATCGGCACCTGCCGCAGCACCGTTCTTAATGATAAATAATAGCCCCCGCCAACAAAACTCAGCAACAGCAATAAACTTGCTGCCACCCGCCAGTAAGGCATGCCCCTTCTCGAGGAAGACTTTTGCTGAAGCCCCATAGCAATTTGGCTCCATGCCTCAGCAGAAGGTGGGGTTTCGTGCTGGGATAATTTATCCTTGAATTCTTGATCAAAAATTTCCATTTCCCTTTATTTCAATTTTTTCCAATGCTTTTATTTGTTGCTGAAGCAGTTGTCGTGCACGGCTCAGCTGTGACTTTGAGGTATTGATACTGATCTCAAGTTGGTCAGCGATTTCCTGATGACTAAAGCCCTCTATGGCATACAGGTTAAAAACCGTTCGGTAACCTGTAGGCAACTGCTCAATAAGCATCATCAGTTCATCCGCTTGCAGGTCACTGTCTGCTTGCAAAGGGGCTTCATGGGATGCTTCTTCCACCTCCACAAAAAGCACCGCTCGCTTTTCCTTTCTCAGGTACATCAGGCATTCGTTCACCATAATTTTGCGAATCCATGCCTGCAGCTTCCCTTCACCACTAAAAGAATCAATACACTCGAACACCTTCAGAAACCCCTGTACCATGACGCTTTCCGCCTCCTGAGCATCCGCCACATAGCGTCGGCAAACCGACAGCATCTGCGGGGCCACTTGCTCATAGAGCAATCGCTGCTGCTGAGGGTCGCCCTTTCGGCAGCCCTCCAAGAGGCGATCCTCTTTAGATTTTGGCTTAAAACGTAAAAACATGGGGTAAATGATATAGCATAAATTTCAGGATGTTCACCTACATGATGATCGCAGGGGGCAAATGGTTGCATGAAGATTTGAAAAAAAATCTCCCGCTCAAAAGAACAACAACAAAACCCTGTAAAAGAGTGAATTACCCCCGAAAAAACTTTTTCAAAAACAAAGATAGGGAATTCAGCAGTTGAAAAGCAGCTTGCTGAGGCTTAAAAAAATCTCTGATTGAAAAGCCTTATAGACTCATTAGCAAAGAGTATAAAATAAAATTTATTTTGTAATTTAGAATGACAATATTTGGGGTATCAAATTACAATTAACCGCCTGCGTGGTTTGTAAGGCCTAATGTCATCTATAACTGACAGAAAGGCAGGCTTTTGAGCTTGGTCTGATTTATGACTACAAAACACGTAAATGCCTGTTAGCTGACAATCCCTTTGGGCGTGTTCAGCGTACATTTGATTATCTAAAGCATTTAAAATCTAATACATAAAAAATTAATTTTACTACTATGGGTAAAGCTATTGAAATTACCGACGCAAACTTCCAAGAAATCATCAACAGCGACACGCCAGTATTGGTTGACTTTTGGGCTGAATGGTGTGGACCATGTAAAATGATTGGGCCAGTAGTTGAGGAATTGGCGGGTGAGTACGAAGGTAAAGCAGTAATCGGTAAAATGGATGTTGATGCTAACCCATCTACTCCAGGACAATTCGGTATTCGTTCTATCCCAACTTTGTTGGTATTCAAAAATGGCGAAGTTGTAGACAAGCAAGTTGGTGTTGCAGCCAAAACAGCTTTAGCGGCTAAATTGGACGCTCAGCTGTAAGCTACCGTCGATATAAAACACTGAAACCACGCTTTTGGGCGTGGTTTTTTTTGTGTCCTGATTTTCGATCCGCAGATAAATTGGGTTGGTGTTTTAGACCATGATTACCTTGATTTACAGGATTACCATGATTTTTTATTTTGCATAAACCTACCCTATCGCGAGAGTCCCTCTCGTGATAGCAAATCATAAGACCTATCAGGGGCTATTGCATAACCGTAATTTAAAATTGCCCTACAAAACTTTATTCTATTTGGTGCGGGCGATCCCACGTGTTCGCCCGAAACTAACGTTATAATGATTGTTTCGGTCAGATACACGGGTCTGACCCTACCAAAACGAAATATTATTTGATGATATAAACTACAATCAAGTTGCGCGACAGCCCCCTACGAAATGGAAATCTGTGGTTAAAAAAACATCCTACTGATGATCCTTCAGCCATTCCAGCCGGCGCTCATCTGCGAGATGCTTCACCTTGAAATCCTTGAAAGTTGCCTCAAATCCATCACCATCAGGGCTTGCGGCCATCATTCCAACCTTAACAGGCACCTGCTCGGGCAAATAGGAGAGGCCAGCCATGGCATAGTTTTTACCGTCCGTAGAATAGAAAATTTCCACCCCATCTCGGCGACGCGTTGCTTTAATCCAAATGGCATCTGGTTTTTCCTTGAGGGCGGTTACTCCCCAGCTGCTGACACCATTGGTGGTCACTACACTGAAATGATAAACCCCATCAACGTATTCAATGCCCGTTTTAATCCAGTGCTTTTCATCTACCCGCAACATCAAGCCCATTTGGTCATAGCGGGATTTATAAGCCCCCTCAATCTTTACCGAAGTTTCAAACTCTCCTCCCCGAAGGGTATATAAAAATGGGCCATCGTCAACGGTAAAGCCATAATGGGTTTTTACCCAATAATCTGACTGCGGAGTAACCTGCATTTTCAACTCCTGATTTTTGATGCTCCACTGAGCAGGTTCATTGAACCACTGCATATGGTTCAGATCCTGCGCAAATGCCTGCTGAGCACAAAGCATTCCTAAGGCTAAAACAATCTTCTTCATGCTGCAAAAGTAAAAAAGCCCACCACAATGGGTGAGCTTTATCAATTTATTTTTTTAAGCTAAAATTAAGCTTCCTGTGTCAAAAGACCATTGGTTTTCTTCACGCCTTCCGCTGAAGCAGTCAATTTTGCTTTTTCGTCTTCATTCAAAGCAACCTCTACGATTTGCTCGATACCGTTTTTACCGATAATTACCGGAACACCGATACAAAGGTCAGAAAGACCATACTCGCCATCCAACAATGCTGAACAAGGGAACATTTTCTTAGAATCCAATGCAATGGCTTTAACCAATTCAGAAACTGCCGCACCTGGAGCATACCAAGCTGAAGTTCCCAACAATTTAGTTAATGTAGCACCACCAACTTTTGTAGCCTGAACGATTTCTTCTTGCTGTTCAGCAGAAAGGAATTCAGTAACAGGTACACTGTTACGTGTTGCTTTAGCGATCAACGGCACCATACCGGTATCCGAGTGGCCACCAATAACCATTCCTGCAACATCTGACTGAGGGCAACCCAAAGCTTCCGCCAAACGATACTTGAAACGTGCGCTATCCAAAGCACCACCCATACCGATGATACGGTTTTTAGGAAGGCCTGTCGCTTTCGCAGCAAGATATGTCATGGTATCCATAGGGTTAGAAACCACAATGATGATCACGTTTGGAGATTGTGCGATCAGGTTTTCTGCTACTGTTTTTACAATACCAGCATTGATCCCGATCAACTCTTCGCGCGTCATGCCCGGCTTACGAGGAATACCACTTGTGATTACAGCAACATCACTGTTGGCTGTTTTGGTATAATCACCTGTTGTTCCTGTAATTGTTGAATCAAAGCCATTCAATGAAGCAGTCTGCATCAAGTCCATCGCTTTACCTTCAGCAAAACCTTCCTTGATGTCCACCAAAACGATTTCATCAGCGAAATCTTTAATGGCAATGTACTCTGCACAACTTGCTCCTACGGCTCCGGCTCCTACTACTGTTACTTTCATTGTTTTATTGTTTTATTTAAAAAATCAAATTAAAAAATATATTATTATGGTATAGACAAATGTAATTAACCCGAAGGATTAAAAAAAAACTGAATATGTGATATTCATCATTATTCAGATAAAATAAAATGACGTTTGTTATTTTTCCAAAAGAAAGGCGATAAACAGCGCCTAAATCGGCATTTTAGTTAGATATCTGCTTATTTTTTGGGGATTTGTTATCCTCAACTTCCGTCTTGCGGTCGTCCATTAATATCCTGACCCCAGGGGATACAGTATCTTCATACTGCCCCGATTTAACCGACCAGAAAAAAGCGGAAAGAAAGATCACCGCAACCACGATGCTGATAGAAATCAGAATAAAGATGACAGACATGGGTAGATATTTTGATGTACGATATCGGACAATGCGTACGATTGTCCGCTAAAACAGTGCAGCAGATCAAATTTTGAGCACCCCAAATAGGGCGTTTAAATACCGCCAGGCGGGATTATAGTAAAAATACATTTAAATTTTTACTTGGCATATTGTTTGGCCTATATAATCCAAGAAACCTACATTCATTGGAACAAAATATTAAACCATGCTTACATACATCGCATTCTGCTTGTTGGTCTGTGTTTTGGCACACAACAAAAAACGCTCTACCGCTAAAGCCTTTTTGGTCTCCTTTTTTTTCTCTCCCATCATTGGGCTGATCGTTGTGGCGCTCCTACATGATTATTCCAAGGGATTCCCCTGCGAGCAATACATAAATAATTGCAATGAAAATTCCTCCGTCGCTCAGAAGATTCGTAATTTACGCTTGCTTTTGGAGGAAGGTATCCTGACGGCTGATGAGTACGAAAGACAGTTGAGCCGACTTCGCCAAAAATATTACAGCAACCTTTAATTTAATTTACCATGACGGGATTTTCTATATATGTCTCTTTGGCCCTTTTGGTCGCTTATTACGCCTCCACTAAAGGGAGATCGGGTGTCAAAGCCTTTTTTCTTTCCTTTTTCCTGACACCACTGATCGGACTGATTGTGGTATCGCTCTTGAGGGAGTCAAGCATCCGAAAGATGCAACGCACCATGGAGGCTCAGCAAAGACCTGCCGAAGAACACCTGAACGACGTCAGCAAAAAAGTGCAGGAACTCAAGGACCTGAAAAAGGAGGATATTATTTCTGAGGAAGAGTATCAAAATCGGATCAGTGCTTTGCGCCAAGCACATGAAAACCGAAAAAATGCACCCGTACAAACTATTGTTGCCGATCAGCATGCGCAAGAAGCCAAACGTGGAAAGATCGCGGGAGGAATTGTTGCGGTAGCCTTGTTGTTCGTTTTTGCTTACGGAAGTTTTACGGCTGATGAGATAGCAGATGATTTCAACATCACCTACACCACCAACAACAACGGAAACATCACCACCAGAACTTACAGCAATCGCAACGCTGAACCGAATCCTTTCGGGGAGTTTGGGGAATACCGAACCATTAATATGGAGCCTGTTAATGCCGATGGCATGGAAGCCCGCATCGTGGTGGATCCGCTGATCGGTTATGACAGCCTCAAAGCCACCCTTTTCGATGCTTATCAGCAGTGTTTAGCCAAAGCGGGACGTGCCGGAAAAGTTCAGGTTTTGGCCTATGCCGATGAGCGAAATATCAACAATGGTTTTTCCTATGGACGATTGCGTTGGCAGGCAGGAGATGAGGAGCCCACTTATGAGATCAAGGATAAAGTAGGCCGACTGACCGAAGCCGACCTGCCGACCGCTCAGGAGTTTGATATTTATTTTATTGAAATGGAAATGGTTAATCAGAGCAATGATTCCTATGATACCATCGAGGCGAATATCGCCAAGCAATATAATGTTTCAGCCGATCAGATCCGTGATGCTTTCAATAAGGTGGAAGAGTTCATGAAATATTGATTGTACAGAGCATTTCAAATTCTATCGCGAGAGTCCCTCTCGTGATAGATTTTACCCTAAGACCTATCACGTCTCGCGATAGGAAGTTTCGTTGGGTAAGACCTATTCGGTTGTTCCTCAAAAATAAATAATCATGGTAATCCTTTTAATCAAGGTAATCATGGTCAATAACCCCCCTCCAATTCTATCGTGTCGTGTTTACAACCGATACCTGCGCGCCAACACCTGCACCGACAAGGTCGCGAAAGCCACCACCGAAATGCTACTGACAGGCATCAGGATCGCCCCCAAGACGGGCGTCAGCATACCTGCTACGGCAAAACTCAGTCCGATGATGTTATAGGCAAAAGAAATCACAAATGAAGCAATGATGATCTTTTTGGCGGTATGCGAAAAACGGATCAGTCGCTGAAGCATCGGCAGTTTTTCGGCATCCAAGATCGCATCGCAGGCGGGGGTGAAAGCGCCAATATCATCCGTTACGGCAATACCGAAATCTGCCTGTTGCAAAGCCACCGCATCATTCAGCCCGTCGCCCAACATCGCTACCGAAGCGCCGTCTTGCTGTTTTTGTTCTACAAATGCCCGCTTTTGATCAGGCGTCTGATTGAACATCAAAGGTACCTCCTTCGGAAAATATTCACGCAACTGTTCGGCTTCACTGTCATTATCCCCCGAAATCAGTGCCATCGAAAAATGACCTTTCAGCGCATCAATCAAACTTTTCAGTCCTTTTCGATATTGATTATGCAGGATAAAATAGCCCCTGAACTCCCCGTCAATTTTCACATAAACCTTCGAAGCGCCCGAAAGGGTAGCACCCACATAGTCGGCTTCCGTAAACTTGGCTGACCCCAACAAATAGGTTTTACCTTCAAAAACCGAGGACTGCCCTTTGCCTGCAAACTCCTGATATTGCGCCAAAGCCAAAGTGGTTTCTTCCCCCATATACTCCGCCAATTTCCGGCTCAGTGGGTGGGTAGAATGCTGGACCATATTTGCCAAAACTGATAACTCATCCTTACTAATCGCCTTACCCTTGTATTCGACTTTGCCTTTGGCTGAATAAGTGATCGTTCCCGTTTTATCAAAAATCAAAGTATCAATACTCGCCAAATTCTCCACCGAAGCGGTATTTTTCAGGTAGAAATGTTGCCTTCCGAAAACACTCAAAACCGCACTCAGCGTAAAAGGTGTTGCCAAAGTCAGGGCGCAAGGGCAGGCCACAATCAATACCGCCGTAAAGGCATTGAGGATTTTACTTGGATCCACCAACGTCCAATAGCCCGCCGAAGCAAAAGCAATCAGCAAAACCACCACCGTGAAATATTTACTGATCTGATTGATCATCGAACGGCGATCCTGTGCATCATCCTCCATCGCTTTTCCCTGATTCCACAACTGCGTCAGGTAGCTTTGCGAAACCGGCTTTTTCACCACTAATTCAATCGAGGCACCGACCTGTCGGCCACCGGCAAAAATCTTTTCTCCCTGCACTTTCCGCACGGGTTCCGATTCCCCCGTAACAAAGCTGTAATCAATATTGGCCTCCACGGAAGTCAAGACGCTGTCGGCAGGAATAATCTCATGATTCCGGACCATGATCTGATCGCCCACCTGCAAATTCGCCACGGGAACGGGCTTCATTTGCTCGTCCTCTTTTCGGTTAATCGCCAAAGGAAAATACGATTTGTAATCCCGATCAAAAGAAAGTGACTCGTAGGATTTGGACTGAAACCATTTTCCCGTCAAAAGGAAAAACAGCAAGCCCCCGAGCGAATCAAAATAACCCGATCCCCAATCGAAACCAACCTCCAAGACCGAACGCACGAACAGCGTAACAATCCCGATAGCAATCGGCACATCAATATTAATATGTCGGTGTTTGAGCCCTTGATAGGCACTTTTGAAATAATCTGTACTGCAAAAACCAATGATCGGCAGGGAAAGAAATACATTCAGCCAAGAGAAAAATCGGCGATACTCATCATCCCATCCGCCATCAAAACCAAAATATTCGGGGAAGCTCAGCAGCATGATATTGCCAAAGCAAAAAGCGGCCACGCCAATTTTCAGGAAGAGGGTGCGGTCTGGGGAACTTTTTTTCTGCTGATCGTTTTCTTCCAGAGAAATATGAGGTTCGTAACCAATAGAAACCAGTGTTTCTACCAGCTGCCGTAAACTCAGCGCTTCATTACTGAATTCCACCATCAGCTGTTTCTTCCCGAAATTAACCCGCGACTGGCGAATCCCCCCTTTCAGCTTGTAAAGATTCTCGAGCAACCAGATACACGACGAACAATGAATTGCCGGTAACAATAAACGTACACGGCTCATCTTTCCATCGGTGAAGTCAAGCAGCTTTTCCTGAATTTCATCATGGTCAAGGAACGCATATTGGTCTTCAAAATCCTGTGGCTTTAGATTGATGCCCGGGTTTTGCTCCAAGTTATAATAATCCCCGAGGTCATTTTCCTTCAGGATATCATAGACCGTCTGGCAGCCGTGGCAACAAAAATCCCTCTGATCAAAACGTAAATGTTCCTCTTCGCAGGGGCCTCCACAGTGGTAGCATTGGGTTTGTTCCATTAAGTTTGATGGTAGCTCGCTCATATTATCCTGTCCCTTCTCTAAAAAAATAAGCGTGAAGATTCCCTCACGCTGAAGAAGCACAAAATTACAAAAAAAGGAGAAAAAGACTACACGCCCTTTTCTCCTTTTGTCATCTGTTCAGATAATAAATGCTGAATGATCAGGATTTTAGCCATTTACGAAACACCTTCCCGTACCGCACGGCATTCAATACTGCCCGCGAAAGGGTTTTGGTACTGAGCATATTTTTGAGAACATATTCATGAATGCCCTTGGCAACCACCGACCACCGGTTACTGTTCTTCACCAATGTAATAGGCACATGGCGCAAGTACTGGTCCTGCTGCAACATTTCCGAAAAATGCTGAATCTGCTCTTTGTCCAGATTATCATCAAGCACAATACAGTCAGGCTTAAAATTGGTCGCTTTTCGCAGGGCGTCATGCTCATTAAAACTGACCTCAAGCTGGTACTCCTGCTCCTTGCTTGCCTGCAGTAAATCGTAAAGTCGCCCAAGTTCAATGGGGTTGTTGCCAAGCATCAAAACCCGCAAGCTTTGTGCAGACGCATAATCTGAGGGGGAAAAAATAGGGTTTGCGTTCATCGTTTTGGGGGTTATGGTTGATATAACCTTTTAAACGAAAAACCCTGCTTTCCGAATATTAAAACATCAACTTTTATGGCATCACCCTACAATAAAATCGTTCTTCCTGCCAACGGGGCTTCCTCCCTTAGAACATTTTTCTTTCCCAAATCATTTCAAATAGACTATGAAGATATTTTTGACAGGAGCCAATGGGTATATCGGCCGCCGATTATTGCCCGTACTGATTCGCGAAGGACATTTTGTGTACTGCCTGGTGCGGGATAAAGGCCGAATTGAACTTGAAGAAGAGTGGGAGGGAAAGGTCGCCCTGATCGAGGGAGATTTGCTGAAAATGGGCGATGATTTTAAACTGCCGGAAGATATTGAACTTTGCTACTACCTGGTGCATTCGATGGGCCAGAGTTATTCTGACTTCAAGGATTTAGAGCAAAAAGCCGCCGAAGCCTGTGTGCAGATTTTAAACCCTACCCAATGCCGACAGATTGTTTACCTGAGTGGAATTGTGAATGACGACGACCTTTCCAAGCATTTGGCTTCTCGACTGGCCGTGGAGAAGGTGTTTTTAGCTTGCAGAATTCCGGCCACTGTTTTGCGCGCGGCCATTATTATCGGTTCTGGTGGGGCTTCTTTTGAGATTATCCGTGACCTGGTGGAAAAGCTCCCGATGATGATCACCCCAAAATGGCTAAAAACCAAATGCCAGCCTATCGGTGTCAGAAATGTGATTCATTATCTGGCGAAAGTGATTGACCACGAAGAGTCCTATCAGCAAGTGTATGACATTGGTGGGCCGGAAGTGCTGACCTATAAAGAAATGCTGCTCAAGTATGCAGAGGTGCGAAACCTGACACGCCACATCATCACTGTTCCCTTTGTATCCCCGCGGTTGTCATCATGGTGGTTATATTTTGTTACAACCACCTCTTTTGCTTTGGCCCGAAGCTTAGTGGACAGCATGAAAAATGAGGTTGTGGTTCAGAAAAAAGGTATTCGGGAACTGATTCCACAGGACTTACTCACCTATCAGGAAGCCCTGGAACTGGCTTTCAGTAAAATTGAACAAAATGAGGTGATCAGCAGCTGGAAGGATGCTTATTCTGAAAGCAACTTTCATACGGACAGTAAAAAGTATATTAAAATCCCTAAAAATGGTTGCTTCCGGGATGTTCGCAAGGTAGCCTTCGGACGATCCAAAGAAGAAGTTATTGATAACATCTGGAGCATCGGGGGAGACCGCGGCTGGTACAAGTGGGATTCGCTGTGGCGACTGCGTGGATTTTTGGATAAGGTGGCTGGGGGGGTAGGGCTCCGAAGAGGCCGGCGCAGCCCAAATCAACTGATTGCCGGTGATGCCCTGGACTTCTGGCGGGTGCTGGTCGCCGATCGGGAAGCGGGGCGCTTGTTGTTGTATGCTGAAATGAAATTACCCGGCGAGGCTTGGCTGGAATTTAAAATTGAAAAAAATGACGACCCCGACAAACCCTACGTATTGGTGCAAAATGCAACTTTCCGACCTGTTGGTGTGAGTGGGCGCGCCTACTGGTGGGCGGTATTTCCGTTCCATGCTTTTATATTTCAGGGAATGGCCGAGGGGATTGTGAATAGGAAAAACAGTGCCTTTTACATTCCTTCCACCACAGAAAGCCGTTGAGAAGAATCCCAAATATTGTTCCACAGTGTTTCACAACTCCTGCGCTATGCATTAAAACAACTATAATCAATCAGTTACCTCTTTACCCTTTTTGTTTCACAGTGTTTCACGGGAATTTTAAAATAAAACGGAGAGCAATAAGGGAGCTGTCTCGGTCCTCAGTTATTCGGGCTGAGTACCCTATATTGGGACTCGCCTCTTTGTTTCACGGTGTTCCACAAAAGCCAGTGAATACTGTGTCCCATAAAAAACACCTGTCAATCATCACAAAATCAATGTTTTGAAAATGACCAACAGGTGTTTCACAAAGTTTCACGGCAGCTGCCATCAATTACATTTTGTATTCGCTCCTCAGATTGTTGAGGTGATTGGTTAATGCTTCCTGCCAGGTTTCGTCCGCATCCCATTTATCGCCAAGGTAGATTGCCCCGTTAATCGTCGATCTCATGTACCATTTATACACGGGTGCATTGGCTGGAATAGAACGGAAAATAGCCCCATTAGGCTTTTGTTTCACCGTAATAATATCCGTTTCGTTCGGATCCACCTCATACCTCAAAAATTCCTGAATGGCTTTACCAGAGGTATTCATAGGGATCAAAATCACCTGAATGCCCTGCTTTCTTAGTTCTTTGAATTTGGAAGGATTATAGTCCAGCATTTCATATTTGAAGGGGTACTGCTTCATCATCTCGGCCAGCTGATCATTGGCGCGGTCAATTTCCGCATTCATCTTTTTGGCCTGCTTCATTAAGTTTTTGTTGATCATCCCTCCGGGGATATCATTCGGAATATTGATTTTCCGAAATTTCACCACCCCCACTTTATCCGTTTTCAGGTTAATGCTGAAAGAAGTATAGCGTTTGCCTTTGCCGAACAAATCCGTTGACCGAAAAATTTCCGGCTGATCGATAATCAGGTTATTCTCCACCGGCTGATCGTCCCGCTGACTGGTCTTGTAAAGCTTCTTCATCACATTGTTCAGGTCTTTGTTCTGATCCATCCAGGCCAGTTGCCCCGTTTTAGTCAGCGAGCTTTTACCATTGAAAGAGGTGATCACCACAACATTTCTCAGCGAAGGCTTTTTGCGAATCTTCAGCTCTACTTTGGATAAAAACACAATATTGGAGATCCGGCGGGCACGCCATTCCTTTACAAATGCTGCGGTAACATCCGTATTGGCCATTACATCATCATAGTAATAGTAGGCTACAGCATCAATATGTGCTTTTTTCAAGCCTTTATGTGCCTGGGTAGCAAAAGCCTCCCAGCCTGTACGGCCCGTGGTACCATCAGCCTTGGTGGGCATCGATACCAGCACAATCGATCGGCTCGAAAGGGCATCATCGGGTAATTTGTTCCCGAAATCCAGAAAACGGAGGCCTGTTGCCGCATTGAGGTTCTCAATATCATCGTCCTGGCAGTGCGCAGGGCTCGCTCCCCACAGCATTGCGATCAATAGCAGGCTGAAAATTCTAAGCAAATGGTTCATGTCGTGGTTGTCTTTATTTATTCTGTAAATTTCTTTTTAGGCAACGTGATTTTCAGGGAATCCGAGGGGGCCTGTTTTTTCAGCAAATTATCCTCCAGAATCAGGTGCATATGCCCGCCTTTACGAATATCCATATTCAGTGCAACGTAATGCCCTTGCAGGTCAGGGTAAATTTTATTTTCCATTTTGGCAGAATAATTCCTGCCCTGATTGTCTATTCCTGTAAAGAAAAATTGCTGTCGCTTTCCTGGTACCTGTCGTGTTTCAATGATAAAAACCACCGACCTGCTCCCTTCAAACTTGATCATCATCTCATCCTTCTTCACAATCAACTGCCCATTCATTGGTGTCAGGGGCTGATTATTGAGGGAAATCTGACGGATGACAAAACGGCGGTCGAGCCACTGCCCTCGGTCAACAGTCTGCCCGATGGCAGTGGTGGCCCAGCTGCAAATCACCAGGAAAGTCAGAGAAATTATGCGAAACTTGTTCATTATAAAAGGAAATTTTAACCGCAAAGTAATTGTTAGATCCTAAAGATCGGAGGTAATTCCTCAATTTTACGCACATGATTTCACATATCCCTTAAAAGCAATAAGAAAATACCACATAGATCATAAGTTTACCTTTGGGATTCTCCTATATTTGTCGAAAATAGAAACTTACATTCATTATTGATATAACCGATCATGAGAAAGAAAATTGTTGCAGGTAACTGGAAGATGAACAAAACCTTGGAAGAAGGTAAAGTTTTAGCGTCTGAAGTAGTAAACATGGCCGCTGATGAAGCACCATCTGATGTAACCGTAATCATGGGTACGCCTGCGATCCACTTGGATGCCGTAGGTAAATTGGTGAAAGATTCAGCAAACGTAGCTGTTGCTGCTCAGGACTGTAGCTCACATGAGTCAGGTGCTTACACTGGTGAGATCTCTGTATCTCAAATCAACTCTGTAGGTGCTGAGTACGTAATCTTGGGTCACTCTGAGCGTCGTGAGTACCACAATGAGTCTAACGAATTGTTGGCTGCTAAAACAGACATCGCTTTGGCTGCAGGCCTAAAGCCTATCTTCTGTTGTGGAGAAGCTTTGGAAACTCGTGAGCAAGGTGATGACGTTGCTTACAAATTTGTTTGCGACCAATTGACTGCTTCATTGTTCCACTTGTCTGCTGAAGTAATGACTGGTTTCATCATCGCTTACGAACCAATCTGGGCGATCGGTACTGGCCGTACAGCTTCTGCTGAACAAGCACAATTAATGCACGCTGAAATCCGTAAGCACATCGCTGCTAAATACGGTCAGGAAGTTGCTGATTCTGTATCAATCCTTTATGGTGGATCTTGTAAGCCATCAAACGCTAACGAAATCTTCGCTGGTGCTGATGTAGATGGTGGTTTGATCGGTGGTGCATCTTTGGCATCTCGTGACTTCATCGACATCGTTAAAGCTTTCTAAGCAAAGCTTTTCTGATCAAGAAAAAAATAGATAAGAACACAGTCTGGCAACGGGCTGTGTTTTTTTTGGCTCAAAAATCAGAGGGCAATTTTTTTCCATGCCACTAAGGCCTTATCTTTCAAAGATCAATTCACCAACCCAAAAAAATGTTCCCTATGCCAGGGCCACACCATACGGCCAGGGCAAGGCAAAAATCACCATGAAAAAGTTCGTCCTATTTTTTTTCTTCCTGATATGCTGGGCAGGCTTAGCCTCCACGGCACAAGCACAATACGCCTCTCCATGCGAGCTTTTTGGCAAAGTCTATGAAGTCAAAAACCCCAAGTTTGCCCAATTCCTGGTGTATGAGGAAGAGTATGAAAGCAGCGCCGATGTGGTTGTTTACGAAGAAGACAACTGGCTATACTGCACAAAGCCCGGCCTGTGGCACTTTGTCGATAATATCGAACAGTCCAACTTCACGGTCGCCTTTGTTGAAGATCGTTCACTGGCGCACTTTACCGTCTATTTTACCGATACCGAAAGCTTTGCCGGCTGCAACCGCCGATAGAAAAAATTTGCCCCCGCCCCCGCAGACTCAATTAATTGCCTTAAATTGCGCATCTGTTTTTATGGGGCGGAACATCCTTGCCCCGAAACAGGTTAGCATTACCGTCATCGGAAATATTAGTTATGGAATTCATAGAAATAAAAGTAAAGAGCACTCCTGAGTTTGGGGAGATTCTCCAGGCTGAATTGGCAGAGGCCGCCGGGTTCAGTTCATTTATGGACAATGCCGAAGGTTTCGACGGCTGGGCAGAGGTGAGCGCCTTTGACAAGGCAGCAACGGAGGAGGTCATGGATCGCTATACAGCAATGACGCCCCTGAGCTATGAGCTTGTTGAAATCGAAAAGCAAAACTGGAACGAGGAATGGGAGAAAAACTATGAACCGATTTTTATTGGTGATCAGGTAGCTATTCATGCACACTTCCATGAATTGCCAAAGCAATTCCCTTACGATATTACCATCACGCCAAAGATGTCTTTCGGTACAGGACACCATCAGACCACCCGCCTGATGATCCAAAACATGCTCAAGATTGACCATAAGAATAAAAGCGTTCTGGATGCCGGAACAGGAACAGGTATTCTGGCCATTATGGCCAAGCAACTTGGTGCCGATGTGGTAGAAGCTTATGATATTGATGAGTGGTGTGTGGAAAACTCCAAAGAGAACTACTCATTGAATGATATGGAAGGTTTTCCGGTTTATCAGGGAACCATTGCAGAGATGAATTTTTCAACTCCTTTCGATATTCTTATCGCCAATATTAACCGTAACATTTTAGTTCATGAAATGGGCGATTATAGCCAAAACCTGAAAAGCGGTGGGCATCTACTGCTGAGTGGTTTCTATGAAGAAGACATTCCCGTGATTGAGGAAGAAGCAAAAAAACACGGTCTGACGAAAATTGACTATATCAAAGAAAATAATTGGGTATCAGTACATTTTCTGAAAAACGCTTAAAGAATCAGGTATAAGCCTGATTATCAGCATCAAAAATATTATCTTTGAAGGAGTAGGGCGATCTTACTCCTTTTTTTATAGGTCAATATCACTTTGTTAACATTTGTTAAAAAGACCTATTCAAAATTATAAAGCCTAACTTTGTAAATTATAATTGAAATTAAAACTGGTTTATCTCACCACACTCCAATGTCGATAAACCAGTGAGCGCATATACAGTCTTATGAAAAAAAAATGGTTCGGGTGGCTTTTATTCTTGTTACTCATTTCTTCAGGTTCATACTATTTATTAAATCACCTTCAGCACCAGCAACAGTTCAGCACCAATAGCCAGGATCTCCCCATAGATACCGCAGCGGTCAAAAAGGTTACCGTAGAAAGTCCGCAAATGCTTTATGGCTGTGTGCCCGTGGATGATAAAGTAATTATTCAGGATAGAATAAGGCGAAACGAGCCGCTGAGCAAATTGCTGGAACCTTATAATGTTCCTTATTCAAAAATCAACGAAGTCGCTCAAAAAAGTAAAAAAGTATATGATGTCAGAAGAATCAATTATGAACATCAATACACCCTGATTTGCGCACAGGATTCCGCTCAAACTGCCGAGCAGATGATCTATGAAATTGATCCTGTCAATTTTGTAATCTTCAACTTCAAAGATTCTGTTTATGTACGCAAAGGTCAACGGCCGGTAGAAATTGTTGAAAAAGCAATTGCCGGAAAAATTACCAGCTCTTTATATCAGACCATGATCGAGGAAGGCGCAACGCCCGTGCTGGCCAATGAACTTTCAGATCTTTATGCCTGGCAGGTGGATTTCTTCCATGTGCAAAAAGGCGATCGTTTTAAAGTCATCTACAAAGAAAAACAGGTAGACGGAAAAAGTGTCGGAATTGACCGTATTGAAGGGGCTTACTTCCACCATGCAGGCAACGATTACTGGGGAATTTATTACCAAAGTGGAACGCAGGACTCTTACTATGATGAGGAAGGAAATTCCATGCGCAAGGCATTCCTGAAGGCGCCATTGAAATACAGCAGAATAAGCTCAAGCTTCAGCCGACGTCGTTTTCACCCGGTACAAAAACGCTGGAAAGCACACCTCGGCACCGACTACGCCGCCCCAACAGGTACACCGATTATGTCGGTAGGAGATGGGGTAATTACGGATGCCCGCTACAAGCGATTCAACGGAAATTACGTTAAGGTAAGGCATAACGCCACCTATACCACCCAATACCTGCACATGTCTAAAATTGCCAAAGGGATTCGTCCAGGTGTTCATGTAAAACAAGGGCAGGTGATTGGCTATGTCGGCATGACCGGCCTGGCGACTGGCCCACATTGTTGTTTCCGATTCTGGAAAAATGGAAAACAGGTGGACCCTCGCCGTCAAAAAATTCCAGCGGCAAAGCCCATTGCTGACGATCAGCGCGAGGCTTACAATATCGTACGCGATGAGATGGTCAAGCGCCTGAACCAGGTTCACTACGATGAACCTCGCATTGATTTACACGAAAAAGTTACTGGTGTTTGTACACCCGATAGTCTTAATATTTGATGTAATAAATCATTAAAAGGTGACAGTTTCACCTGCAATAAAAGCACTTTGAGCGGTCAATCGTACAAAGTGCTTTTTTTTATGTTGCCGCCCGACCGTTATATTACCACATCAGACTGATTCGCTTTCATTGCCTATCAACAAGCGCCCTTTTCATTGGCACTTCCATTCTGCAAGTCCACCGTTGCAGCGGGCAATGATCATCGCTATTCGCCACCCTCTCATCACCAATCACATATTTGCCCTATTGGTCAGCTATTTGAAGCCTTCAAACCAAAAAGTGCCCCAGTAGTATAACCTTCATAATAACCACATTAAGCGGAATAATTATGAATAATAATTATATTGCATCTTATTGGCGTTCAATAATGCCCCAAGATTGAACCTATTTCCAACATAAACCAATCTGCTTTGAGATTCATATTTTATCTCCTTATAGCTATTTTGTCGCTTTCATGCGCCGAAGAATGCAAAGCGCAGAGCTTTAACCAATTCAGTATTCGTCACAAAACCCGCTACCACAAGCCCAAAAGGGAATGTAAGAAAGGGCGGAAAAAGAAGCGTGTAAAATACAGCGCAAGGCGCAAAAAAGTAAAGGCCACTAAAAAGGACTATAAGGTGGTCGTGGTTTCAACACCTACGGAAGCTCCAAAAAGCCGAGTGGTCACCACCCCTCCGGTACCTCAAATGAGTGTACCACCAACCGAGTTGAAACATCAGCCTGAGTTGGCAAAAGTTTCGGACAGAATTCTCCCCGAGCCTATCAACCCTGATCATGCACGTATTCGGGAAATGATCGATAAAAGAGAAAAGTCCGGAGGCTCTCCTGATGAAATGGTGGAATCCCTCTACTTTATTACAGGTCAGGATGAATTTGCCTATGTCAATTTTGATCCCTTCCTGATTGCCGTGGAGTATGCTTTGCGAGGAGCAATTGTATTGGTGGAAGGCTACACCGACAGTATCGGTAAAGAAGAAGACAACCTTCAGCTTTCCATGAAACGTGTACGGCAAATTGAGCGACTGATGATTGAAATCGGGGTAAGGGACGAGCAGATTTCCGTGATTGGCTATGGGGAAGAAAACCCAACCTATGATAACAGCACCGAAGAAGGCCGACAAAAAAACCGTCGGGTGGACTTTAAGATCTTTATGCCGCAGAACGAATAATGGAGTACTTGATATGCCAATGGTCATATTTTAGCCACGGATAGGACTGCCATGAATTTTGAAAGGCGTTTCACCTTGCGCATAAAAAAGCGTGAACGTGAAATGCCCTACAAACAATGAATCGCATCGCTGCCCCTTTAATTTGTACTCCCCTTAAAGCGTGTTTAAAACTTAAAATTCGGCGTGTTGTAGAAGTGATAAATAATTCAACATCAATTCCAGTAATCTGAATTTACAGTAGGGTAATACGTTTTTGTAGCCCCGCTTAGCTCACTGGGCAATTCTGAATATCTACAATTGCTCATCAGCAAGCGCCTCCACGAGCAGCTTCCGCTCTGCCAAAAACTCTTCCCACAACTGCTCCAGTATTTCTTTAGCCGGACGGATTTGATCAACCGATGAAACAATCTGCCCAATTTCCAACTCTCCTTCCGTCAAATCTCCTTCAAAAATCCCTTTCTTGGCTCGTCCTCGACCTAAATGCTCACGGATAACTTCGCCTGATGCGCCGGCCTCTTCCATCTGCTTCACCGATTGGTAAAAAGCATTCTTAAGCATTCTTGTCGGGCTCACACTTTTCAGTGTCAGCACCGTAGCCCCTTCAGTGGCCTCCACCAATTGTTGCTTGTAATTTTGATGTGCCGAAGATTCCTCCGCCACTGCAAACAACGTCCCGACCTGCACACCACTTGCTCCAAGTGCCATTGCTGCCAATATCGACTTTCCGGAACCTACCCCTCCTGCCGCAACCACTGGCACCTTCACCGCTTTGGCAACCTCAGGGATCAGGCAGAAAGTTGTGGTTTCTTCACGCCCATTGTGCCCACCGGCTTCAAAGCCTTCGGCGATAATCGCATCAGCACCTGCCTGTTCTGCCTTTAGTGCAAATTTTACACTCGATACCACATGGAGTACCTTCGCCCCAGACTTCTTCAGCTTCTCCGTCCATAATTTGGGATTTCCTGCGGAAGTAATTACAACCGGCACTTTTTCTTTAATGAGAATTTCCATAATCCTGTCAATTTCCGGGTACATCAGCGGTACATTCACCGCAAATGTTGCTTGGCTTGCTGCCCGAAACGACCGGATATGATCAAGCAACATTTCAGGATGCATCGATCCGGCACCAATCACCCCCAAACCACCACTGTTTGAGACCGTTGCTGCCAGCCTCCAGCCACTAACCCAAACCATTCCTGCCTGAATAATCGGCAGCTTTATCCCTAATAATTTACACAGCGAATTTTCCATAGGATTAAAAAAAATTAAATACTCCTTAATTAAAAAGACAATATCCTAAAGACTAAGTTAATAAAAACATCAATCAATTATAAGTGATTACTAATTTGTGGTTCTTGGCATAGATTTGGAAGAAATATTTCACTATTACCGCAGGTATTTATAGGGCGAAAAACCATTAAGGTCTAATGCTTTAGTTATATTTGCGTCAATTAATATGCTTAGATACCGTTCCCATACGGGGAACGAAATGACTTGAGAACAATATGAAGAAAATGCTACGAAAATTCCTCTTCTGGAGGGTAAAGCATATCAGTAATCAACACTTCACCATTTTGCTCAGTGGTGTTGTTGGGATTTTAGCGGGGGTATCCGCTGTACTGCTGAAAGAGACGGTACACGCCTTGCAACATTTGCTCCAGGGGAGCCACACAGAGCTTTATGAAACTCCTTACTACATTCTGTACCCCATCATTGGTATTTTGCTGACGGTAATTATTTCCCGTTACATCATGAAGGAAAGGGTAGGGCACGGAATCTCCGACATCCTGTTCAATATTTCCCAGAAATCAGCCGTCATGGCACGAGGCAAAACATGGTCACGCATGATGCTTTCTGCCATTACTGTAGGTTTTGGGGGTTCAGTAGGACTGGAGGCCCCAATTGTAGTAACAGGCTCTGCCATTGGTTCCAACCTCGCATCGATGATGCACCTGGATTACAACCGCCGCTCACTGATGATTGGTTGTGGTTCCGCCGCCGCCATTGCCGCAATCTTTAACTCGCCTATTGCGGGGGTAATTTTCGCCATTGAGGTCATTCTTTCAGATATCTCCGTATCTGCTTTCATTCCGCTACTCATCGCTTCTTCCGTAGGAACCCTGACAAGCCTTGCTTTGGGAAGCCATGAGATCATGTTCTCCTTTAAACATATTGATGCTTTCAGTGCCAGCGATGCCGTTTGGTTTATTGGTCTTGGCGCCTTCTGTGCACTGATTTCTGTTTATTTCACTCGCGTTTCTTACTTCGTGGAGCCACGCCTTCACAACATTAAACATTACGCACTGCGCGCACTGGCTGGTGGTTTGGCCCTGGCCTTCATTATCGTTTTGTTCCCTTCCATTTACGGTGAAGGTTATGAAACCATCAAAGCACTTCTGAATGGACAAGGCCATGAGGTATTCCACTTTGCAGGCTTCTTCTTCCATAATTCAGGGCAAGGGCCTTACGTCCTGATTGCCATGCTTGCCGGTATTTTGCTACTGAAACCATTCGCGACCTCCCTGACGATCGGTTCTGGAGGCTGTGGGGGTATCTTTGCTCCTTCGCTCTTCTTAGGCGGTATTGCTGGATTTTTGTTCGCTACGGTTATTAACCTGATTGCGGGTTATACCCTTTGTTCGCCCATCAACTTTAGCCTGGTAGGTATGGCTGGGGTCATGAGTGGTGTCCTGCATGCTCCACTGATGGGGATCTTCCTGATCGCAGAAATTACGGGTGGTTATGCCCTGATGGTACCGCTGATGATCGTTTCCGCCATGAGTTTCTTTGTCAGTATGCTCTTTGAAAAACACTCTATTTATACCAAAAAATTGATTGAAAGAGGACAGATTTTCCAAGACGACCGCGATGGTCAGGTACTGAATTCACTGAATATCTCGAAACTCATTGAGACCGATCTGCTGAAGGTTTTGCCAACGGCGACCATTGAAGAAATGATTCCGCTGATCAAAGAGTCGAAGCGAAATATCTTCCCTGTGGTGAATGAGGAAGGGCACCTGAGAGGGATTGTTACACTTGATGATATCCGTGAACTGATGTTCGATGAAACCAAGCGCAAAGAGGTGGTCATTAAAACGATCATGCACAAGCCTCATGCCGAGGTGGATCCTACGGAACATATGCGTAACGTTATGACTAAATTTCAGCGTACAGGCGACTGGAACTTGCCTGTGATCGACAAAGAGAATGATAACCAATATTTAGGCTTCGTTTCCAAAGCTCGAATATTTAATGCTTACAGAACAAAACTGCAACGCCAACAGCACAAAGTGTAATTGCGTTCCGTTTTTATTGATACCAAACAGCCATCACTTTTACTGTAAAGTGATGGCTGTTTTTTTTTGCGCTTTATTTGGTTAACCAATCTTAGGATTTTATAAAGTCAATTCTTAAATTTATTTTATTGATCAAGCCCGATTACCTGCCGCATCAATCAGTAATTTTTGCGCATTGATTGACTCCATCCGTAACGATCATTTTTCAGTCAATAAAATTTTTAACAATGCAAACCAAGTACAAAGTTACAGGCCTCATTTCGGTTGTCGCCTTTTTGCTATTCCTTTATTTCCAACTCACGGACATCACCACTTGGGAAGGGCCCTGCCTGATTACCGCCTTGCTGGCGATGGCCATCACAGCAAAAGGTACGGAGAAATTCAGTGGTTTTTCCTATTCTTTAATGATCCTGACCGCCGTAGCAGTCTCTTTGTATTTCCCTGCCCCCTTTGTCCAGGTAGGTTCATTTCAGATGAAAAACCTCATCGTCCCCCTGTTACAAATCATCATGTTTGGCATGGGATCGCAAATGAGCCTAAATGATTTTGCTGGGGTCATCAAGATGCCCAAGGGCGTACTGATCGGCCTGTGCTGCCAGTTTACCATCATGCCCATCGTTGGTTTTATCATCATTTATATCTTCAATTTCCCTGCTGAAATAGCCGCAGGAATTATCCTGATCGGTTCTTCGCCAAGCGGTATGGCCTCCAATGTGATGTCGTTTATCGCCAAGGCCAATTTAGCGTTATCGGTAACCATTACGGCCTGTGCCACCCTTTTGGCACCTTTCATGACACCCCTGCTGATGAAATTACTGGTGGGCCACATGGTCGCCATTGATTTCTGGGGCATGATGATCGGGATTTTCAGTATGGTGATTCTGCCAATATGCGCAGGTCTGATTTTCAATATGTTTATGCACCGCATCAGGATGAAGCAAAACGACCAATTACAGCTTCTTGTACTGAGTGGTATTATCCTGCTCAAAAACGTGATCAGCTTCCTGACAGCTCCAATGGAAACCAACACCCTGATGATTAATTTCGGTACCGATATGGCTTTGTTTGCTGGTCTGCCTATTGCGCTGGCCACCGCCCTGCGCTATTATCAACAAAACCATCAGGCCATTGACCTTGAAAAAATCCTTTCTTTTATCTCCATGGCAGGTATCGGTTTAATCATCACCATCATCACGGCTGCTGGACGGGACAGCCTTCTGCAGGTGGGGCAAATCCTAATACTCGCGTGTCTGCTCCACAATTGTATGGGGTACACCCTTGGCTACGGCCTGAGTAGGCTTTTCCGACTGAAAGAACAGGATTGCCGCACCATTGCACTTGAAGTGGGGATGCAAAATGGAGGCCTGGCCTCAGGCATTGCCGTAGAGCTTGGAAAAACAGCAACCTTGGGCCTTGCAGCCGCTATTTTCGGGTCTATGATGAATGTAACAGGCTCCTCTCTGGCCTCATGGTGGCGAAGAAGAAGCCCCGAACTACCAGAGGACAAATTGGAAAAAATCCCTGCTGAACTGATTTAAGTTCCGGAAAAAGTTCCCCCTGCTGAAAAATCAACTGGTTAAAAATGGCTGGTGAACGAAGCCGTCAAGTCTGCCGTTCACCAGCCACTTCAGCCAACACTTCTTCAAAATGAACGGGGGGTAGAAATGATGGTACTGTCATTTAAAAATCTTTGAAATACACTTTCATACTCCGCAGCACAATCGTTCAGCCTACGCTCAAAAAACCTCATTTACAGCAACATAAAATAGAAAAAGACTATGATACCGTTTGAATGCAAGCGCATAAAAACAGAATAATCATAAATTTTGATTATTTTAGTGAGATACCATTATCCTACTTATCTATTCAAACATGAAAGTTCTCCACTTCTATTTGCTGGCCTTATTGTTTACTTTCAGTGCTTGCGCTGACAAACAGGAAAATAAAGACGCTCCTTCTGCTTCCACAGATGACCCGCTGACCCTCGTGGCAAGCTCCAAAAATCAATGGACAGGAATTACTATCAGCCCCGAAGGACGAATGTTTGTCAATTTTCCCCGATGGTCAGATAATGTCCCGATTTCAGTAGGAGAAATTGTGGATGGGAAAGTTGTTCCGTTTCCCAATAAAAAGTGGAACGACTATCAAAACACCAAAAAAGACGAACCCCATTTTATTGCTGTACAGTCGGTAGTGGCGGATGAGGCGGGCTTTTTGTGGGTACTTGACCCTGCCAACCCCAAGTTTACAGGCGTCGATAACAAAGGGCCAAGAATTCACCTTTTCCATTTGCATGGCGACCATGACGAATACGTAAAAACCATTTATTTCGACTCAAGCGTTTACAGTCAGAACTCCTATTTCAACGACCTGCGTATCAATCATAAAAATGACATGATCTACATTACCGATTCCGGTGCAGGTGGTTTGATTATTTTGGATCTCAATACAGGTGTTTCAAGAAAAATATTGGCCAACCACCCTTCCACACATGCGGAGACCGGCTACCTGAAGCTGAAAAATGGCTTGTGGAAACGCAATATTCATGCGGATGGCATCGCCCTGAGCCCTGACAAAAAGCACCTCTATTACGCGGCACTTTCAGGGCATAGCCTCTATCGGATTTCGACAGAAGTGCTCGACCATCCTGCCTATAATAATGAAAACTATGTGGAGCATGTGGAGCGAATAGCTTCAATTAATGCCCCCGATGGCATGATGTTCGATCAGGAGGGAAACTTATACCTGGGTGACCTTGAAAACGAAGCCATTGCCATTTATAAGGAAGGCTATTATTTCCGGTGGATTAAAGATCGCCGAATCCGATGGGCTGACACTTTTGCCAAAGACAGTAAGGGGAATATGTACTTCACCACTTCGGAAATCAACTACGGGCAGGAAGAGCAACAAACTTATGCAATTTATAAGCTGAACCAAAAACCGACCCTTCCAAAATCAAAAGGTAAAATACTGCTGGCCATTACGAGTCATCAGAAATTGGGCACTTCAGAAGACGCTAAAAAAACGGGCTATTATCTCTCTGAGGTGAGCCATGCCTACTACACCTTTAAGGCAGCCGGCTATGAGGTCGAATTTGTCAGTCCAAAAGGAGGCAAAAGCTATATGGATGGGGTCGATACCACCGATGTGCAAAATGCCCGCTTTCTCAAAGATGATCAGGCGCAACAAAAAATCAACAACAGCTTTGCCGCTCAGGACATTAAACCGAAAGGCTATCGGGCGATCTACTATGCCGGGGGACATGGAACAATGTGGGACTTTCCCAAGAGCGAACCTTTAGCGAATGTGGCGCAGCAAATTTATGAAAATGGGGGTGTCGTAGGGGCCGTTTGTCATGGACCTGCCGGATTGCTACCTGTTACACTCTCCAATGGCAAGGCACTGATTGACGGAAAGAAGGTGAACGGCTTTACCAATGCGGAAGAAAAAGCGGTGAAGCTGGACAAAATTGTTCCCTTCCTATTGGAAGATCAGCTGAAGGCCAAAGGAGGTATTTTTGAGCATGGAAATAAATGGGAAGAGTTCTCAGTGGCAGATCAGCGAGTGATCACGGGGCAGAACCCTGCTTCGGCGGAGGCTGTGGCGGAGAAGATGGTGGAGTGGCTGGCGAAGTAAAAATGTAGCCTTATATTTTATTTTCTACGTTTTAAAACCCGAGGCTAAAGTGTACTTTCGGTACATACACCCTGAAAGGCTTTTTCAAAAAAGGTATGGAATCCATTCCATGGTATCCATAAAAAAAGAGACGTTCTTCGGAACGTCTCTTTTTTTATTATTCCCCCAACAATTGGTTGATTTCTTTTTCAGCATTGGGACCCAATTCATAAACAGCGCCCTGAAGTTCTTTCAGTAAGGCCCGGCCTTCACCTTCCTCACCCGTATTCAGCAGAATTTTAGCGACTAAAAACTGGCTGTCTGGTGGCAAACCATCCTCATCCAAAAGGTCAAGTGCCGTCTTTTTGGCAGTATCATTTTGTCCGTTGATATACTGCGCATAGGCTAAAAGCGCCTCCACGTCTGGTAAATCCCGCAATGAACGCTCATGCTCCGCTAACTGCAAAGCTTTAGCCTGCGTATTGGGCTTACTGAGCCAATACTTCACCAAATCATGGTTATAGGTATCGCCGTATTTTTCCTGACTTACCAGGTCAGCGAACTGTTGCATAAAGCTTTCTGCACTCTGGCTGTCGCCTCGGTATTCTGCCAAATCGGCTTTCATCAGTAACATCCCGGGATCTTCCGAGCGGACTTTCAGCAGGTGATCGGCTATGGCTTCAGCTTTATCTGCATTTCTTTCTCCCGAAAAGTTGATCCACGCGATGCCCTTAAGCGCATGAAAAGAAAGGGGGGAAACTTTGAGTGCCATTAAATATTGCTCGTAGCTTTTTTCCAGCTCATTATTATGTCCGTAGAAATCTCCCAAATTGGAATGTGCCCAAACAAAAAGTACTTTTTGATCTTCAGGAATAGCAGGAACAATTCGCTCCATAGTTTCTATTGCCTGATCCAGCTTGCCTTGTGCATCATAAATTCTTGCCAGCCGGATGTGGTAGCCGATACCTTGTGTCTCTTCAATTTTTTCAAACTCATCAAGGGCAGGGCGCAGGCCTTGCGTCTCAAAAATGGCATCTACCAATAGCAAACGACTGGAATAAGGGTTTCCGGTAACAGACAACGCCTGTTCAGCACTTGTTTTAGCCGTCTGGAAATCGTGGCGTTGAACGGCATTGCTACTGCGCAGCTGGAACAGCGGTTCCTGGGCTGGTGCAGGTGCAAAGGTAAGTGCTTTCTGCAGGTAATCGTCCGCTATGGCCAACTGGCCGATATCACCCGTCAGTTCATAATGTTCAATGGCCGTTTCTGCCAGCTTTTGTTTGTAAAGAAAATTATTCAGCTGTTCCGACCGCTTTTCTTCCCAGAATTTTTTCACTGATGCATTTTTCGCCACACTTTCATTCATCAGGGTTTCTGCGGAGGCATCAATAGCAAATTGGTAATCGGCTACATTGGTTACTGTGGGGGGATTTTCAGCAATGTTTGGGGAATCGGCATCATCCTGACAAGCCCACATCGCAGGAATCAATATCAAGAGGTAGAATATTTTTTTCATGGGGGTTGGTTATGGTAGAAGCAGGGCTTCCCCTGCCATAATTTAGGTCAAGCCTATCGCTTGCGGTAAAAATAAAAAGCTCTGATCCAAGCGAGATGCTTGAATCAGAGCATGTGTTATGTAATTCCTAATTAATTCGGTGCTGCCACATATGGGAAAGAAGTCGAAAATTCTTTGTCGTTGGCATTAACAAAATCACTGATCAAGCCCTTCTGGGTATCATTGATATTATTTAGGTCTGGTCCACCGAAAGTCAAAATCAAAGTAACATCAACAACATCATCTGCTAATCCACGGCCATTCAAGGTGCCATAGCTTGTTGCTGAAGACTTATCCGATTGCAGTACATCAACGGCCAAAACACTTGCTGTAGTTGCATTGTCAAGTCCTAAAATGTTAGTGTAAGTTGCAGGGTCCAAGCCAATATAAGTTTGCAAAGCGTCGAAAATACCTTTAAATGCATCTGCATTCTGAGCCCCATCTGAAGGCAAGGTCTGATTGTAGGCATTTTTTGTATCTGCATCACCAAAGAAGTTGAAAACCGTGTTAATCGCAGGGCGTCCCATCTGATCTTTAGTCATGAATACAGGGCTTAAAACAGTAATGGTTTCTTCAAGGGTATCATCGCCTTCAGTTCCATTGACCATCAAGCTTACGGTATAGTCACCCGCCATTTCAGGCATGAAAGTCGCCATATCTGTATTGGCATTCAATACGGTCATCTCATTGCCATCTGAATCGGTCACGGTCCAGTCGTAAGTCAGGTTAGTTCCTGCAGAGTTTGATCCATCGAGGTTAATCATGTCAAGAACGTCGTACTCATCATCAAGCTGAAAATCAGCGGCCAGTGCTGGCGGTGCTGGGCTTGGTGCCGGGTTGTCGTTATCATCGCTGCTACATGAAATTGCAAACACCCCCAACAATAGGAGCAAGGGGAGGTAGATATTAAATTTCTTCATCTTATTTTTTCGATTTAGATTCCAACCAAGAAGTAAATTTGGTGGTTTCATTCCCACCGAGCATCGATTTTGGAAGCTCAATAACCATCGACATCACGTTTGTACCTGCGAAGGTATCCGCTCCGCCATCACGGTCAAAACTGGTTGGAGGGTTCTCCGCACCACCAGCACCGTTCACAATAGCTACAAACTTGAAGAAATCCATGAAGAATGGATCATCTCTTGGTCCGGCAAAAACTTTAATGCCGTTCTCCTCCATCACTTTGGCTTCTTCTCCTGCTTTGGTAACATCTACCATTACACGAGGAGCAGAACCCATGATTTCAGAATCAAGGCCAGTTGCTGAAGGGGCAACAGGGCCGATAAATATGGCTTTGTCGCCACGAAAAATCACCTGAATGACCGCGTCTTCAATCGCATCGCCATCATAATCAAGGTTAATTTCATAAAGGTAATCTTCAGAGAAGCTAACATCTGCAGTATTGTCTGGTGCAATCAAGCCATAAACATTCCCTACAAATACGTAATTATCGCTGTTTTCAGGACTTTCAAAAGCGTAATAGTCCGTGATGTCAGCGAGTGAACTCCCCCCATCCAAGGTTCCGACTAATGGAGCGTCAATGTGGTCCGCACTCCATAATCCGACCATCAAGCAAAGCAAGACAGCGGGCAGCCAAATTTTTCTGTTTTTTAGCATAGCTACAGATTAAAGTGATACAAGTTATATACCGTTTGGTATCATACTATTGGCTGTAACAGGCTTTTTTATCAGTAGTTATGAAATTTTCCTATTTAATGATGAACACCATTTTTTTGCACGTATGAAATTTCATCCCGCAATCAACCCGTTGATCACAAATGCTTGCCAGTGATCCACAGGGCGGTAAAGACACAAAAAAAAGCCACCCCCAAAGAGGTAGCTTTTCATATTAAAATAGTGTATTTTTTAAAACTTGCTTGAGAAGATTGTTGGGTTGATGTTGATCATCAACCATCCCCAGTTTTGGCCATTTTGGTTGGTTCCAGGATACAATTGGTTCAAGGCATCTGTTCCGAACATTTGCGAGAAACCACCCATCAGTACAACATCTTTCATCATTTTGTACTTGAAGGAGAAATCCGCTTCAGTTCCTAAATAGTTGCTTTCTGTAGCACCTGATTCAGATTTGATACTTCCAGCACCGTTAAAGTGGTGTGCTGTACCTGTGATCGACAATTTTGGATTCACCTTGTAAGTCGCACCAATGTGCTTATCGAACAAACCGATATTTCTGCCATGGTTACCCACATAGAAGTAATCCATGAAACCATAAAATTTGTGGTGTGTTCCAAACAATGGATCAAATGCCTTTTGTGTGTTGTCTTTAACAGTTGGGTTAATTTCCCCATCGGCATCCAGTTCAGCATCGTTACCTGACAAGTAATCCAAGCCACCGGCGAAGCTCCAGGCAGATCCCTGTTCAGCAAAAATAACTTTCAAAGCCAACATATGGGCATTTACCCCTTGGCCACTGTTATTCTGACCTAATTGCTTATAAAAAGTACCATTAATTTTCCAAGCGCCTTCTTTGAAGTGAAGGTTCGCTCCCAAAGTTTGCAAATCGTAAATGCCATCAACAGCACTTCCGTTTTCCATTTTCTGAAAACCGAGGTTCATCAACAAAGCCGTTGCTGAGAATCGCTCATTGAACTTTTGGCTCATCCATAAAAACTGCATGGTTTTGTATGGCTGTGCGCCTGTTGGATTGTACCACGTATTGTCTTTTGTTTCTGCATTCTGGTTGAATGCCAAACCTACGTGTGCCTGAAAGTTATCAAACTTCATTTTGGTCAGGAAGGCATCATGCCATCTTCCTGACACCTGCCAGTCCAAAGTACCGAGGATACGATCATCATCGTAAGCGAGTTGCTGACGACCAATGCGGAAAGCGAAATGCTCAGAGGCTTTCAATTCTGCCCAGGCCTCGTTCAGCATAAATGTACCTACTGATTCTACCTGTGGTGTTGCACCCCAAACAGAAACATTTTGGCCCGACATACCGACGGTCAATTTTCCTGAGGCATCAGTATAATAAGCACTCAAACGAGCACGGTTATTTACGAAGAAAGCAGGTGTGCTGCCTGTAGACCCCAAAGCACCATTTCTGTATTCCGCACGAGGGCGAATTTGTGCTTTCACCTCCAATTTGGAAGCGTTATCCTGTTGTTCTTGTGCTGAAACCTGAAGAGGCGACCATAGCATGGCAACCATCCCCAAGGCGGCGATGTAAAGATTTTTCATTTAAAAAAATTCGATTAAGTAATGTTATGATGTATAAGTATGCACACTCATTTGGGCTGAAGGAAGGTAATTGATACCAAACCAGCAGATCAGCAGGACAATGAAAGCAATGGCCAGCGTCCAAAGTGCTACATTTTCTTTTTTCGGATGGAAGTGTCTGTAATGGATGTAAACCATATAAGACAGCCAGGTAATGAAAGCCCATGTTTCCTTAGGATCCCAGGTCCAGTAATGGCCCCAGGCTTCTTTTGCCCATAATGCACCAAACAACAAGCCCAGCGTCAAAAATGCCGTTCCTACATTGACAAGGTGATCGGCCACTTTCAGTAAATTAAGGCTTTTTTGTGGCTGAATAAGCCCCTGAATAGCCACTACTGAAGACGCCGAAAGTATCGCGTAAGCAAAAAGATATACGATAACGTGTGGCACAAACCACAGCGATTTCAGGGCGGGCATCAAAGCTTTATTCATGGCCTCCGGGTGCATGATGTTGATCGTGATAAACATCACGGCCATTCCTGCAGAGTAGGCCAACAGCCAGAAGTACTTCCAGCGACGGTAGGCAAACAAGCCAATTAAAGGAATAAATAAGGAGTACCACAGGCGGGTTTCGCCGAGGGTTCTCAGTGGTGGGCGATCAAGGTGCACCCACATGGCGGCCACAAAGCCCCCAAAAATCAGGGAACCTAAAATGAACAATAAGGTTGTTAATCGGCTATCCCACTTTTTGTAAGCGGAAAAGGTACCGGTAAGCCAGAACGCTGCGCTGCCCACACCGATAAAAGGAAAAATCATCCAACTCATCTTTTCAAAAATTTATGCTACAGGACTAACGTCGTCTTTATTTAAAGTAAACAGGTACAATGCACCGACGATCATCATGAATACGCCAATGTAAACTACCCACAGCCATGGATCTCTGACCAACTCTACTACCGAGAGGTTGGACCAACGACCTTTGGAGTCGTCATAGCTTAACTGATAAATTTTCCAGTCACCTACTGAAATTGGGTGGTTTACTTCCACCAAATCTTCAACAGCTTCCTGTTCGCCTTTTTTGAAAACTTTTACGCGGGATGCAAAACGCTTGGGTTCTGGCGGTGCCATGGCCAAGGTATGGGTGCTGTCCAAAGCCAGCCATGCCGGTGAAGCCGCAAAACTTCCTGCACTGATCCAGCCTTCTTTCTGCTCGCCATTCGGCAATGTAACGGTTACATAAGCCGTAGGGGAAGCACCATATTCATTAACCTCTTCGTAACGGGCTTTTCCTGCACTTGCTACATAGGCTGCCGATTTCATCATTCGGCTGGTCTGGATCTTATAACCCATAATATCTCCTGATGTGGAATCTGATTCCACCATCATGAAGAACTGTGGGTCCTGATCGTAAATCGCTCCATCCGTAGGGTTGACCATCATCAGTTTCGGAGCATATTCCTCCATAATAAACTGCTGAAGTTCCAATGCCATATCAAGTTCATGAACACGATCCTGGGCATCGTATGCGCGCCATTCTGCCTGCCCTGTATATAGGTCCATTGACAATCGCTGCACATCGTAAGCACCAAAACCTGCCGCCCAAAGGGCAATCCATAAACCGGCATGATTGGCAAAAAATCCCCAGTTTTTATTTCGCCACGGGAAGCATCGCTTCATCGTCGCAAATCCTAAAGTCACTAACAGGAATATGTAGGAAAGAATGAAAGGGTAAGAACCGGTCATTTGGTTCCAGCCCAAGGTCATGATCCAGTGTGGATCAAGGTGTGGTTGCTGAGGCGTAAGGGCCATGATCGTAGAGAGCAAGCCAAAAAACACCAGACTGACGATCGCTGCCGGAACACCGGAAATCCACTTTACCCAGGCTTTTTTTCTGTTGAGTAAATACAGCACCACAATGCCGAAAAACAGCGCACTTCCACAGATGATATTTGAAGGCCATTGCATGGCGATCTCAGGAAGTGGCCCATTCATCCACTGCAATACTGCTCCGATACCCCATAGGCCTGCCGCCACCACGGTTGCTTCGGCGTAACCCATTGGGCCCGTCCACAACTTCCTTTTCCTACTATTCTCCATCTGACTTAATGATTAAAAAACTTAAAAAGCGAGGGAAAAATAAGTCCCTCGCTTTAAATATTTTGTAAAATTAATCAATTATTAATTTAAAGCAATTTCCCTTTGGCCTTTGCTTCTTTGATCCACTCCGGCAATAAATTTTGCTTGAAGGTCTCTTTGTCTTTGTTCAGTTTGTCCATATCCAAGCCTGCTACTTTTTGAGCTTTCTCTTTCGTAGAGTAATCAGGAAGTGGTACCTCGCCAGTGTAACCCAACTCGATCAACACCTTCTTGATTTCCATTCTTGCTTGGTAAGATTTCTCCAATGCACTACCCAAAATACGACCGATCTCGATTGGTGCGTGGAATGCGGCACCGTGAGATGCTACAGCAAAATCCCATCTCCATCCAGCATGGCGAATCAAAGTCAATGCTTTTTTCATTTGCTTTTCAGTTGCGCCTTTTTCCCATGCGAAACCTGCTTCCAAGTGAGCAATCGACAATTCGCGCTCTACTTTATCACGTGTTTCTTTGATGGCATCCTGACGTTCGTAAACATTGCTGATCAATGTTTTTTCCTCCTCGCGGTGACAAACCTGACAAGAGTTCGCTACATTGTTCAATGGCGACTGAATATGGTGATCGGTGAATTTTTGTCCACCTTCCGTTTTATATGGCATGTGACAATCTGCACAAGATACCCCACGCTGACCGTGAATACCCATTTTCCAAGTTTCATAACCTGGGTGCTGAGCTTTCAACATTGGAGCCTTAGAGATTTTGTGTGTCCAGTCTTTGAAGTCAATGGCATCGTAATATGCTTCCATATCTTCAACCGTTGTTCCTTTATCCCATGGGAAAGTCAGGTAGTTTTGTTTTCCTTCCGACTTGTCGAAATAATACTCTACGTGACACTGCGCACAAACCAAAGAACGCATCTCCTGATGGGAAGCTTTCTCGATATCTTTACCCTGACGCTCGAAAGCCTCTTTCAATGCCGGGCGACTGATCTGCAAGTTCATCGTTTCTGAATCGTGACAATCCGCACAACCGATTGGGTTCACGATCTCAGCACCTTTACCTGCCCATTTTCCTTTGTAGAATTCCGCTACACCATGCTCTTCCATCATACGTGGTACATCTGGTGATTTACATGACCAACATGTTGCTGGCATTGGGCCGTCATCCGGACCAGTAGGAGCACCTGTACGCAAAGTATTCTGGATATCTTCAATCGCATACATGTGGCCACGTGGGGCATTGTAATCTTTAGAGAAACCGTAACCTGCCCAAAGAATTGGCAAGTTTGGATCTTCCTCCAACATATCACGCATCACATTACCGTTGTATTTCGAGGAGAAGTCCATTTCTTTAGTCGCTTCCCATGATTGGTATTCTCTTGGGTAGTTCTTACCCCATAATTCATTTTTTGCTTCTGTCTTGCCAAGCGCAGTCATTGGTTTGTTGACCATCTGTGCTTCCACACGACGCTCAGTAATTGAAGAGGCCAATAGCCCTAAACAAAACACTGCGACCAGCGAAAGGCCAAATAACAACCAACCAAGCCATGGTTTGTTGTTTACACTTTTGGAAATATTTGACATATCGAAAATTATTAATTTAACTTTTTACTTTTTGATTTTTCTTAACCACTCTGGCACGACCGACGACGGTAATGGCACACGAGCATTTGGTGTAGAAGATAAACTGTTCACTCGCCCATGGGGTACTTCCCTGTGGCAATCCCAGCATAACTTTCCTTTGCCATGCTCGGCTTCTTGGTAAGAGACTTGTAAATTCTTGTTGGTCTCTGTTAGGTGATCATGACAACGCTGACAGTTTTCCTGAACAACTCCAGCACCGGCCTCATGGATTTTTATCACTTGAGGTTCCATTCTCAAGGTGAACATCGTTGCGTGACGCAAACCATCCATTGCCTTGAAATAATACTTTCTCAGAGCTGAATCATGCGGAACGTGGCAGTCATTACAAGTTGCCTGTTCCCTATGCGCACTATGTTGCCACGTTGCATATTGTGGTGCCATAATATGGCAATTCACACATGCCGCAGGATCATCTGACAGATAAACCCACGCCTTAGAAACGTAAACAGTATAGGTTGCTAACCCAAAAAATACCCCAAGAAGTATGGTTACCGGGAGTCGCCATTGCTTCGGCGGCACGAAAAATTTGAAAATCTTTCCCATATTTTTTCTTGATTTTGGTCTAATTTCGAGATTATGTAAAGGTATTAATCAGACAATCGAAAGGTGCGCAACTGACAATTATCATATAATGACATTGTATTAAAAATCTATTAGCTTCATTGAAATAATGATAATTCATCAGCCGATCAAGAGATATAAATCATAATTATATCATTATAAATATCAGTGATCAGGAGAAAAAATATTATACTTTTATTTTATCGCTTCATAAAACGATGGGAAAGTGACTCGATATTGATGAATAACCAACTAAAATCCTACACGGTACCTGGCCAACGTTCCGCTTGCAATTAACGCCTGCCAGGTTTTGGGAAATGGAATCGTAGGACAGAAATTTTGTGGTTTAGTGGACTTGCTTAATTTTGTGGAAAGATTTACACCGATGAAAAAAATATCCAGCTATTTATTAGCCTTCAGCGCACTGCTTTTAATCTTCAGTTGTTCCCCACAAGACGACCGATGCGCAAAACAACCCGACACGTCAAACATCAATATAGACCTTCAGTTTGAGCAAACAGAAACTGCCCTAATGCAGGACCGCAGCAAAGCGGGCATTCAAAAATTTCTCGAAGAGCATCCTGCTTTTGCCACCTTGTTTTTAAAGCGCGGGCAACAGCCTCACGATTCCATTTTAGTAAATGACCTTTATCACAGAATCAACCACCCCTCGTTTTTGGAACTGAAGAAACTCACCGATTCCACCTTCAATCAGGTAGATTTAAAAGGGCAGTTTGAACAAGCTTTCAGGAATATAAAATTTTATTACCCTGCATTTCAAGCACCGAGAATTATCACTGGAATTACAGGCTTTGACACCAACTTTCAGGGCTTGGATGATGACCTTTACGTTTCGGATTCCCTGATCGTCATCGGCCTTGATTATTTCCTCGGGCCACAATCTAAATACCGCCCCATTGGTATTCCTGAATATATTCTAAAAAGATATACTCCCACCTATATTGTGCCCTCGGTACTGAATCAGATGGCCAATAAATATATTGGTAACAACCCAAAAGACCGCAGCTTACTCGCCGATATGATTTTCTTTGGCAAGGCATTTTACTTTACCAAAACCATGGCGCCCTGTACACCAGATTCGGTCATTATCGGATACACCGCTGAAGAGCTCCAGGAATCCAAAGACCACAGCCAAATTATCTGGGCAAACCTTGTGAAAAACAAGATGCTCTATGAAACAGGCCACGAGATGAAAAAGAAATTTATTGGAGAGCGACCAAAAACCATCGAAATGGGAGAAAAATGCCCCGGGAGAATCGGTCAATGGGTAGGTTGGGAAATCGTGGAAAAATACATGCAGGCGCGAAAACATACCCACATTCAGGACTTCCTGAAAACTGACAGTGCACCCGCAGTGTTGGCCAAATCGAAATACAAAGGATAATAAAAATGGGTGGCGTGCAGAAGTCCCACTAACTCGTGATGGATAAATGCACTTATCGGTCAGGGGTGGGCGATAGTTTTGATTTCTGTGCAATACAAAAAATTTCTATCATGAAACAGATTCTTTTATCAATACTTCTGATACTTGTTTTTAATCCAATATTTGGACAAAAGCATTTTGACATACCTGAAAATAAGGTAGTAGGTCGCTTTATAGAAACATTATCAAAGAATTTAAAAGATTTCGACTCGCAAGACCTACGAGTATCTGAAGATTCTTTGAGTATTAGGGTTTGGAAAACACATGAAGTTTTTACAATAAGTCAAAATAACGCCTCGACAAGTTCAGATTGTAAATTTCATACGACAAATAAGGAATTGGTATTTAAGTCTTTTCATTTTTCAGAGAGTGTCTCACGAAGTATAATGGACTCATTGTTGGTTGCAGGAATATGGAATTTAAAAGACGAAAATTATAGAGGGATTGATGGTAGCTTTGTGTTTGTTGAGATTTCAACTAAAAGCAAATACAAAGTTGTTAGTTATTGGTCGCCAAATTCAGAAAGGAGTAATGACTGCAAGACTGTAGTGCAAATCCTTAAAATGATTGACAATACAATTGATTCAAAAAAACTGAGAAACGAATTCCTTAACTCATTACCATCCGGAAGTTACAGGTGGGGTATGGCAAGTATCCGAATTGATAAATTTTTAAACAAAGACATAGCCAAGACGGATTTTTACAAAGAAGCTGAGTACAAAATTAAACAGGAACTGGAAATTACGAACAAAACCAATCATTGGGAGTACCCATTAATCCTTATTGATAATGAATATGCTAAGATTTCAGACTTAAATAAATACAACGACAAACAGATTTCTAAATTTGAAGTATTAAAAACTGATAACAATGTGATTGCTATTTATGGAACAAATGGCAATAATGGAGTTGTAATAATTGAGACGAAATAAAAAGTACAAGCACACAACGGTTAATATAAGAATATTAGCCGATTGCGGGCTTCATTCCTGTCAAGTTACAAGAAAGCTGAAGCGGTCTACAACTCTCAAATTCACTGCTATTTCGACTATTATTTTTATGCATTGTTATGTGCTGGCATTTTTTAATTCATTATTAAATATTTCAGTCGCTTCTTCATAAGGATAATGCCCTACATTATCTAATTTTATTACTGTTTTAGGTTGAAATTCGTCTATCCAAGCATTAAGGTCTTTCTCAGTGAACGCAAAATCTTTCAGTCCCCAAATCATTGATTTTGGAATAGCTTTAATACTTTCACGTCTTTGCCACAAGCTATCCACCCAGTCATCAGATGCAACTATCTGTTTTGGAAAAGTCCAACAACCTTTTCTATCATTTTTTGTTTCAAGGTGCCTGTAAATAGCTGGGTTAAAATATTTTTTATCGCCCATACAGTTTTTGATAATCACCTTACCGAAAAAGTTGAAATGCTTAATCAAAAATCGACCAACTAAACCACCTGCAAAACCACTAAATCTTTTACTTGCCGCATTATCTTTAATAGACCACATCCAAGTATTAGTAATTATTAAGTGTTTTATTTGATTAGGATTATTAATGGCATATGATAAGCCAATGGGACCTCCCCAATCATTCACAACTAAGACGAATTTATCTAAATTTAAGTGCTTTATAAATTTAGAAAGGTTGTTTGCGTGGTTTTCTGGCAAATAATTCCAATCTACTGGCTTGTCAGATAATCCAAATCCAATATTATCAACTGAAATACATCTGTTTGTCTTCAATAGTTCTTGTATTGATTTTCTATATTCAAATGACCATCCTGGATTACCGTGTACAAATACAATAGGTATCCCTTTGCCTTCGTCAATATAGTGCATTCTGCCAATTGGTAAATCAAAATAGTTTGACTCGAATGGATATTCTTCCTTATTTAACCACGATTTTTCTTTTTTCATTTAATCATTCATAATTTACTTGATGCTATTCTTGGGCGTCTCTGCTTGCATACAACAATAAATATACGTAATACGGAGCGATATAATAAATTTTAACATTAGCACATTTACTGGAAATTATCTCAGTTTGATGCAGAAGTGTTTTGAAATCCCCTAAAACGCTTATTCGAGCCGTCAGCATACGCCATCAAATGAGATCGGGGGAGGGCTCCGATCTCAATGGCTGCCCTCAGGCGGTAGCACCATGCTTATCCAGCCAGGCGCCCATCACGGCAATGGCCCAGAGTCGCTCATGCTGATCTGACTTCCCCTGCAAAGCCTCGTCGAGGTGTTGTTGCGTTTGTTCAAAATCCACAAACTCATAAATAGCCGATTCCCGACGTGCAAGCTGTGTTTTCACGGGTATTGCGCCACCTGCTTTCAGCCATGAAATCCACGGCAATTTAGTCTGATGCTTCGGTCGGGAAGCCACGGTCTCTTTTCCCCATGCCCTGAGCATCGCCTTTAAATGTGCATTCCGCCCATTCTCCAGCAAATCCTCTACCGATGAATTAACAAACTGCCCAACCACAAGGTCATTCAGAAAAGGCATTCTGACTTGTTGCTGATTTGCCCTGAAAATCTGCCGCACTTCCGCATTCAGGTGGTCGCCAACCTTTTCAAAGCAATTTTCATACTTCATCTCTTCCAATGGCATCGCAGCAGTTCCCTCAGTAAACTCCTCCAAAATACTGAACAGCTTTCGTTTTACCTCCTTAGGGTCTTCATCAATATGCTGCCCGAGTATATTCAGCAAATCGAGGTGCTTCTTCACTGGCAGCATACTTTTTTCAGGCAGTAAGCCTTTCATTTTTTTCAGCATGGGAATCCACGGCTTCAGGCTGTCATAATATTTGATATACTGATAATAGGCATAAGTTTTTAAATCTGACAAAGCCAGGGCATCGGCACCGAAGCCTGACAATAAAATGTGCGACCGCTCACCAATAAATTTACTCAAAACAAAATGGACAAAGGCTGATGCTGTCAATACCGGGCTTTCCATTTTCTGAATAAATTCATCCCACATCTCCAAAGATTTATCAGAGAGGACTTCTTGATATAATGCTAATCCCTCCTCATAGGACGTATCTTCAGCAAAGCGGAAATCACCGTAGCGTTTATCACCTTCTTTGGGGGCATTAGCCAAGCTGTAAGTCAGGGCTGCCCTTACCCCTCCAACACGCCCTGCAGTAGCCAAAGAGGTAGAAATTTGCCCTCCAGTAAACAATAAACCGATGTTCTTTTCAGCAGTAGTTTCCATGAATAAGGCATCGACCAGAGCTTCCTCCAAAGCATCTAAATTGGTGATATTTTCACCTTGAGAAACTTTATCCACGGACTTACCCACGATTGTGGATAAGTTGCCAGACAGATCTCCACAGTCATATTTATATACTTTTAATGATGTAAGCTTTTGAATGTTTTTAAACAAAGTTTGATTACCTGAAGCAAAACCCTGCGCCAAAATTTGACTAACTACCAAATTATCAATGGATTTAACAGGTAACGCTGTCGCTGAAATTGCCTGAAAAGCGGAGGATAATACCAAATAATTCTTGTCCTCATAATGATAAACCGACCGACCGCTCTTCGAGTTATCCACAATTATCAACTTATCAACAGACTTATCCACAAAAAAGCCCGCAAAATCTCCGTTTAGGTTAGAAAAGGATTCAAATTCGTCATTTTTGCACCATTCCATCCACACTTCAGCATCGGAAAGAGAGCTGAAATGCACCCCACTATCCATTAAGTTATTCTTAATATCATGATAGTTAAATAAATCGCCTTCCATTGCTGCAAAACAAGTGCTTTCTTTATCCTTGAGCGGCTGAAGTGTCGCTTTCTCCAGTTCACCGATCAGTAAATTATTCACCGCAAGGTAAATTGTTCCTATTGATAAAGGTATTTGTTGATAACTCAACGGCTGGTTTCCCATGTGTTCACATGCACCAAGCATTTTATTGATAAGTGCTTCGCCGTTTTGATTTTGCTTGTCCCAGATGAGGTGTATTGCAGACATAAAGAAGATCGATTTTTTGGAAATGGATAATCAATAAAAAAGGAGTCATATAAAATGCTCCTCAGTGATAAATTTAAAAGGTAAATACTTGCTTATCATAAGCCTTACAAAAAGCCGTGATCTTGCAATCTTCACATTTAGGTCGGCGCGCCAAACAAACGTACCTCCCATGCAAAATCAGCCAATGGTGTGCTTTGGGCACCACTTCCGTAGGAATATGCCGCATCAATTGTTTTTCGACTTCCAAAGGGGTTGAGGAGGTCATGTTGACCAAACCAATACGTTTAGAAACCCGATACACATGCGTGTCCACGGCCATTGCAGGCTGATCATAAACCACCGATACGATTACATTGGCCGTTTTCCGACCAACCCCAGGCAATTTTACCAGCTCTTTGATCGTTGAAGGCACCTCGCTATTGAAATCCTCTACAAGCATTTTACCCATTCCAATCAGGTGTTTAGTCTTATTGTTGGGGTAACTGATGCTTCGAATATATGGAAATAGCTCATCAAAATGAGCATTGGCCAAATGCGCTGGCGTAGGAAAATCCTGAAACAGGGCAGGGGTTACCATATTCACCCGCTTGTCGGTGCATTGGGCAGAAAGTGCCACCGCCACAATGAGTTCAAAAGGGTTGGAGTAATGCAGCTCCGTTTCTACTTCGGGTTGCGCTTCGGCAAAATAACTTAATATGCCTTCGTATCTTTCTTTTCGGGTCATGCTAATTCGATCGAAATGTGCTTTCAGGTATAAAATACTCAATATCGTATTTCAGATTTGGATAAAAAACTGCCCAAGCTGATTAAATGTGAATAAAGCCGAATCAGTAGCCGTCAGTTGATAATGAAGATGATTTGGGGTTGGTGATATTCGATTTACCAAATAAAAAATCTATGAACATCTGTTGACAATATGACGCCGTGCAATAATCAGGAGCTACACCATTAGCTTAAGCATTTACTCAGGCGATGTATTGACCGAACACTTAACAGCTTAAAAAGATTCCCGCATGGTAAAGAAAATAGCCACTTCTTCCCCAGGACTCTTCCCGATATCAAGCCTGAAATTGATGTGATCTTTAGGCAATAACTGAAACCGAAGCCCCGCACCGCACATCCACTTGCCATCTCGGGTCAGGGAGGCCGACCAATCTTCCCGACGGTTACCCCAACCACCGAAAAAAGCGGCACCAAATCGGCCATAAATATGACGGCGATATTCTGTCTGTAAATAATAGATATGATTATCGATATACTTGTTTGGGTGGCCTATTGAACGCAGCAATCGACTGCCACCCAAGGAGGGTAATTTGTAAAATGGCACATCGTCTCCCACCACAAACTCATAATACCCTTGCACTCCGATCACATTTTTGGGTGAACCAATCGACCAAAAGGAGGCCAAATCAAGCTCAAAATGCTGAAAAGTAAAATCACCGAAATAATAGCGGTAATCAAAAGTAAAAATCTCACCTTTGGTAGGATAGAGAATGTCATTTCTCGTGTCGAAACGCGCATCAAGCCCTATTCCCGTTAAAAAACCTCCTTCATACCCATTTATATTTTCATTCAGTCCGCCATTCGAGAAGCCTGAATTGCTTACCCAGGAAAGGTCATAAGAACCTCCCAGAAAGAACTTGTCCGTGATAGGGTGCAACACTACGCCTTCGAGGCCAAAGGTATTGGCGAAAAAACTCGTTTCTTCGCCTGTCGGTCCACCAATTCCAAAAAAAGTATCGGGAATACGTGTCCATAACATTCGAGAGGTCACCAGCCACCCATTTGGATTATAATAAATTAAATCGGCATCAAGGTGCAGTTGTCCTTTTGTAGAGTAAGAAAAAGAGGGGACAATAGAAGTTGGGCGGCTGTACTTACTTTTCTGAACTTCCTGCAGATGAGATTTAAAAACGATCACAGGCATGATGCCCACATCCAGGCCAACCTGCTCACTGTAATCCAGCAGAGGATAAAATGAAAGTGTATATTTTGGACGGTCAATAGTGATCAAGTCCATTACTTGCTCCACAAATTCCATGGATCCTTTCTCAAAATTATCCTGCCCTTCTACTACATCCTGTGCAAATGCGGAAATAAACGCAGTACACAATAGCATCAAAATCAATCCCTTTTTTTTCATTAACTAAGCAACATGTCGTAAAAGCTGTAAGTTAGTAGGTAATTTTTTTAATCAAATATACAATTTTCTATATTTCTGTATTTGCTCACTAACTGTTCGGAGGCATAACGCTTCTCGGTAAAAATTGTTAATTTTGGACTTCCTTTTAAACCATACGATTGATATGAACTCCCTCCAACTCCCTGCCGACTGGCAGACAATACTGGCTCATGAAACCGCTCAGCCCTATTTTAAATCACTGGAAAAATTTGTGGACGAAGCCTATAAAAACAGTATCGTTTACCCGCCAAAACCCATGGTATTCAATGCTTTTGAGCGGTCGATATTTCAAAATACCCGAGTTGTAATATTGGGACAGGACCCTTACCACGGCATGGGGCAAGCACATGGATTGAGTTTTTCGGTGATGGATGGGGTCGCCTTCCCACCTTCATTACGCAATATTTTCAAAGAACTGAAGCGTGATCTGGACATTGATCCTCCCTTCAGCGGTAATTTGGAACGTTGGGCCGACCAGGGAGTTTTGCTGTTGAATGCCACGCTAACGGTAGAAAATGGGAAAGCAGGAAGCCACCAAAAGCAAGGTTGGGAAACATTTACTGATGCGGTAATTCAAAAAATTGCAGATGAAAAGGAGCATGTCGTTTTCATCCTCTGGGGCGCTTATGCACAAAAGAAGGCGAGCTTAATTGATGAAAGTAAACATTGTATTTTAACCTCCGCACACCCTTCGCCACTATCAGCACACCGCGGTTTTTTGGGGAATGAGCACTTCAGTAAAACGAATAAATATTTGAAAGAAAAGGGGTTGAAGGAAGTGGAGTGGTGAGAATCTCACATCTTAATCTTTATTTTCATCGGGTTAAAACCCGAAGCTATTACTAAATGCACCTTCGGCACAAGAGCCATGACAAAGGCTTTTCGTAATAGGCATGAGATTTATTCCATGGAAAAATGAAACATTAGCAAGTGTTGAAAAGGACCTTGATGAAAAGGATTACCATGATTTTTATTTTACCCTGTCTATCGCGAGAGCCCCTCTCGTGATAGCTCTAATAGCCTCGATATCCCTTACCCCATCTTTTTACTTACTGAGACCAAACTTGCCGGCATAGGTACATCTAATGCCCATTCGATACTCATCGGCTTTTCGCCACGATGTTTTCGATAAGCAACAGGCCCTAAAAAGGTAAATGGCATCGTCAGGCCGTATTCATCCCGTTTCTTTTCTCGGACAAATAGTAGAATGTTTTTCTTATTTCGTTTTTGTTCGATATAAGAAAGGCCTACGCCGCGCAAAGGGGTGGCACTGTTTTGCGATTGCCAATGAAATAAGGTATCACTTATGGCATAATCCTCATACATTGTCGAAGTGGAAAAGTCTCGTTCAGATTTATCCAAAGTAACGAATAACAGATCGATATTGTCCTTTTTGATACTCAATACCCCTTCCCTTGAAGAGGATTTTTTTTCAAACGTACTGTCACCAAAAGCGGCCAAAATCTCTGTTCTGCTGTATTGGGCATGCAAATTTAACTGACAGGGAAAAGCAAAAGATGATGTCGGCATCACGTAATCAATCTGATCCAGGCGATGTTCAATAATCTCATTAAACTCCTGCAGCAGATCAGGAAAATCTTTCAATCTATTTACCGCCTGCTGCTCATTTTCAAAGTTCAGTTTCTTTCCTGCATCATCCCAAATGAGATAGTGGAACATCCGGTTGAGTGCTTCCTTTTGAGTGGCTGATTTACCTGCCACATAAGCACGTAAATATTGTAGATACGCCTGATCATTAGCCGTAATTAATCTTTTGAGTCCGGCTACGATCTTCTTGAAATAGTTGTCATTATCATCAAGGTCCATCATGCCTGCCCAAAGCTTAAGCTGTGTCCAACATCCCACTTTATACACCGCCCGTATATCCAAATCATGAAAGGACAAGAAGTTGGATAGTGTCAGTTGCTGAGTGGTGTCGGAATGCCAATTTTCAAGTTTGGAGACCAAAGAACGTCGATTGACGACAGCTGCCCGAATATGCTCCAAGACGACCTGCTGCGCTTTCTGTTCCATTATGATCGAGCAACCAAAAGCCACATGAGGAAAGCCCTGCGTGATTTCTTTGGTTAAGCCATAAGGTGCTTTTCCCACCAAAGCACGGAACTTTTTAGTAAAATCATAAGCCTGATGTACCTGCCCCACAAAATCCAGAACGGTCAAACATTCCTTGTTTTCCTGCAAGCGCAAGCCACGCCCAAGCTGCTGCAAAAATACGGTTAAGCTTTCCGTAGGTCGAAGAAAAAGTACCGTATCCACCTCCGGAATATCCACTCCCTCATTGAATAAATCCACCACAAAAAGATAATTGATTTTTCCCGAACGAAGATCGGCGACTACCTGCTGACGGTGTTCTCTTGATTGATCGCTTGTCAGATAATCGGCTGCCAATCCCGCAATCTGAAATTTCCCCGACATGTATTGTGCATGCTCTTTAGTGGTACAAAAACCAAGTGCACAACATTGTTGATAATCATTGAGGTAGTGTGCCAACTTATCCAAAATCAATTGTACACGCTGATCATTTCCGGTATAAACTCTGCTCAATTCAGCCTTATCATAGCCTCCATTTTTCCAGGCAACACGCGACAAATCAACGCTATCATCTGTTACCACAAAATATTGAAAAGGAGTCAGCAATTGCAAATGCATGGCGTCGGGCAATCGGATTTCTGCACTGATGCGATGATCAAAATCTTCCCGAATATCGCGTCCATCCATCCGTTCAGGAGTAGCCGTAAGTCCCAAAAGAATTTCAGGCTTAAAATAATCAAACACAAAACGGTAAGAACTCGCCTGACCGTGGTGTGCCTCATCAACGATAATAAAATCGTAATAATGTGCTCCCAAACGCTCTTCAAAAAATGCTCTTTGATTGTTGAGCGTTTGAACGGAAACGAAGAGTTGTTCATGACCATATTCGGGTTGATGTTCACCCACCCACAACTCGCCAAAATTGGCATCTTTGAGTAAAGCCGCAAAAGTCCGTTGAGATTGTTCGAGGATCTCTTTTCTATGCGCTACAAACAACAGCTTGGCCGACGGATTTTTTTTCTTATACCTTAGAAAATCAAATGCGGAAATAACTGTTTTCCCCGTTCCCGTGGCTGCTACGACCAAGTTCCGATACCGATGATGAATGCTTCTTTCAGCCTCCAATCGATCCAGGATTTGTTGCTGATAGGGGTAGGGATGAATTTTAAAAATTGGCAAGATCATGCCCTTTTTATCCCCTTTACTTTTTCCGAAGCTCAGTGCCTGTTGTAGCTTTTCTATACCTCCGAGACGGAAATCCTCAAAATCCGGACTTGACCAATAGGTTTCAAATGTTCCTTTGGCTTTACGAATGATGTGAGTATTTTCTACTGAAGTCACCCTCATATTCCATTCAAGCCCTCGGGTCATGGCCGAATAAGACAGGTTTGACGATCCAATATAAGCGGTATCATAGCCCGTGTTTCGCTCAAATATATAAGATTTGGCATGTAACCTTTCCTGCTGTGTATTATAGGAAACCTTGACCTCGGTATTGGGTAAATCAGCCAAAAACTGAACGGCTTTGGCCTCCGTAGCACCAACGTAAGTCGTCGTGATAACTTGTAGCTGACCACCATTGGCCAAAAATTGCCTTAACGCTTCTTCATAAATCCGGACACCCGACCAACGGATAAAAGATACCACCCAATAAATCCGATCAGCGGATAAAATATCCTTGATCAGTTCTGTATCCATGTTCAGGTCTGCATGGCTACCGGTAAATAAGCTACTTTTCTGCAAACCCGACACCGGAAAATATTCTGCTAATTTGCCCTTCAATTGTGTATCAGAATGCCCCAATTTCGAATGGACAAGCTTCAGCAAATTCCCTTTTGTAGCGACAAGATTTTCATCAATAAAATGATCCTGATCCTTTAGCTTTTGAGCAAGGTCTGTAATGAGTTGATTGGTGAAATTCAGTTGAGCCTGTAGCCTTTCAGCCGGTTTCCCTTTGAATTCATTGAGTACATATTGAAGTAATTTCAGCAGATATTCTGATAAAATCCGTGCTGCGTCAGCGGGTTCGATCTCCGTTTGTTCAATAAAATATTGATCTGCCTCCTGCAACTTTTCCTCTAAAGTACAAGTGATTAGCTGCTCGTAAATCCCTTCGGTCAATTTCATCTTATCTACAAATAGTGGTTTCCAATCCTGGAAAGTAACAACAATTTGTCAGGGGGCCAAATGCATGGCAAAGCGTCTCCTTTCTATTTGAAAACAAGCGAATTTCATTATCATAAACATTACTTTAAATTCAATATTTATCCCTTATGGTCATTGGGCACACTTTCTGCAAAATCAGAATAAAACCATTTTACCATGAAAAAAATCAAAACAAACCTACTTAGCTTGGCATTAGGTGCTATCGTGCTATGCTCATGCAGCACATCTAATGATGATCCCAAGCCTGTTGCTCACAAAGCAGCACATCAAAAAGTGCAAGGTACCTCACCATATTCAACGACCGATAAACCATCGACAGAGGAAAATAAAGAGCAGCCTGTTAAAAATGAATCGAATGTGACTGCTCCAACGGCATCAGGGAGTTACCACTTCACGATTCAAATGGATGTACCTGTTGAGGGGATTCAGAACACGAATCCAATAGAATTTAAAATTTTATACCATGATGGTTCCGCTTGGCTATTCAAGCCTACGGCTATTAAAATGGTCATTAACGATGACCCTAAATACCCCGATAATAAAGGCATAAAGACGATTATTTTCGATGCGGATAAAAGTCTGCAATGGGACAAGCTCGACGGTTTTAATATTCGCGACACTAAAACAGGGGTAACCGTGGAAGCATATGGATTTGACCTTGCAAAGAAAGTATTTGACGCAAAAGGCAAAAGAGCAGACGTATTCTCTTTAAGTATATAACTAACTTCTTAAACACAAAAGCCCCCGCCAGAACGAATCCGGCGGGGGCTTTTCTCATTTTAAAATCTTTGCTTAGCTACAAGCGATTTTGCTCACACGGCCCTCGTGGCGTCCGCCTTCAAAATCAGTACCGAAGAAAACCTCCACCATTTCCAAAGCTTGTTCTTTTGCGGTGAAACGCGCAGGAATGGCCAAAATATTGGCATTGTTATGCTGGCGAACCAAAGAAACGATTTCCTTGTTCCAGCAAAGTCCAGCACGCACGTTAGGGTATTTATTGGCCGTCATGGCTACCCCATTCGCGGAGCCACAGATCAAAATACCAAAGTCAAACTCACCATCATTTACCCCTTTGGCTACTGGGTGGGCGAAGTCTGGGTAATCCACAGAATCGAAAGTATCGGTGCCGAAGTTTTTCACTTCGTAGCCTTTTTCTTCCAATTGTTTAATGATCGCTGCTTTGTATTCTGGTGAAGCGTGGTCACCACCGATTGCTATTTTCTTGGACATCTTAATATGCTGTTTTTACTGAAATTCTCTTTTATCCTTAACAGGTTAATCCTCCATTTGATCTAAAGGACCCGAAATATTTTTGCGCTCAGCAGCTTGTTGCTGACGGTATTCTTCCTCTTCGGCAATCAGTGCGAGCTCTTCAAGCTGTTTGCGCTTATCAATTCTTTTGGCAATCACAATACTGATTTCATACAAGAAACCCAGCGGGATGGTCAGCATAATCTGACTCATGACATCTGGAGGCGTCATGATTGCTGCTATGATCAGGAACACAATCAGGGCGTGCTTTCGGTAGGCAATCAACATTTGTGAATTCACCACACCTGCCTGCGTCAGGAAGTAAATCACGACGGGTAGCTGAAACAACAAGGCACATGCCAGAATGATCATGGTGATGGTACCTACATAACTGACAATATCAAACTCATTAAGAATACTTGGGTCGATCTGATAATTGGCCAGGAAGTTCAAAGAGATTGGTGTTACGACAAAATAGCCGAACATAACGCCAGTCAAAAATAAAATACTGACAAAAAATACCGCTCCTCTTGCTGCGCGCTGCTCTGTTTTATGCAAGCCTGGTTTAATAAACCGCCAGATTTCCCAAAAAGCATAGGGGAAGGCCAAGATGATCCCGACGACAAAAGAGGACTGAATATGCATCATAAACTGCCCAGTAACTTGCCTTGACTGTAAGATGAACGGTAGCTTTTCAATGCACAGCGCATCGGAACCTACCAGCTTACCGAATTCGCAAAACATGCGATAGGTCCAAAAGTCGGATCGGGAAGGGGCCAAAATGATATCGTGAAAAAGGATCGTTTTTGAGAGGAAGGCCACAACGGTAAAAACAAAAATAGAGGCAAACGCCCGAATCAGGTGCCACCGCAATTCTTCCAGATGATCCAAAAAGGTCATATCCTGCTCCTGCTTAATAGACATAAAAGATGAGATATATGGTGCTAAAAGTTAGCGATTAATAATCAGTTAAAAATTCGAAAAACAAATTTAGCCCATTCGCGCAAAATAAATGTTAATCCACGTCAAAAATAAAAAAGGATAGCGCAAATAACACCTTAAAGTATCATTTGTCGCTATCCTTTAGCAATGTATTTATATTTTCTGATTATGCGTAAAGTGGGAAATTTTTCATCCACGCATTGATTTCACTTTTCACTTTGGCCAATTTTGCCTCATCCTCAGGGTTGCTCAATACCGCATCGATGAACGAAACGATGGTTTCCATATCAGCTTCTTTCATATTTCGGGAAGTAACCGCCGCAGTACCTACGCGCATCCCTGAAGTAACGAAAGGAGATTTATCATCAAATGGCACCATATTTTTATTGATGGTGATATCCGCTTTTACCAAAGTGTTCTCCGCTAATTTCCCTGTCAATCCTTTCGAACGAAGGTCAATTAGCATACAGTGGTTGTCGGTACCTCCAGAGATAATTTCATAACCACGATCAACGAAAGCTTTGGCCATCGCTGCTGCATTTTTAATCACCTGCTTGGCGTAAACTTTGTACTCATCGCTCAAAGCCTCTTCAAAAGCGACTGCCTTGGCGGCAATTACGTGCTCCAACGGACCACCTTGCGTACCAGGGAATACCGCCATATCCAGTTGCGCATTCAAAGAGCGAACTTCTCCTTTAGGCGTTTTATCACCTTTAGGGTTTGGCATTTCACCGCGAGTCATGATCAAACCACCACGAGGTCCACGAAGGGTTTTGTGGGTTGTTGTGGTTACAATATGACAGTGCGCCAAAGGATCTTTGAGTAAACCAGCAGCAATCAAACCTGCAGGGTGGGAAACATCCGCCAATAGCACAGCACCTACTTCATCAGCAATTTCACGGAAACGGGCATAATCCCAATCGCGGCTGTAAGCAGAAGCACCACAGATAATCAGTTTCGGCTGAACTTCTTTTGCCTTGGCAGCAACTTTGTCCATGTCAATGATTCCTGTTTCTTTTTCCACACCGTAGAAATTCGGCTGGTAGGTTTTACCCGAGAAGTTCACAGGCGAGCCGTGAGTCAGGTGTCCACCATGAGAAAGATCAAAGCCCAAAATGGCATCGCCAGGGTTCAGCACGGCCAACATTACAGCGGCATTTGCTTGTGCTCCTGAGTGTGGCTGAACATTGGCCCAGTCCGCATTGAACAATTGCTTTGCTCGATCAATCGCCAACTGCTCAATCTCATCGACGACCTGGCAGCCTCCGTAATAACGACGCTTCGGCAAGCCTTCTGCGTATTTATTTGTCAAAACGCTTCCCATCGCCTCCATCACCTGGCGCGAAGTAAAGTTCTCTGAGGCAATCAACTCGATGCCTTCTTCTTGTCTTTGTTGCTCTTTGCCAATTAAGTCAAAGATTACGTTATCTCTTGTCATGACCGAGATCTGTGGTTTAGGTTAATTAAAGTTCTCAAAAATACACTTCATGATCTTCATTAGCAAGATAAATGACAAACATCATTCGTGCAATGAGTCCGAATTGGATCGATATCAATGTATAAAATAATCATCCTAAATTTACCGAATCTGCGTTAAAATTCCATAAGAAGGCCCCCATTGAAGCCATTGGGATTTATATAACACAAAAGGGCAATTTTAGGGCGCTAAATTTAACAGCAATGGGCTTGTTGATGATGGGTTTGGAAGCTGTGGATCAATCGCATTGAACCACCTGCGTGCCTGCCGCTGTTCTGAGCTGAGGGCTCAGGTAGGGGATGCCCAGGTTGAGTCCGCGAAGGATAAACATCAGGGCAATCAGGAGGGTAAAAACAGGAACAAGGCGATAGAAATTACGGTAAAAAGACTTCCCTTTGATCCAGTTCCCCAACAGATTTACCGACAGCATCATGGGGAATGTTCCGAGCCCAAAAGCCCCCATATATAAGGCTGACTTTTGCCAGTCGCCAATAGCCAGCGCCCCTGCAAGGGCAAGGTAAACCAGGCCACAGGGCAACAGGCCGTTCAATAAGCCGACACCTGCAAAGGACCACAGGCTTCGTTTTCTGAAGAAATAACCGAAGCCTTTTTTCAGCTTGGCCGCCCATTGGCCACCCACACGTTTTTCCATGGCCATAGTCCAGGCTTTGGGCATGATAACAAACAGGAGCATCAGAAGCCCCATTGCCACCGACAGGTTTTGCTGCGGGGCGGCAAAGCTGATACTCACGCCCAGCAAACCAATAATTGCCCCCAAAAGCATATAAACCAATGTTCGGCTGATGTTATAAAGTATTGCCGCCTGCAATACCCGAACAGGGGTACGGTTGGGAACAGGCAGTGCCATACTGATTGGCCCGCACATGCCCATGCAATGCAGGCTGCCCATTAGGCCGATCATGAATGCGACGGAAAAAAGCATAGTCCATTTTTTTAAGATAAGATCAGGGCAAGGCCTGAAATAAAGTCGGGTATTTTTTTTCTGACGGATGAAATTTAGAGCGTGATCACCTTCTCGTCAAAATATTCTTTTTGCCCATCAGTCCAGGTGGTGCGCACTCGCCAACGTCCTTTTTTCATTTGCGAGAGGTCACATACCCATCGGCCAATTTCATTGTCTTCTATCGGCTGCGCAACATCCAGGCGGGCATTGTCGGGACGAAACCAATGGATTTGCCCCTCTTTAATTTTGCCGATCATTTCTGAAGGCAAAGCCACAAAGGCGGTTTTCCGATCTGATGAAAGCTCCACAGTAACCACGCCATCGAGTCCCTGTACATTCTTTATGCGATCAATCTGATCCTGATAAGCCAACTCCTGCTTGTAATAATCTTCTGCGACCAAAAACTGATCTGTACGGCACATCATGACCACCAACGAGATGATGAAGACCATAAAAGCACCTGTTACGAGTATTATTCCTTTTCCCCAGTTCATAAAATTTCTTTTTTATCCATCGTCAGCGATGGGCTATTTTTTTAATACAATCGGTCCTAAAAAATTCGTTTTTTCGACCACCATCAGCTCGCCGTCGTGATAAACTCCCACTTCAAGTTCCGTTTTGGTTGTGTGGATTTCAGCTTGCGGTATGCGGACAAAAAACATGGCATCTGTAAGATCATTGGGCCCAATTTTTATCGGTTCCCCTCCAACGCGCTCTATGGTGCCGTCAGAAAAGTTTTCCAGCTTCAGTTCCAGGCTTACGTCCGAAAAGGTTTTATTGATAAACTTGACATTGTACAAGTTCTGAATTTCGCCATTGTCGGTTTTCTGATACAACATACCAGGTACACGAAGCATGGTGGCCTCCACATCGGTACGTGTAGCCAGCAGGGTTGTGAGCAATCCGAGGATCACCACCAGCACCACACTGTAAGCCACGGAACGGGTATTGAAAATCTTGCTGTGGCCATGCTGAATTTGTTCTTCAGAAGTATAGCGAATCAGGCCTTTGGGTTTGTTGACCTTGTCCATTACCTCATCACAAACATCAATACAGGCGGTACAATTCACGCATTCGAGCTGGGTACCATTCCGAATATCTATCCCCGTAGGGCAAACATGCACACACAGTTTACAGTCGATACAATCTCCCTGATCGGCGGGAGGCGTGGCATTCTTCTTGAGTTTCCCACGCTTTTCACCACGAAGCCAGTCATAGGCAACAACAATGGATTTTTTATCCAGAAAAACCCCCTGAAATCGCCCGTAAGGGCAAACTGTGGTACAGGCTTGTTCTCTGAATCTGGCAAATACGCCATAGAAGATAGCGGTGAAAGCCAGCAGGCCGATGAAGCCCGACAAGTTTTCCATCGGTGATTTGGTAACAATCTCCCTGACTTCATCAATCCCGATCAGGTAAGCCATTGCCGTATGGGCGATCAGCAGGGAAATCAGCAAGAAAATGATGTGCTTACTGGTTTTCTTGAGGATTTTCTCCTGTGTCCATGGGGCTTTGTCGAGTTTGCGTTGCTGTGGGGCATCGCCTTCAATCCAGTATTCTATTTTTCGGAAAACCATCTCCATAAAGACCGTCTGCGGGCAAGCCCAGCCACACCAGAAGCGCCCAAAGATGACGGTAAACAGGACGATAAAAACCACAAAGGCAATAAATGCCAAAGCAAAAAGGATAAAATCCTGGGGCCAGAAAGCAGCACCAAAGATGATGAACTTTCGCTCAAAAACATTGAAAAGGAAAAAGGGGTGGCCATCTACTTTGATGAACGGCACCAAAAAGAACAATGAAAGCAGAAAAACCGCCACTACTGCCCGCGCACGGTGGAAATAGCCTTTGGGCTTTTTAGGGTACACCCAAACACGCTTGCCCTCGGCATCTACGGTAGAAATGACGTCCCGAAACTCGGCATCGTATTCATAAATATTGTTTTCTGGTTCCATACCTTCCCTCAGTCTTAAAAAATCGTTGATCCTTATAAACCAAAAAGCGGGAGAACTGAAGTCCTCCCGATTTTTATGTTTTGATATAAAGTTTTATTACTTAGCGCTATACAAATCTCCCTCTGGTGCTTTCGCCTTGGCAGGCGTAGTACCCTGGAGTGTCAGGATATAAGAGGCGACACTCTGAATATCCTTTGGTGAGAGTTGTTTTTTCCAGGAGATCATCCCTTTGCCTGGGCGTCCACCGTCTTTCACTACTTTGAACACATCCTTAATGTCTCCGCCGTGAATCCAGTATTCATCCGTTAGGTTAGGACCAATCCCTCCACCGCCATCGGCAGCGTGACAAGCCACACATTTCTTGGCGAAAATTTCCGACCCGTGGTCAATCGCCTTGTCGTCGGTCAGTAAAGTAACATTGGTTTCATCTACCGAGGCCGCTTTCAATGCTGCCTGTGCCACTTCAATGTCATAGGCCTCACCGGAAAGTGGTGCTACTTTAAAAACATGGAAGATACCGACATAAACCACTGCGAAAACCACCGTTGCGGCAAATAGCCCTTTCCACCATGGTGGCAAGTGGTTGTCAAGTTCCTGAATGCCGTCATAATTATGGTCGAGCAAAATATTTTTCTCTTCCTCAATAGGGACAGCATCGTTGGCAATGTTCCACCACCAGTCTTGCTTCACATGCGGCACACCTTCAGCCTCCGCTTTTTTCTTGGCCTCATTGTCCATTACTGATTTCACCACCTTCAGCGTAAACAAGGTGACCAGCAATACTGCAATAGAGACAATGGTGGTCAGCCCCAGCACGATCTTCAGGATGCTCATCTGATCCGTGCCGCCAGCCGCCTGCGCGAATGCCGTTTCGGGAAGCATACCTAAAACCAAGGCCACACACATTATACTCATGTATTTTAGTGCTTTTGATTTCATTTGATAGGAGTTATATCTTGATCTAATTATCCTCAAAATCATCGTTAGGGTCTTCTTCCAGCGGCATATTCTTCATCTTATCGACATGCGAGGAAGACATCTTCCAGACATACCACAACAACCCCACAAAAAATGTAAAGAAGATCACCAAAGAAATGATGGGCCATACCTCTACATTATATACTCGCTCGAAATAATGCTTAAACATATTTAAAAAAATTGTTCAGCATCCCCGGAAACCAGGGACCCTGAGATGATTATTTTGCGACAGCCACTTGTTCTGGCTTCACTTTAATGTCTGTTCCTAAACGTTGCAAGTACGAAATCAAAGCAATGATCTCTGCCTCAGGTTGTACCTCCACATTTATTTGTGCTTTCAGGTTACCCGCAATTTGTTTTGCCTGTGCCTGTACATCAGCCACCACCTGCGTTTCATATCCTTCCGCATACGGAACACCAAGCTTGCGCATGGCTGTTACCTTTGGTACAATTGATTCGGCATCGTAGGCTTGCTCAAACAACCATGGGTAAGGAGGCATAATAGAACCTGCCGATGTACTTGTTGGGTCCATCATGTGGTTATAATGCCATGAATCTGAATATCGGCCACCAAGACGGGCCAAATCTGGACCAGTACGCTTGGATCCCCAAAGGAATGGGTGATCGTAAACAAACTCCCCAGCTTTGGAATACTCATCAAAACGCTCGGTTTCAAATCGGAAAGGGCGAACCATCTGAGAGTGACAGCCCACACAACCTTCACGGATGTAAAGATCACGTCCCTGCAATTCAAGCGGGCTATAAGGCTTAACGCTTTCAATCGTCGGGATATTTGAATCCACCAGGAAGGTCGGCACCATTTCTACGGCACCACCAATGGCAATCGCTACAATTGAAAGACCAGAGAACACGATAGATTTGCGCTCCAGTTTCGAGTGCCAGTATTCTCCAATAATTTTCTTTTTCTCCAAAGCGGGAGCTTCGGCCTCTTCCTCCTCCTGGAATACTCCTTGCGCTGCCGTTTTGTAAAGGTTATAGGCCATTACAAAGGCACCCCCCAAATAAAGGGCTCCACCAAAGGCACGCAATGCATAAAATGGAATAATCTGCGTTACTGTATCGAGGAAGTTACCGTACTGCAATACCCCATCGATGGTGAACTGACGCCACATCAGGCCTTGCGTAACTCCTGAAACATACATTGGAATGGCATAGAATACAATCCCGAGAGTTCCCACCCAGAAGTGTACATTGGCCAATTTGCTGGAGTATAATTTGGTGTTCCACATTTTAGGAATCAAATAATACAACATCCCGAAGGTCAGGAATCCGTTCCAGCCCAGAGCACCAACGTGTACGTGAGCAATAATCCAGTCGGTAAAGTGTACAAAACCATTGACACTTTTCAGCGATAACATTGGCCCTTCGAAAGTCGCCATACCATAACAGGTTACGGCTACTACCATAAATTTCAGTACGGCATCTTCACGCACACGGTCCCATGCGCCACGAAGTGTCAGAAGGCCATTCAGCATACCACCCCAAGATGGTGCAATCAGCATGATTGAAAACACCGTACCCAACGTCTGTGCCCAATCTGGCAAAGAAGTGTAAAGCAAATGGTGTGGACCTGCCCAGATGTAAATAAAGATCAGTGCCCAATAGTGAATAATGGACAGCTTATAAGAGTAAACAGGACGATTGGCCGCCTTCGGCAAGAAGTAGTACATCAAGCCCAAATAAGGGGTTGTCAGGAAGAATGCTACCGCATTATGCCCATACCACCACTGTACCAAAGCATCTTGCACCCCTGCGTACATCGAGTACGACTTCCAGAAAGTTACTGGCAACTCGAAAGAGTTGACAATGTGCAAGACCGCCACTGTTACAAAAGTTGCGATGTAAAACCATACCGCCACATACATATGGCGTTCACGACGTTTGAAGATGGTTCCGAGCAAATTGGCTCCGAACACCACCCAAATTAAGGTAATGGCAATATCAATTGGCCATTCCAATTCTGCATACTCTTTGGAGGTCGTGATCCCCAAAGGCAATGTGATCGCAGCCGCAACAATAATCAGTTGCCAGCCCCAAAAGTGAACCCACGAAAGGATATCATTAAACATCCGCGCTTTCAATAAACGCTGAAGTGAATAATAAACTCCCGCAAAAATTCCGTTCCCCACAAATGCGAAAATCACCGCATTGGTGTGTAATGGACGGATACGGCCGAAGGTTAAAAACGCCGTATCAAAGTTGAGTGCTGGAATAAAAAGTTGCAATGCGACGATCAGCCCCACCAACATGCCGACGATACCCCAGATGACGGTGGCGATAGCAAAATACTTTACTATCTTGTTGTCATAACGAAACTTCTCTAAATGCATAGCTAAAAAAACAATAGTTCGATTCTCCCGAATTTAAAGAGATGGATCGCCCCAAAACATGACATTTGTCACTTGGGGTGTAAACCTTACATCAGTTTCATTCTTTACTTATATTAATTTTAGGATTATATCAACCTAAAGAGGGTTGTGACAATGCTTTAATTGAATTAATTTAATATTCCGTTTCGGGACATTTTATTAAAAAAAAATGATGGTCTTAAAAATTTATTAGGGGAAATATCTCAAACTGACGGCCTCAGGGCACTTTCTGGATTTTTTCTATCATCGCCCAGGAAAATGGTTCATGAAAACTTTTTTTTATGTAATAATTTATGACTTTTTTCGCATTACCATTCCTACATTATAAATTGGGAGTGATCGGTCATGTATAATTCATCAAACCTCACTGACCATCATTCTTTTTCACCCGCTCATATTAGCTTTTTACTATGTCAAAAACAGCGTTGAAATTACCTCAACTGGTTCAGGACGACCAATGGTTAGCCCCTTACACAGACGAAATTAACCGAAGAATTGAGTCATTTATCTCAGCCAAAAAGGAAATTGAATCCCTTGCAGATAGCCTCACGGCCTTTGCAGGCGCCTACAAAGAAATGGGGCTGCAGCTCGATAAAAAGAAAAAAAGATGGACTTACCGTGAGTGGGCTCCAAAAGCGCAGGAGCTACACCTTATCGGGGATTTCAATCAGTGGGACCGCAACAGTCACCCACTGACCAAAGGAACCGATGGCATCTGGGAGATCAGTCTTCCGCAGGAAGCCATTCAGGAAGGATCATTGATTAAGGTTCAGGTGAAAGGCGACAACGGCACTTTGGACCGTATCCCTGCTTACATTAATTTGGTACAGCAGGATCCTGAAACCCATGGATATTCTGGCGTGGCTTATAAAGCGCCTTCTTTCCGATGGACCGATAAAAAATTCTCCTCCGCAGCACAAAAAGCCAGCCCGATTATCTATGAAGGGCATATCGGTATGGGTTGCGAGGAAGCGAAGGTAGGTACTTACCGTGAATTTGCGGACGATGTGCTGCCGCGCATCAAAAAACTTGGCTACAATACCATTCAGTTGATGGCCATCGCCGAACATCCTTATTATGGCTCCTTCGGCTACCATGTATCGAATTTCTTCGCGCCTTCGTGTCGTTTTGGGACACCCGAAGATTTCAAATATTTAGTCAACAAAGCCCATAAACTGGACCTGGCGATTATCATTGACCTGGTACACTCACACGCGGTAAAAAATCTCGGCGAAGGGCTTAACAAGCTTGATGGTTCCGACGATCAGTACTTTCACCCTGGAGGCAGGGGAGAGCACAGCGCCTGGGATTCCATGCTTTTCAATTACGGCAAAAAAGAAGTACAACAATTTTTGCTTTCCAATGTCCGCTACTGGATGGAGGAGTATCATGTGGACGGCTACCGCTTCGATGGCGTAACCTCCCTGATGTACTTGCACCACGGCGACAATATTTCCTTTGATCACTATGATAAATATTTCCTCGATCAGGTAGACTGGGATGCGCTGACCTATTTACAACTGGCCAATGCGCTGATCCACGAACTCAACCCTGAGGCCATTTCTATTGCTGAAGACATGAGTGGTATGCCTGGCCTTTGCCGACCAATTCTTGATGGAGGCCTTGGCTTTGATTTCCGCCTGCAAATGGGCATCCCTGATTTCTGGATTAAATACCTGAAGCACAAAAAAGACGAGGAATGGAATATTCATGAACTTTGGAGTGTGATGACCAACCGCAGAGCCAACGAGCGTTCTATTGCCTATGCGGAATCTCATGACCAAGCCATTGTTGGTGACAAAACAGTTGCTTTTTGGCTGATGGACAAAGAGATGTACTGGCACATGAGCAAAGACAGCGACAATTTGGTGATTGATCGCGGTATTGCTCTGCATAAAATGATCCGTATTTTCACCATGGCACTGGGTGGCGAGGGTTATCTGAACTTTATGGGAAATGAGTTTGGTCACCCAGAATGGATTGACTTCCCTCGTGAAGGAAATGACTGGAGCTACCAGCATGCCCGCCGGCAATGGAGCCTTGCCGATGCTGATTTCCTGAAGTACCACTTCCTGAAAGATTTTGACAAGGCGATGGTCAAGACTTTAAGCCAGCACCATACGCTTCAGGCCAATGGGGCTTCTCAGCTAAATATGGATGATACCAACAATACCATCATATTCCAGCGCGGAGAGCTGATTTTTGCTTTCAACTTCCACCCAACCAATGCTATTCCAGATTACAAGTTCTGGGTACCTGCAGAAGGGGAGTATGAGTGCATTCTTTCTTCAGACAGTGCCGACTTTGGGGGCTTTGACCGTGTGGACACCTCGATGACCTATCACACCGATGAAGACCAGAAGCTGAGTATTTACATGACCAACAGAACCTGCCTGGTATTTAAGAAAAAGAAAAAAAAGAAGGCTTCTACCAAAGCCCAAAAGAGAAATACTAAAAAATAAAAAAAATGCCTGACGCAAAAACGTCAGGCATTTTTTTGATCCGCTCCCGTACTTCGGATCACTTTACGAAAATTTCGTATGCTTTTCCTCACCCGTAACTCCTGGTCAATATAAAAGACATAATCAATGTCAGAGCCTTTCTCATTAAAGCGCCATGCACTGCCGTCACGGCCTTTATCAGACTTCAGGCTGATTTTCTCCCGCTTACTGACCCAGCCTTTTCCTGGCGTAAGCACATCATATTTGACACTGTAACTTCCTTCATGAACATGATAAGTGTGCCCCAGCTGAACAACCGAGGAATCACCTATAATATCCGTTTTGAGGTTCCGGATATTCAGATATTGGCTGTCTGCTAAAAAAGTTACTGTTACTTCCCCTGCCGTGCCAGGATGCCCCTTATAGGTCAGCCCTACCAACAAAAGCATGGAAGCGATGATCAAATATTTCTTCATTCTATAAATCCGTATTACGTCAATATCAAATCCTATAAAACAAAGAATATGCCATATTAATAATTAGCGCAATATAGCCGCTGTAATGATATAATTTATCTTTAAATGGTACAACAACTACTTATTTGATGAAATTTTAATTACAAAAAGATAAAATAGGAGTTAGTAAATTAGAAGCAATCAACGCTGTTATGCTAAACTACCGCCAACAAAAAAGTTACAAGTTTGAAACGGAGAAATACCGTGACGGCTTAAATCAGGTTATTTTTTACTATGATCAATGGATTGAAGCCCTGCGCTCTTATGTCGCCAATAAAAACGAGTCGCCTACCCGTTTAGAGGAATTAATTTATGATGAGCGATTCCCACAGTGGCTTGATCAACAGCTTATTCCTGCATATCCCAATTACCCCATTATTCATACTTTGCTTGTTCAGCAAGAGGAGATCAAATCCAATGTGAAGCTTTTGATTGAAAGTAAAAGCAATGGCGACTCCCAACTGCAAATTATTCGGCACTATCAGCAATGCGCCAACGACCTTCAGTTTGGTATTGAAACCATCGAATTAGTAAGAAAGCAAATCGCCAACCCAACGATGGTGAGTCAGCGAAGATCGGGAAAAATTTAAAAGGCCGTTAATTCTTAGCCTCCACAGCAGAAATCTCCACGCCTATCACTTTTGGCAGAGAACGAGTGAGCACCTCCATATCAGCCAATGCACGCTGCAACGCCCGCATTTGGTTAGGGTATAACCTGATTGCCTGCTCCATATCTTTAAGTTGCACCTGATCAAAAACAGCATCAACAAGCTGCACTTGCTCATGAAGCTCCTCGAGTTCTTGCTTGCCCTCCAACAGTGCCTCCAGGCCTTTAAAGTGTAATTGCTCTTCTCCTACACTTATTGATCCGTCCCACAGCCCCTTCCAGAAAACCCACTGCAATCGGAGTGCCCGTAATGACTCTCCTGAGTAGGCACCCTGAATAAGCTCAAAATTCACCTGATCGCCATTGTTTATTCCTAACGGCAAGGCGAGACGCTTGCCATTCATCAAATCAATCGTTTTTATGGCAGAACTGACCAACATCGGTACCGCTTCCCCTGCTTCCACTCCTGTATTGCTGGTAAACTGGCCTTTGTAATCGTTCCATAACTGATCGTACTTTACGCCAATGTCTTCCATGGCCTTCACTTTATCTATTAATGCCATTCGGAAGGCCGCAGAGCTTCGGATCAACTGTAACGTCTCGTCGTTATCTTTAGCAAAAATCATGTATTCCACAGCCATCAAGCCCACCTCTTCTGCCACTTTATAGCGACCATTAGCTGCGGGCAGTATCCCTTCAGGGTTAATAGGGTATTTACCGATCAGTTCAGAAAGCATCAACTGTTCAGCAGGACCAAAATGCAGTAGCGAAATTGCCTGCCAGGTAAAATAGGCCTGTTTCCATGCCAGGCGCATGGTATTTAAAGCCTGCAAGCTCTGTGATCTCAAAAGGTCTTGGGTGGCGATATCAAGTGTGCGCATATCCTGTCTGAAGGTTTTGGCATTGGGAACAGCAAGGGTATCTGCCACTTCCTGAGCGAGCTGTTCGAAAAGTTCGACATCATGGGTCGGCCGATGATCTTTAAAATCAACGGATTCACATGATAAGCTCAAAAACACAATCGGACTAATTGCAATAATCAATAACAATCTTCTCATCTTTCTTTCTGATGTTTACACCCTTAGTTTCTCAAAAACAAAATACAGTCACCGTTTTCCCCTTCAAATGCCCTTGAAAGCATCCATAAAAAGTACAGCAGAGATGAAATTTACATGAAGAAACAATTTTATTTGGCGAAACCCCAATAAATAACTTATAAAAATAAAAAGTCAGCTATTCTATTGACTGAATAACTGACTTTTCGATAAGGGATTCTATTACTAAATAATCCTCATTAATAGCGGTATTAATTGCCTTAAATCTTACTTATTTCCAGCGAAATTTCACCCCAAGCACCACTGACGTCGGCATGTTCGGTCTTAATCCGTCAGGTCTACGGCTTACCAAATAAGTTTGATTCATAATATTATTCCAATTCCCGTAAATCTCTACTTTGGCATGAGGATAATAACGCACACTGAGGTCCATGGTGAAGATATTATCAGTGCCTTCTCCTGCAGGAATCTCTCCAATGCCTGCAACGGTTCTCATAGCCGCCTGATATTTGGCAACGGTGTTCACGGCAAATTTTGGTGCGGCAAAACCAGCACCCAGCGCCCATTGGTGAGGAGCTACATAAGGTAGGAAATCTCCTTTTTCAACATCGCCCCATGGTTCAAATTCAGAAGCAAAAGTGTTTTGGAAATTGGCCACAGTATAGCTGTAAGAAAAATTAACAGGAAGCTGGTACTTTGTTGTTCTGCCATAGAGCAAATTACCATTGGCCTCCAACTCTACTCCCTTTGAATGAACACGCCCACCATTGAACATATCTCCTGATCCAGCGCCACCGCTACCTTCATTATCGCTGGTCAGCAGGTTTTGGTAATCATTGAAATAATAAGTCGCTGAAGCGCTCCACATCGGTCTGTTGGTACGCAAGCCCACCTCATAGTTAACACTTTCCTCAGGATTGGTCTCCTCTTTAGAGCCAGGAGGAGAGAAGCCCTTGTGCACACCTGCAAAAGTTGCCCAATACTGCCCAATACCATACTCAACACCTACACCAGGTAATATTACACTCACTTGATTCGACTTTTCTGAAAGGTCTTTGCCTGTACGGTCTGGATCATCAGCACCGTAATCATTCCTAACCTGATAAATGGACTCGTAGCGTACGCCAGGAATCACCGACAAGGCCCCGTATTCCATGCTGTACTGAAGGTAAGTGGCAAAAGCATAGGCATTTTCCAGGCGGTTATTACCGCTGCCAACACCCTGAACACCTGCAGTTGTTTTGGTCATTTCCATATTGGTCATGCTGTATTTATCTGACCACTGAAAACGATCCATGCCATCTTCATGATATCTGAAACCTACCTCAGGCATATGCTTGAATTTTCCAGTATTGAATACAGCGTTGATACGCGTCTGTACTCCTTGAGAGTAATAGGCCCTGTTATTCGCCTTCACTTCGAGCCCATCGGCAGGCACTTCTGTAGCGCCTGTCATGTAGCCGTACTCTGTTGGATAAGCCGAAGGGTCGTCAAGGATTTTACCAATACTTACCCCGCCCACTTTGCTGAGTTTGTACCAGTTCCGAGCGAAATCGGTACGGTAAACCGAAGTTACAACGGACATAAAATCTGTAGGCTCAATGACATGCTGCAAGGAGTAAATTTTTTGCTCAGAAGTCATTTCATCCTTCTGAGAGGCAATATATCGCTGATAAGGGTCCAATTGAAAATCCTCCTCAGTAAGCCCGAGGTACGTTTCCTGGGATGTTTCCTTATTGTAGCCCACTTTAAATTGCAAAGACTGAAATACCTTCGCATCTGCTTTGGTATTTAGCTGCCCTTTAATCATATAATCCTGTTTAGCAAAACCAGTATTGTCGTTATTCGGCAGTGTTTTGAATCCATCTGCAAACTGCTGAAATGTTTCTACCAAAATTCCGTACTGCTCGCCAGAAGTTCCCGCATAAACATGGGCATTTTTTTGTCCGTAACTTCCTGCGTTAAGGTCTACCAAAGCCGTTGTTGATTGTGGGATCGCTGTAGAAACCAAATTCAGAGCCCCCCCAGTAGTATTTGGGCCATATTTTATCTGGCTGGCACCTTTTAGAATCTCAAAGGCTTCCATACGTCCTGCGGAAGGAAAGTAATAAGCTGCAGGAGCCACATACGGCGCTGGAGCAATCAAAATCCCGTCTTCCATCAGTGTTACCTTGGAGCTACGCTCAGAGCCTGTACCTCTGATCCCCACATTAGGGCGAAGTCCCCATCCGTCTTCCTGAACCAGGTTCATTCCTGGAACAAAAGCCAACACACTATTAACATCCCGATAGTTAAAAACCGCCAACTCCTCAGGAGAGATGTAATGATTAGCACCTGGTATCGCCTCAATTCCGGCACCAGAGCGTGTCAAAGACCCACCATTAATCGTTACATTTTCAAGGTCTGTTACCGCAGGTTTCAGTACAATTCGGTAATGATAGGATTTTCCATTCTTAACCATTACCTGAATGCGGTTTTCTGAAAAGCCAACTGATCGGCTCACCAACACTGTTTTTCCCGAAGGCACATGATCAATGATGAATTTTCCTTCAGCATCGGTAACTGCACCAGCAGTTGTTCCTTCAATGCCAATTGTTACCCCTTCGAGTGTTTGCTGTTGATGGCTTAAAACCTGACCAGAGATTTTCCCCTGCGCCATAGCCACTTGGCTCATAGCAAAAAATGCCAGTACAAAAGTTAAATAGGTGTAGATGTTTTTCATAATGAATTAAGCGTAATTAGAATCTCATTACAAGAATAAATCTTATTTAGACTAATTACAAATTAAGATTAAAAAATATAACGCCTTTCTTTTCTACCACTGAATTATTAACCAAAGGTCACAGCAGGCATGAATTATTTAACAATCATTTTACATTAGAGATGACCGCTAACACAAAATGGTTTATAAATTTGCAGTCCCTATAAAATAAGGGGACCACTTAATGAAAGAAAATTTGACATCATATAGCGAACCAGTATCCTCTCCGGTAGATCAACCTAACCGAAGGAAAAACCTGTTTAAGGGTATTATTTCATTTGCGCTGACATTACTTTTATTCGCCTTTTCGCTTGAATTGATGGTGAAGGCATTGGCTTTGGTAGGCTCGCGGGCAACAGATATGATGCTGACCTATGAGCTTGGCCCATTTGTCGGGCTGTTTGTCGGGTTGCTTTGCACGGCTATTCTTCAGAGTAGTTCCACCGTTACGGCGGCATTGGTAGCTGTGGTGGCCTCGGGCAGTATTTCACTGGCCAATGCGGTTCCCATTATTCTTGGAGCAAATATTGGGACCACACTTACCAGTACGCTGGTCTCCTTTGGGTTTATCAGTGACCGAAAAACTTTTCAGCGGGCGATTTCCTCAGCATCCATGCACGATTTCTTCAATATTTTCACGGTGCTGATCGTCCTTCCGCTTGAATATTTCTTCCAGATATACACCCATACGGCAACCGCACTGGCACAATATATCCCGATCATCAATTTGGATAATCTCTTTTCTGCCAAATGGCTCTCGTTGGACCCATTGGTTTTTTGGCTCGTTAATATCATCAATAACGGTACAGTAGTGGTGGTGATCTCCATGGTATTACTTTTTGCGTCTATCAAGTTGTTGGCAAAAATTATCTACCGCTATTTGGATTATGAACTGAAAAGTACTTTTGAAAGCCTCTTTCAAACCGAGTGGAAAGCACTGAGTACGGGCACTTTGCTCACCATGCTGGTGCAATCGTCCTCCCTGACCACTTCGCTCATTGTACCCCTTTCAGCTACCCGAAAGGTGCAACTCAGCAAGGCATTTCCGTTTATTATTGGCTGTAATTTAGGAACAACCATTACGGCATTGGTGGTGGGAATTTTTATGTCGCCAACAGCTCTGGCCATTGGCATTGTTCACTTCCTGTTTAACCTGACTGGCGTAGTGATGCTGATGCCATTCCGAAAAATACGCCACAGCATTGTTTCGCTGTGTATTTGGCTGGGCATCATGACGGTAAAATACCGAGTGATCGGCTTGCTGTATTTGATCGGCATGTTCTTCATTACCCCATTTTTACTCATTTATTTCAGTCAATAGCCTTTTTTATTGCGGTTTGGAATCAAAATATTTTCAGATCCAAACAGATTTGATTTTATTGCTTGTTGAAAGGAATTTAACACATTATGATTGATAAGCATTTTTTTTACCGCATTGTATTACTCATTGGTATTCTGACTGCCGGACTGGGCACGGCTGACTGCTTTGCACAGTATGGTTATGGTGGCTACGGAGGGTATGGTGGCTATGGTTACGGTGGTGGCATGAATCGCCAGCGTTTACCCCAAGCAGGAGAGGGCACCAAGCCAAAAGAGCCAACGGCTTCTGAGCTTGCTGAAAAGGCTACGGCACAAATGAAAAAGGACCTGAAATTAAGTCTGGATCAAGAGCTGAATATAAACGTTCTGAATCATGATCATTACGACAAAATTTTTAAGATGCGTGCAGAAGCGATGGCGGGCACGGCTGACCCTCAGGACTTAAAAGATGAATACAAGGCACTTCAGGAAAACTACAAAACAAAAGTAGAAGGCCTGCTTAATGAAAAGCAACTTGAACGCTGGAAAAATGGCGGCAAGAAAAAGAAGAAGCACAAAAAGAAGAAAAAGAAAAAACACGATAAACAGCAAAAGGAGGAGGCAAGCCAGCAAGAGGACGCCACTACAACACCTGCTGAATAAAAATCTTAAGACATCGTTCATTAATTTGGGCGATGTTTTTTTTGGTCTGAATTAAACCCTGCACCGAAGTTTTCATCCTACTGATAAAAATAACGTGATGAAAAAACACCTCATATTCATTGGACTGACAATCGCTTTGCTGGGCTATCAGCCTGCTGCGGCACAACAACAATCTCAGCGCACTCCTCAGGAACAGGCGCAACAGTTAACAAATAAAATGACTGAAAGATATGATTTATCCGAGGCGCAATCGGCGCAGGCACTGCCAGTCAATGAGGCCTTTGTCGGTAATATGCGAAGGCTGAAAGAGACGTCTGGCGACGACCAGGAAAGTCGGAGAAAATCGGGACGGGCATACCGTCAGGCTTACCACCAACAGATGAAAGAAATCTTGACACCTGAACAATTTGAGCGATGGAAGGCCGACCAGAAGGCACGAATGGCCAAGCGGCGTGCGCAAAAACAAGCTCCCGCCAACCCATAAATACATTGGCTAAAATTAATGCCCACAGAAAGCCCCCTATTTTCATTAAATAGGGGGCTGCTGTATAATACGTACTGATATCAATTACAGACGGCACTGAAAGGTTCTCTGATTTTCACGATCACAAGACCGCTTTTCACCCTCAGTCTGTTATGCACTCCAATCAATAAGCCGCTTCATATATACCGATCGCATCTTCGAGGGCAACTTCTTTGGGGTTTCCGCCCGTACAGACATCTGCCAAAGCGTTGATGGCCATTTTTTCGAAGTCATCCTTTTTTACCCCCAATGCTTCAAGGCCTGAAGGAATCCCAACTGCGGTGGATAATTTTGCGATGGCTTCCAGTGCGGCATCGGCCGCCTCGGCGGTACTCATTGCAGAAATATCAACGCCCATTGCCTGGGCTATTTTACCGAATTTCTCTGGACAGGCACTAATATTGAATCGTTCCACATGCGGCAGAAGAATCGCATTACATACCCCGTGTGGTAAATCATATTCGCCTCCCAGCTGATGAGCCGCAGAATGTACAAATCCCAGACCACAGTTAGAAAATGACTGCCCAGCGATAAATTGCGCCCAGGCCATTTTACTTCTCGCCTCAAGGTTTGCACCATCTTTCACAGCCGTTTCCAAACTTTCACTAATCAAACGAATGGCATACAGCGCCAGCTCATCCGACCACGGGAAAGCGCCTTTGGTAACATAAGCCTCAATGGCATGGGTAAGGGCGTCCATACCCGTAGCAGCGGTAAGCGCCGCGGGCTTGTTGATCATGAGCGTTGGGTCGTTAACGGCAATAGACACCAAGCAATTTTTATCGACCATCACCATTTTCACCTTGCGCTTCTCATCGGTAATCACATAATTGATCGTTACCTCACTGGCTGTTCCAGCGGTAGTGTTTATCGCCGCAGTAGGCACCGCAGGGTGTTTCGACATGTGAATGCCTTCGTAATCCCGAATGTCACCACCGTTCGTCGCCAGAATACCAATCGCCTTACCACAATCCTGTGGAGAGCCACCGCCAATTGTCAATATAAAGTCACAATGCTGTTGTGTAAAAACCGCTAAACCATCCTCCACATTTTTACATGTTGGATTAGGCTGCACCTGATCAAAAATTGTAAAATCAATCTGGCCTTCAGTCATTTTATCCGTTACGGCAGCCACCATACCCAATTCATTCAAAACCCTGTCGGTAACAACAAGGACTTTTCTGAACCCTCTTTCCTTGATTTCCTCCACTAAATCTTCTGTAACATGTGGGCCTACCAAACTCAAGGGTGGCAAATAAATTCTTCTTTTCTCAAGCATATCAAAAAATATTAAATACAGCCGAATGTAGAAGATCGCAGTTATAATTCTGTTGGGATCAAAGAATGAATACTTGCCATTTATGATTTCAAATAAAATAGATTTTTACTTCATGACAATTGTCATTCCTCAATAAATCAAAAGTTATGAATCACGAAAAACCCCCTCTTTTAATAAAAAAAGCCTGCCGAAAAGGGCAGGCTTTCAATCTGTTTATGACTTACAAAAGTTCGAGTACTTTTTCTGGTGGACGACCGATTACAGCGGTTTTATCTGTAATAACTATCGGCCTTTCGATCAGCTTGGGGTAGGTTACCATCGCTTCAATCCAGGCTTCTTCCGACAACTCTTTACCTTTAAATTTTTCTTTAAAAATGGCCTCTCCTTTGCGGATCAGCGATGATGCCGGTATTTGAAGCAAAGCCAAGATTTCCTTCAATTCCGCTGCGGTAGGAGGTGTTTTTAAATATTCAACGATTTCTACCGCTTGTTCTTTTTCCTCAATCAGTGCCAAAGTCTGGCGCGACTTGCTGCATCGTGGGTTATGAAAAATTTTCATGGGTTGTACTTGAATTAAAAATTAATACTTGATCATCGCGTAAACATCTTCAGCAGATGACAAACGAGCTGTACCATCGAGGAAAGCAAGCTCTATCAGGAAATTGACCAACACACTTTTAGCACCAACCTCCTGCACTAATTCCAAAGCAGCCAAAGCTGTTCCTCCTGTTGCCAACAGATCGTCGTGCACCAATACCACATCGTTCTCCCCAATAGCATCTTTATGCATCTCGATCGTGTCTTCGCCATATTCAAGGGCATAAGACTTCTGAATGGTATCCGCAGGTAACTTTCCTGGTTTGCGAATCATAACGAAACCCGCTCCCAGACGAGCCGCCAAAGCGGGACCAATAATAAAGCCCCTCGACTCAATTCCTGCGACCTTCGTGATGCCTTTATCTTTATAATATTCATAAAGGTGATCGATCATAAAAGACAATGCCTTGGGATCCTTTAGCGCCGTGGTGATGTCCTTAAACTGAATGCCCGGCTTCGGGAAGTCAGGTACATTCCTAATCACTGACTTTACATACTCAATATTCATAACAGTAACTTCTTCTTTTTACTTTCTGAAAGACAAAAGCCAAGTGATAGATGCCATGCCCTCAAAAAATTAATACCTTTGCTATTGCAAATGTTTTCTATCGACAAATGCAGTTTTAAATATAGGGAAATCTAAAAAGACCAAAAACTGTCGCTCGTAAAAACACTTCAATAATAAAGTAAGCGCTATTGAAATGACAAAAAAGCAATCATTAATTACAATACTTGGCCCTACCGCTTCAGGAAAAACACATTTGGCCGTGCATCTGGCGGCATTAATTAAGGGGGAAATCATCAGTGCTGACTCCCGACAAGTGTACCAGGGAATGGATATTGGCACAGGTAAGGATTTGGAGGAGTTTAACGTAAATGGGCAGCAGATTCCCTATCAGCTCATCGATATTCACCCTCCAGGATATGAATATAATGTTTTTGAATTTCAGCGAGATTTCCTGCAAGCCTATGCAAACATCCAGGCCAAGGACCGGCAGCCTGTGCTATGCGGCGGAACGGGGATGTATATCGATGCCATTCTCAAAGGTTACCATTTGGTGCAGGTGCCCGAAAATTTACCATTGCGGGCAGAGCTTTCCATGATGGAAACCAACGACCTTATTGAGCGCCTCAAAAGCTTGAAGAAACTCCACAATACCACCGACATCACCGACAGAAAACGACTCGTCAGGGCGATAGAAATTCAGACTTTTGAGCAGCAAAACCCAGATCATAAACAACCACTGCCCGCAATGGACCACCATGTATTTGGCATACAGTGGGAGCGGGGCGTGCTTAAAGAGCGCATTACAAGCCGACTAAAAGCCCGCTTAAAAGAGGGGATGATTGAAGAGGTGCAAGGCCTTTTGGATGCAGGATTTACTGCGGAGCAACTTAAATTTTATGGCTTAGAGTACCGGTTTGTTACACAGCATATTATGGGAGAGCTCAACAGCAACGATCTGTTCCAAAAGCTCAATGCGGCAATTCACGCTTATGCCAAACGCCAAATGACCTACTTCCGACGCATGGAAAAACATGGCATTAATATCCATTGGTTAAAAGGAGAAACCGCTGTTGATGAAAAAATTGCGGAAATAATGAACTCTTCGCTTATGTAATGTTTTTAGACATTAGACAAAATGTACCTGCCAAGCGCAAAAAATTGAAAATTTAATTTCTCAATACTCTTTTACTTTATTCCTTTCACTTTAAACCGAGTTCCTATTTCCTAAAATTACCATTACCAGAACACCCCCCATCAGTACTCAAACCCCCAAGCACTATGAAAAAGCTCTTGCTCTTATCATTGTTCTTGAGTGGGTACATTTTTGCTCTGGGTCAAAATTTCCCGCCAACAGCCAAGCCTGAAAAGCAGTTGTTTTTCAGCCTTCGCTATGGATATGGTGATGTGATTGCCCATAGAAAAAACATGGAGGCCATCACCAATCAACCCTACCACTTTGTGGATGTTAAAGTTGGGCTGCAAACCCTTGGCCAGCAGCAGTTCCATGCCTTGCTGAACTATCCCGCCTTTGGGGTGGGCTATTCCAAGGGCAGCCTCGGCTACAATAAAATTTACGGTTTACCCAATGCCCTTTACGGCTTTGTGGATTTTCCGGTATTCAGGGGACAAAAGCTGCGTATTTCCCTGGAGCCCTCTATTGGTTTTGCCTTCTCATTCAAGGCATATGATCCTGTCACTAATCCTGAAAACATTGCTATTGGGTCGGCTGAAAATGCTTACCTGCGGCTTCGGATTGCCACTCAGCTGTATTTGGCACCTCAATGGGATTTGGATCTTTCACTGGACTATACCCACTTCTCCAATGGAAACACCCGTTCCCCCAACCTGGGGCTCAATACCCGTGGTGGCAGCATCGGCTTCAATTATTATTTCAATAGAAAACAATATTTTGACCCCAAAAATAATGCTTACCAAACGACTTACGAACCTTTCACGGCCAACCACAGCATTGTGATGCGATACGGTTACGGGGTACGTTCTTCAGATGAAACTTTCCGCTTTTATAACGTTCATGATCTTGGCCTGTATTACAGCTACCAATTAAGCCCGGTGTATGCCGTAACCATCGGTAGTGATGTTTTCTACAATGAGGCTTACCGACTTTTGCTTCATCCTTTTCAGCAGTCACAGACGCAGTTTGAGCAATTGCTGAGCGTAGGGCTTTATGCAGAAAATGAATTGATCCTTAATCAGGTGAGTTTTGTATTGGGCATTGGCGCTTATGCATATCACGGAAACAGTGCTCAGGAAGAATCCATATACTGGAGGCTGGGTGCCAGATACCGGATTATTGATCCGCTGTGGGTTCAGGTGGCCTTGAAGGCTCATGCTTCTGTAGCCGAATTTGTGGAATGGTCGGTGGCCTATCAGCTACGCTTTAAAAAAAAGAGGTAAACCAATACTGGCTTACCTCTTTTCGTTCTTTTGAAATTTAAAAGAACCTTATCTGTTATGACCGATCACGTCACGGGAGATATTAAATACGTGGTCATTCACACGTGAATAAACCATCACCAAATCAGAATAAAGAATACCCGATTTAATGTCGTAGTTCTCCGCCTCAGAGGCCGTCAATAATTTTTTATTCAATTGCTTCACCCCCAAATAAACAGAACGCTGTGCGTTGCTTGCTTTCTCGAAATCAACTCTTGTTGGGTTGTTCGCCACCTGCAAGTTCTCTTTCATAATCTTAAACCCTTCTTTCAGCTTATCTGAAAGGTCGATCAAAGACTGCTTTTGCTTAGAGGTGAATAAAAGCTCTTGCTCATTCTTTTTGGTGAATACCTTTGCTGCGTGACTGAAAACATCACCGATACGTTCCAAATCATTGATCACGTAGTGCAAATCAGAGATCACCTCGATAGAGTTTTTACTCAGATCATTGGCAGAGATTTTCAACAAGTACTTCGCAATTTCCTCATGAATTTCATCCGTAGTGGATTCGTATTTACGAATTTTATCGATGAATTTCTTTTGTTTCTTTGGCTTCTCTTCCTCAATCAGCTTACGCAGATTGTTCAGCATTTTCTCGGTGTATTCTGCAAAACGCACCGCTTCTTGCTGTGCTGAAAGAATGCTTGACTCCGGTGTGCTCATCAAACCTGTTGTGATGTACTCTAGGCGGAAATCATCATTGTCCTCTTCTTTTGCAGGTAACAAACGGGTTACGGTATCTGCAATGAAATTCACAAACCAGATCATCACAAAGGTATTGATCAGGTTAAATGTGATGTGGAACAATGTCAGTCCCCACTTAATCGACTCAACTTCAGTGAATGGGTCGCCCAATCCGAGGAAATGATCCATCGTGTAACCAATACCCATGGTGAAGTAATGAAATACGATCAGCATCCATACCACCCCAAAAATGTTGAAGATAAAGTGTGCAAAAGCGGCGCGTTTGGCATGTACGTTCGCAATCATAGCCGCCAAGTTTGCTGTTACCGTTGTCCCGATGTTCTCCCCAAGGATGATCGCCGCAGCGGCTTCAAAAGGGATCAGGCCTTTGTTACAGAGCACCAATGTAATGGCCATGGCCGCACTGGAGGATTGCACAATGATGGTCAGCAGGGTACCTAAACCAATGAAAATGATGGTCGAAATAATGCCTCCGGGCCCTATTCCTGTCAATCCTTTTACAAAGGATAAAATCTCTGGGTTTGCTTTTAGGTCAGGAACGGCACCTTTCAGCGCATCCAATCCCATGAACAATAAGGCAAAACCGATCAGGAATTCTCCCAGGCTCTTGGCTTTATTGTTACTCATAAACAACATTGGGAATCCTAAAGCAATAATGACCAACGCATAGGCGGAGATACTTACTTTTGAGAACCCAAAGACGGTCAGTAGAACGCCGGTCATGGTTGTACCAATATTGGCCCCCATAATCACACTTACTGCCTGTACCAGGGATAATAGTCCTGCATTTACAAAACTCACTACCATCACAGTGGTTGCGGAGGATGACTGTACCAAACTGGTGGTAACAAAACCTGTCATCATTCCCATGAATCTATTTTGGGTCATTTTACCCAAAACCTCTCTCATCTTGTTTCCTGCAACTTTCTGAATTCCTTCAGACATTACTTTCATCCCGTAGATGAAGAAACCAAGAGCTCCAATCAGCTCCAGAAAATCAATTATTCCGTATTCCATTTCTATAGAGAATTAGGCATTCGTGCCAACTATTTTTCGAGTTCAAAAATGATACATTAAAACGGGTTCGCAGTTAATTTTCATGTTAATTATTTGTTACCAAAAGCTAAAATCACTCCATTCAGAATAAAAAACGCTAAAATTGAATGAATTACGCATTTTGTCGATCAATTAATTAGAGTGATTCTAAAAGAAGCTTAGTTTATTTTGATAATCAGATTACCTGAATATCTCGCCCTGGGGCCAAATCAGCAAAAACCCTGCGCGATTAACATATCCATTACAGTTAATTCATGCAGGGTTCTCAATGGAATTAAAAAGCTATAAAAGGGGCAATATTCCTTCAATATACGATCGGTCGTTGGACAATCTCGGTACCTTATGTTGGCCTCCGAGTTTTCCTCTTTGGCGCATCCACTCATAAAAAGTGTGCTTTGGCGCAAAATGTACTTTAGGCATTTCAAGGGCGATGTCCTTATACCGTTTGGCGTCATAGTCCGAATTGATTTTCCGGAGGGAGGCATCAAGTGTTTCTACAAACTTGGCATGATCCGCAGGCGCTTTATCGAACTCGACAATCCATTCGTGCCCACCTTTCACACCCACCTCAAGAAATCGTGGGGCGGCCGTATAATTACTCATGATTGCACCTGTCGCCTGACAGGCTTCTGTCATGGCCTGATCTGCATTTTCGACAATCACTTCTTCCCCAAAAGCATTAATAAAATGCTTGGTTCTTCCGGAGATTCGGATGCGGTAGGGGATCAGTGAAGTAAAACGGACGGTATCCCCGATCAGGTAGCGCCACAGCCCGGCGTTGGTGGTAATGACAATCGCATAATTTTTTCCTATTTCCACCTCTTCAAGTCCGAGCGTGGTCGGGTGTTCTTTATCCCATTCATCCATCGGGATAAACTCATAGAACACGCCATAATCGAGCATCAGCAACATGTCCTTACTGTCTTTCTGATCCTGAATTCCGAAAAAACCCTCGGACGCGTTGTAAGTTTCCATGTAGCGCATATTCTCCCGGGGGATCAGTGCATCGAAAGAGCTTTGGTAGGGCTCAAAGGCGACAGCACCATGTACGAAAGCCTCCAAATTGGGCCACACTTCTTTGATGTGTGATTTGCCCGTAATTTCAAGAATGCGTTGCAAAAGGACGAGGGTCCAGGTGGGCACCCCTAAAAAGTGGGTAACATTCTCATGGATCGTCGTTTGTGCCATTTGTTCGATTTTGGCTTCCCATTCGTCCATCAGGGCGATATCCAGGCTTGGGGTGCGATACATCTGCGCATAGAATGGCAGGTTGGCCATAATCACAGCCGACACATCACCGTAGTGGGAGTTTTCATTGATATCGAATTCATTCACCTGCAGACTACCGCCTATCCCCAGTCCTTTTCCAGAAAATATCTTGGTGTCGGGGTAGTTATTGGTGTAAAAAGAGTAAAGGTCTTTTCCTCCTTTCATGTGGCAGTCGTCAACAGCCTCTTTGGAAACAGGAATGAACTTACTGCGGGCATTGGTGGTTCCCGAAGACTTGGAAAACCACTTGATTTCGGTAGGCCACAGCACGCCTTGTTCCCCTTTCATCATTCGCTGGATATAAGGGTACAGGTCTTCATAACGGGCAATAGGTACCCGTTCCCTGAAGGCTTTTTGAGTGGTAAGATCTTTGAAATGGTATTTGCGGCCAAATTCGGCCTCGGCCCCCATTTCAATCAAACGCTGAAAAATGTCATGTTGCACCTCATGAGGGTGCTTCATAAAAAGTTCGATCTGGTGAATGCGCTGTTGCATTACCCAGGTAATTATGGTGTTGATGAATGTCATATAGCAGTTTTGATAAACAAACAGCTACAGCTTATATCTTTCTTTTCAGCTCAAAATACTCCCCTAAATAAACCCTGCGCACCTCTGGATCATTTGCCAAATCTTCTGCTGTACCTGCTCTAAAGAGCTTTCCTTCCACCATCAGGTAAGCCCGGTCGGTAATGGCCAGGGTCTCGTTTACGTTGTGGTCGGAAATCAATATACCGATATTCTTGTTTTTTAGCTTCGCCACAATGCCCTGAATTTCTTCCACGGCAATGGGGTCTACCCCAGCAAAAGGCTCATCCAGCAACACAAAGTTGGGATCAACAGCCAAAGCACGGGCAATCTCTGTTCTGCGTCGTTCTCCTCCTGAAAGCACCATCCCGAGGTTCTTCCGAACGTGGGTAAGGCTGAACTCTTCAAGGAGTTCTTCCATTTTGGCTTTTTGTTCTGGTTTAGACAGCTTGGTCATTTCCAGCACCGCGAGCAGGTTTTCCTCCACCGTCAGGGACCGGAATACGGAAGCCTCCTGCGCAAGGTAGCCAATTCCTTTTTGAGCCCTACGATACATGGGCAAGGCAGTAATGTCCTCATCATCCAAAAAGATTCGGCCGGCGTTAGGCTTAATCAAGCCAACGGTCATATAAAAAGAAGTGGTTTTCCCTGCTCCGTTTGGGCCCAAAAGTCCCACAATCTCTCCCTGGTTTACCTCTACGGAAACCTGATTCACTACCGTACGCTTTTTATATTTCTTTACCAGCTTTTCAGAACGCAATTTCATATACTAATCTTTCTACGATTCAAACAGTACTCGGTCATCGACCAACTCATAATTAAACAAATTAAAAGAGATTATTCTTCAAATTTGATATCTTTCACATAAAGCTGAAGATTTTTTCTTCCCATATAAGTATTTTCCTCTACGGAATAAGCCATACGGAAGCGCATGCCACTGCTCACAAGGTCATAATACTGCCCAAAACCAAAGCCAATGGCTTCGATGGGCTCTTCATTACCATCCTGTGTTACTTTAAACTTTAAATGCTCCCCTTTCAGCAGGCGAGGGCGATCGACCACCTTGAGGTTTTCACTCACAAAGATGGGCGTCATGTTTTCCGGGCCAAAAGGCGCCATTTGCTTTAAAATATTGTACAATTTATAATTGACCTCATTCAGCGCAATTCTTCTGTCGACATTCAGTTGTGGGGTCAGCTGATCCTCTGTAATTCGCTCAGCGACAATTCTGTTGAACTTCTCCCGGAAAGCGTCCACTTTATCAATGTCCATCGTCAGGCCGGCGGCATATCTGTGCCCACCAAATTGGTCGAGCAATTCTGCACACTCACTGATCGCCTCGTAAACATCAAAACCATTCACGGACCTGGCAGAGCCTGTGGCTTTGCGGTTGGATTCGGTCATGATGATGGTCGGGCGGTAAAATTTATCAATACAACGTGAGGCAACAATGCCAATCACGCCTTTGTGCCAGTCACTTTTAAAGAGCACGGTCGATTTCGCATTGTCATCCCCCTGCGATTCTATCATTTCGATGGCTTCCGCAGTAATATTACTGTCGAAATTCCGTCGGATTTCATTCTTGGATTCAATCTGTTTTGCAAGTTGCTCGGCCTCCACCTCATCTTTAGCCAATAGCAAATCCACGGCTCCCGAGGCATGTGCCATCCTTCCAGCAGCATTAATTCGCGGACCAATACCAAACACGATCGCAGAGATCGACATTTTATTCATGCCTCCCCCCAAGTTCATCAAGGCTTTAAGTCCATGTGAGGGTTTCTTGTTCAGGAGTTTCAGTCCAAAATGCGCCAGCACACGATTTTCATCAGATACTGGGACAATATCTGCGGCAATACTCACCGCAACAAGATCCAGGAAGGCAAATAATTTGCGCTCAGGAATATCGAATCGCTGACAATACCCTTGCATAAACTTGAAGCCAACCCCACAGCCTGAAAGTTCAGTGAATGGGTAAGGGCAATCCTGTTGTTTGGGGTCAAGAATAGCAATGGCAGGAGGGAGGATTTCCCCTGGGCGGTGATGATCACAGATAATAAAATCGATGCCGTAATCTTTGGCCTGCTGAATACGGTCTACTGCTTTTATCCCACAGTCAAGGGAGATAATCAGCTTGAAATTATTATCGCGGGCGTATTCCATCCCTTTGGTCGATACGCCATAACCTTCCTTGTAGCGGTCTGGCACATAAAAGGCCACATTCGGGTAAAGGGTTTTGATAAATCCATAAACCAAGGCCACGGAGGTGGTTCCATCGACATCATAATCACCATAGATCATGATTTTTTCTCTTTGCTGAAAAGCCTCCTGCAATCTATTTACGGCAATATCCATCCCTTTCATCAGGAAGGGATCGTGCAAATGCGCTAAGGAAGGACGAAAAAACGCTTTGGCTTCTTCGTAATTACGAATCGAGCGCTGGGCAAGCAAAGAGGCTACGGTTTCAGAAACCCCCACTTCCGCCATCAATCGATCTACATCCTCCTGCGGAGCTGCCGATTTATAAATCCACTTTTTGACCATACATCTAAGAAAAAAAATCGTGATAAGCCATCCAGTAAGCTGAATGGCTTAAATATTTGTACGGGAAACAGCCGTCTCCCTATTGAAAATAATGTGGGAAGTTAAAAAGCCTGATAGCCCTTTTCTTCCAGATCAGCAGCGGCCGACAATACTTTGTCTTTCATTTCTTGCTTGAAGGTGTCAAGGTTTTGAGCGATTTGCTCCTCATAAGCCCCAACGATCTGCGCAGCAAGAATTCCTGCATTTTTTGCGCCATTCAGTGCCACTGTCGCTACTGGCACGCCTCCAGGCATTTGCAGAATCGACAATACAGAATCCCAGCCATCAATGGAATTCGATGATTTTACAGGCACTCCAATCACTGGAAGGCTCGTCATCGAAGCCACCATCCCTGGCAGGTGAGCGGCACCACCAGCACCAGCAATAATCGCTTTAATACCCCGTGCACGTGCCTCCTGAGCGTAAGTCACCATGCGTTCAGGTGTGCGGTGTGCGGAAACAATCGTTACCTCAAAAGTAACCCCTAACTCTTCTAAAACCTCTGCGGCTTGTTTCATCACGGGCAGGTCAGAATTACTGCCCATGATAATACCTACTTGCACCTTACTCATGCTTTTATTTTTAAAGTATTTTTGATGTATGTTGCTTTCTCTTTCAGTCTTTCCAGGTCGGCATCGACGATCGTAACGTGCCCCATTTTACGAAAAGGCTTGGTGTAGCTTTTGCCATAAAGGTGAACATGTGCACCATCAACGGCCATAACCTCGTCGGTACCTTCATACTTGGCCATTCCTTCGAAGCCTTCTTCCCCTAAGAGGTTCACCATTGCGGAAGGCTGAAGCGCCTCGGTAGACCCCAAGGGAGTGTTCAGAATAGCGCGGAGATGTTGTTCGTACTGTGAAGTCTGATTGGCCTCAATGGTTTGGTGGCCACTGTTGTGCGGACGTGGCGCTACCTCATTAACCAGCACATCGCCCGATTTGGTTGCAAACATCTCAACAGCCAACAGACCGACCATGTCCAGTTTAGTGATCACGTCCCGGGCAATATCATCCGCTTTTTTAGCTACGGCCTCAGAAATATTTGCTGGCGCAAAAAGGTATTCTACCAAATTGGCTTCAGGATGATAGATCAGCTCCACTGCAGGGAATGTTCTTACCTGTCCGTCCTCATTTCGAGCGACAATCACCGAGATTTCGGTTTCAAAATCAATCAGTTTTTCCAAAACACCTGGCTTGTCAAAAGCTTTGGAGAGATCCTCCACCTGGCGTAACATCTGTACCCCACGGCCATCATAGCCTTCTTTTCCCAGTTTATGAACCGCAGGCAGGAAGTCAGCATGACGCATCACTTCGTTACGGTCTTGGGTAAGAATAAATGGCGAGGTTGGAATGTTATTATCCTGATAGAATTGTTTCTGAACCCGCTTGTCCTGAATCAGTTCAATGACCCGTGGCTGAGGGAAAACTTTTTTCCCTTCAAGCTCTAACTGACGCAAAGCTTCGGTATTAACGTTCTCAATCTCAACGGTAATCACATCACACTGCTTCCCGAATTCATATACATCCGTATAATCTTTCAGTGAACCATTGGTGAAATTACTGCTGATACGGGCACAGGGAGCCTGTGGGTCTGGATCCAAAATGGCGATATCCAAATTAAAATCTAAGGATGATTGAATCAACATCCGTCCCAACTGTCCACCGCCAAGAATGCCCAATTTAACGCCTTGAAATAATGAAAATGCCATGTTGTTTTGCTGTTAGCCTATCTTAAAGTTATTGACATACAAAACTAAGCCTTTTTCGATAGTTATGAAGGTAAAAGTCAAAAGAAAGCAAGGAAAAAAAACATCTAAAACTTAAAAAATTCCTCTAATGTCCGCTGCATCACTATCGGATTCAGTGGTTTGGTCAGGTAGCCGTTCATCTGTGCGAGCTTGGCATTTTCTTCCCATCGGTCAAATCGTGTTGCGCTCAGTGCGATAATGGGGATCTCATAATAATGCTTGTCCTGATGCCGGATCGTTTGCGTAAGGTCTTCCCCATGAGCATCAGGAAGGTGCAAGTCCATCAATATCAAATCAAACTGTTCTTGCTTTACCCACTCAAGGGTGGCTTTTCCCGTTGCGGCAATCTCTGGATTGATCCCAAATTTCTTCAGGTACTTTTTCGTAATCACCTGATTTACCACATCATCTTCTACCAGCAAAACTTTACTTGCACTGAAATCCTTACGTGTGCGCTGCACAAATTTGGAAGTGAGTTGCTCATTGCGATCGAAAGGCATGGAGATCAAAAACCGCGTGCCTTTGCCTTCTTTGCTTTCCACGCGAATATTGCCTCCCATACTTTCCACCAACAGTTTACTGATACTCAGGCCAAGTCCTGTACCTCCAAACTTGCGGGTGGTCGATTTTTCGGCCTGCGTAAATGGCTCAAAGATCCGTTCGAGGCGGTCTTCAGGAATTCCGATTCCCGTATCTTCAATCACAAAGCGCAGCCAAGCCCTGTTGGTCGCTTTGGGCAATCGCTCCAGGCGGATGGTTACGGCTCCTTTTTCAGTGAACTTAATGGCATTGGTAATCAGGTTGATCAATACTTGTTTCAGGCGGTGGGCATCGCCAAGCAACTGTTCGGGGATCTCATCTCCTACCAAAACTTTAAGGCTGATGGATCGGGCATCGGCACGCTGTTGCAGCATCGCTTTAATATCGGTGGCCAGTTGTTTTGGAGAAAACCTCGTTTGGTCGAGTTCCAGTTTACCGCCAAGAATTTTGCTGAAATCAAGCACATCGTTGATTAACCCTAACAGGTGCTCTGCGGAGTATTGCATGGTTTTGAAGGAGTTATGCAAATTTTCCTGTTCATTTTCCATCTCAAGCAGTTGTGCCAAGCCCAAAACCGCATTCAGGGGCGTCCTTAGCTCATGCGCCACAACGGATAAAAAGGTGGGGTCTTCGAAAGGGGAGGGGCGGGATTTTTTCAGGCACCAGACGGTTTGCTGGTCATCCTCACTGAGCTTGCTTAATTCCCATTCTTTCAGAGGAGTCTTCGAAGTGCTCAAAGTGCATTGCGCGCCCTGCTCCCAAATACTGACCGACTTGAATAAATCCTGCTGCGCCTCCTTGGCCTCAGGAAAATCATCAAACTGCTCTTTCATCTCCTGATTACAGTAAATCAATGCGCCTCCTTTCTCTTGTACCAATACAGGAATGGGGAGCTGATCCAAAAAGGACGGAGGGATGTTCGAAGGGCTTAATGCTGAATTCATAGTTGGTTTTATATGCGTACTCCTTAAAGTGGCGAAAAAAGGTACTCCTTTTCAATTTGAGCCTTTTCAGGCTTAATCTGTTGTACGAATATTTTCGGTTAAAGCGGTCTATTTCTCCGCTGAAATAATTATTTTAGAATCATCAAAGACCCCATTTGTTTAAAGAATAACGAAAAGACATGGTTAACTTAACCGTACAAGGCGTGATCGTAACGCTCATGGTAGCTGCTGCTGTGGGTTGGTTGTGCTGGCATTTTTATAAAAAAATTACTGCAAACAGCCGAAAAAAAATGTTCCGGTGGCGGATGTGATAAATGCCAGGATTAATTCAATTTATCCTAAACAGGCTATTATTTGAATATTCTTACAAATCAGATAAATTTTTAAATAGTCATTTATTCAGATTGTATTATATTTAAAAAAACAAAGATTGACTAATACAAAACCGTTAGCTGTTCCCTCTTTCGATGAACCTCCATCCATAATAATCACTGGAATCGTTTGTGCAATTCAAACGCCATAATCTTGCTAATCCATTACATTTTATTTGATAAAACCCGTTAAATTCCCATTTTGGGTTTTAATACACCTTTTATTATTAATACCATCTTAATTGTTCAAACCTAATTTTTCAGACAATGAGTTTACCAACGAAATTTCAGCATCCTTATAAATTTGATCCTAAATACAGCAAGAAAACCGCTTACTTCTGTATGGAGTTTGCGATCGATCAATCCTTCAAAATCTACTCAGGTGGATTAGGGTTCCTTGCGGGTTCACATATGCGCAGTGCCTACGACCTAAAGCAAAATATGGTCGGTATTGGACTACTATGGAAGTACGGATATTATGACCAAATCCGTGCGAAAGATCAGTCAATGGATGTTCTTTTTCAGGAGAAAACCTATTCTTTCCTTCAGGACACAGGCATCAAGTTCTCGATTCGAGTGAACAATCATGATGTTTGGGTAAAGGCTTTCTATCTTGATCCAGAGCAATTCGGTACTGTACCGATGTTCTTCCTTTCTACTGATTTACCAGAGAATGATTATTTAGCACAAACAATTACTCACCGCCTGTACGAATCCAATACAGAAGGGAAAGTCGCTCAGTCTATCCTTTTAGGCCTGGGAGGTGCTAAACTTTTAGATGAATTAAACTGGGAGCCAGATATTTATCACTTGAATGAGGCACACGCCCTTTCTTCGGCTTTCCACTTGTATAAAAAACACGGCTCTATCGAGGAGGTGAAAAAGCGTATGGTTTTCACTACGCACACTCCTGAAGAAGCTGGAAATGAAAAGCATAACATCCACTTGTTGGATAAACTCGGCTTTTTCAATGGTGTTCCTTTGGATCAAGTTCGTGAACTTACAGGCATTCATGATGATACTTTCAACCACTCGCTGGTTGCTTTACGCTTTGCGCATTTTGCCAATGGGGTATCGAAACTACATGGGGAAGTATCTCGCGAGATGTGGAAAAACCAAACGGGTATTTGCCCAATCACGCACGTTACCAACGCACAAAATGCCCGCTACTGGCAAGATCCTGAGCTGAAAGCTGCTTTGGTAAAAGGAGATGATGCGCAACTGACCGACCGTAAGAAAAAGCTGAAGAAAAACCTTTTCCAGATTGTTGCCGACCAAACAGGAAAGTGGTTTGACCCGAACGTTTTCACGATCGTATGGGCGCGCCGTTACGCTGGATACAAACGTGCAGATTTGATCACACGCGATATGGAACGTTTCCAAAAATTATTGAGCAACAGCAAGTACCCAGTACAGATTATCTGGGCAGGAAAGCCTTATCCAATGGATTACGGTGCAGTGGGTACTTTCAACTCTTTGGTACACATGACGAAGCATAACAAAAATGCTGCGGTACTGGTAGGTTACGAGCTACAACTTTCGCGCATGCTAAAATATGGTTCTGATGTATGGTTGAACAACCCACGTGTTACCCGTGAGGCTTCTGGTACTTCAGGCATGACGGCAGCCATGAACGCTGGGGTAAACTTCTCGACTTACGATGGATGGATTTGTGAATTCACCCGCCATGGCGAAAATGGGTTTATCATTCCTGCTACGGATCACCGCAAGCCGCATCATATGCAGGATCATGAAGATATGGAAGCGATGTTCTACATCCTGGAGAACGAAATCTTGCCGACTTATTATGATGAGCCTAAGAAGTGGACTGAGATTGTGAAAACATCGATGAAAGACGTTACGCCTTATTTCGATGCTGACCGTATGGCACAGGAGTATTACGATCACGTATATACAAACCCTGAGCAAAAGAAATTCAAAAAATAAGAAAGCCTGAGGCTTGAAAATACAAATCCCGATCAGATGACTGGTCGGGATTTTTTATGTTTTATTTTGCCCACAGATTATTTTAAAATCATGGTAATCATGGTTAAAAACAATAGTTGGTATTCGCAGGACGTTTGAACTAAAATATCAGCATTCCTTTTGGGCGTAAAATTACGGCGTCAAACTATCGCGAGCATCCCTCTCGTGATGATCAATCATTGACAATCAACGAGGAGGAAGATCGCAATAGCGTATGCTTTAAACTACTTTCCCTTCTTCGCTTCGTTCCAGTAGTAATCCATTTCTTCGAGGGTCATCTCAGATAGGGTTTTTCCGTCAGCAGCGGCGGCTTGCTCCAAGTACTGAAAACGGTAGATAAATTTTCGGTTGGTGCGCTCCAATGCTTCTTCGGCATTGATGTCCAGGAAGCGGGAATAGTTGATCAGGGAAAATAACACATCTCCGAATTCGTCCTGTGCTTTTTCATGATCGATTTCGCTACCATCGGCGATGTTGAATTCGGCTTTAAACTCACCCAATTCCTCTTCGACTTTCTCCCAAACCTGTGTTTTATCGTCCCAGTCGAAACCTACACCACGGGCTTTTTCCTGAATGCGCATGGCCTTGACCAAAGCGGGCAGGGTTTTCGGAACGCCTCCCAGAACAGAAACATTGCCTTTCTCTTTCAGCTTGATCTTTTCCCAATTCTGCTTGACGGCTTCTTCATCATCCGCCACTGTATCGCTGTAAATATGCGGATGGCGGTGGATCAATTTATCACAAATACCATTGAGCACGTCGGTAATATCGAATTGCGCATTTTCTTCCCCAATTTTGGCATAAAACACCAAATGCAACATCAGGTCACCCAACTCCTTGCGTACCTCTTCAGCAGCACCCTCCATTATGGCGTCTGAAAGTTCATACACTTCTTCGATCGTCAAATGACGCAAAGACTCCGTAGTTTGTTTCTTGTCCCACGGGCAGTTCAATCGCAACTCGTCCATGATGGTCAGCAGGCGATCAAAAGCGGCTAATTTCTCCGCTCTTTTGGTATCTTTTGGAGGATCTATTTTCGGCATGGTATTTCTTTTTTTCTGCAAATAACAAAGGGTTGAACAGAAAACAAAAATGCCTTCCGAATGATTTCAGAAGGCAGCTTATGTGTTGTTCGATTGGTCTTTATTTTTTTGGCCGTGATTACCTTGATTTACAGGATTTCCGTGATTTTGATTTTCCTGTAAAGGCATAATTCATTATGTCTCACGTAACAATTTGAATATAAGGGTCATTATTAGGATCAGCATTGTGTTAGACGTTAAAAATAACGTCTCTACAGCATCTTAATGACATTGGATCAGCCCCTACAGCGATTAAATTTTGTCAAATATCAGTTAAAATAAATCATGGTAATCATGGTCTATAACACCTCCCAAAATCAACCTTGTAATTCTTTAAATGCCATAAACGCCATCAGTCCCGATCCGATTTCCAAAGCATCATGATCAATATCGAAAGTAGGCGTATGAACGGCCGAAGTGATTCCCTTGGCTTCATTCCTTGTTCCTAATCGATAAAAACAGGCTTTCATTTCTTGGGTGTAATAAGAAAAATCTTCGGCACCCAACCAAATATCCAAATCAACGACATTCTCTTCACCTAAATATTCCTCTGCCACGGCACGGTTGCGCAAGGTCAGGGCTTCATCATTTTCCAGATAAGGGTAGCCTTTGCGAATATCGAAATCTACCGTTCCGCCCATGCCTTCTACAATCCCTTTGGCCATTTTCACGATTCGCTCATGTGCCTCGGCGCGCCATGGCTCATTCATGGTTCTGAAGGTTCCTTTGATCTTGACTTCATCAGGAATAATATTGGTTGCGCCAAAAGCACGAATATCCCCGAAGGAAAGTACACAGGGGATTTTTGGTGGCGCAAAACGACTGACAATTTGCTGCAAGGAGACGATCATGTTGGCCGCAATCACAATAGGGTCAATATTGTTTTCAGGCAAGGCCGCATGTCCGCCTTTTCCACGAACGGTGATATAAATTTCATCACATGAAGCCATGTACATCCCTGGGCGGAAACCTACTTTCCCGACAGGAATAAAAGGCATCACGTGCTGCCCGATGATGGCTTCAGGCTTGGGATTTTCCAGTGCGCCATCTTTGATCATCAACGAAGCACCACCAGGAAGCTGCTCTTCACCAGGCTGAAATACCAGCTTGACAGTCCCTTCGAACTGATCTTTAACCTGGTTCAGTATATAGGCCGCCCCCAACAAAGAGGCCGTGTGTGCATCGTGCCCACAGGCGTGCATCACCCCATCATTTTGTGATTTGTACGGTTGATCATTCTCTTCAACAATTGGCAGGGCATCAAGATCAGCACGTAAAGCGATAACTTTTTTCGTGGGATTCTTGCCTTCAATCAGTGCCACCAATCCTGTTTCGGCCTTGGTTTCCTGCCGCGTGATTCCCATGGCGGTGAGCTGATCAGCAACATACTTTACGGTATGGTGTTCCTGAAAAGATAATTCTGGGTGCTGATGCAGGTATTGTCGGTAATCGATCACCTGCTGCTTTATTTCTTTGGCTAATTGCTGAATGGTTGATTTCATGACTGATAAATTATGGCTAATCCTGTGTCGTCTCTGCTGGGGATTGATCTCCCAGTTTCACTTTGAAAGGAATAATGATCGCACGTCCGAAATTACTCTTGGCTTTTTTGTAAAGTCCGTAAGCATCGACACGGCTGTAATACTCCCCAATACGCACCCGATAGGTCGGCTGTACATAAGTTACCTTTGGCTTGGCTTCAGGGAGCAGTTCATAAACCTCCGATTTAATTTCGTTGGCACGGTCGCGGCTTGTTCCTGAATATACCTGAATGGTGTATTTGGTGGCATAACTGCCTGCATTTGCGGCTGCAAAATCCTGCAATTGCTCATCTACTCCTGTAGTGATTGCTGATGACTCAGAAAAATCCTGTTCTTTTGTTAACTGATTTTCTTTTTGCTGTTCGGCCTGTTTCGCTTCTTGCTGCGCTTTAAGCTGAACAAAATCTTCTCGGTTCGTCGAAATATCTTCTTGATAATTGGTGGTGGTGGTCTTCGCTACTTTCGGAGAACACGCCGTTGCCAGCAAGAACATGCCAAACAGGACATAGATATTTTTCATAGTAATGGGTTTATTTAAATTTCGGTTTTGCCTATTGGCGCTCAATTTACAAAATTTTAGCCATTGTTTAATATATCGTCTGTTGGGCAGGCAGCTCTATTACTGACCTTTGTTGATGGACATTTTCGACCCAACAAAAATGGGGTTACGATCCTAAGAACGCAACCCCATTATATTTATTAAACAAAAAGGTTCAAATTAGTCAATCAACACACATTTGTTGGCTGCCAAATCGTTTTCTACCTTCTTGAATTTTACATTCTCTTTTACAGAACCGTCATTGTAACGTACCGATACCAAATCGTTTCGGCCATGCGTAACCTCTTTACGGATCGGCATTGTTTTCTCCTTTGGTGCTTCAGGAGCCTCAGGGCGAGGGGTGTCCTGGCTCAAAGCAGAACCTGTTTCCGCTTTAGAAGTGTTATATTCTTGCTTTGGGCGCTCTTCTCTCGCTTCCTGCACCTTTTCTGGCTCAGCAATTGGAATAGAGGCTTTCATCAAGAATGAGATCGCTTCGTTGTTTACTTCAGAAAGGAACTTCTTGAATAGTTCAAAAGCTTCAAACTTGTAGATCATCAAAGGATCTTTTTGCTCATAAGCGGCATTCTGTACCGATTGCTTCAGGTCATCCATCTCACGCAAGTGTTCTTTCCACTTGTTATCGATAATGGCCAAAGCAGCACTTTTCTCCATATCGGTCATCAATGTTTTACCACGATCTTCGATATTTTTCGACAAGTTGGTTACAATGCCGAGTTGCTTTTTACCATCCGTGAATGGTACCATGATATTTTCAACCATCGCGCCACGTTCCGCATTTACATGCTCCAATACAGGCATTGCACGCTCACCGATGATTTCATTTTTCTTTTTATACTGATCGTAAGCCTCATCAAACAGCTCATTGGCGATATCATCCACAGAGCTTGCATTGAATTTGTCTTCAGCAATATGGTAATCCACACCCAAAGTGTTCAGTACCTCCAATTTGAAGCCATCCAAATCCAACGACTCTTTGTAAGCAATCACGATCGTTTCTACCACATCATAAAGCTGGTTCATGATATCGATCGACAAACGCTCACCGAATAGGGCATTGCGACGACGATCGTAGATTACTTCACGTTGCTGGTTCATCACATCATCATATTCCAGCAAACGCTTACGAATACCGAAGTTGTTTTCTTCCACCTTGCGCTGTGCACGTTCGATAGACTTGGTAATCATAGAGTGCTGAATTACTTCGCCCTCTTCCAAGCCCATACGGTCCATTACCTTGGCGATACGCTCAGAACCGAACATACGCATCAGGCTATCTTCAAGAGATACAAAGAACTGCGAAGAACCGACATCTCCCTGACGACCTGCACGACCACGCAACTGGCGATCGACACGACGTGACTCATGGCGTTCAGTACCGATAATGGCCAAACCACCTGCTGCTTTCGACTCAGGGGTAAGTTTAATATCCGTACCACGACCTGCCATGTTGGTAGCGATGGTTACCATTCCTGGCTGCCCTGCCTGTGCTACAACCTCTGCTTCACGCGAGTGCTGCTTGGCATTCAGTACCTGATGAGGAATTTGTTGCATACTCAGCATACGCGACAGTAATTCCGACATATCTACTGATGTTGTACCGACCAATACTGGACGGCCAGCTTCACGCAACTGAATCACCTCTTCGGCTACTGCGCGGAATTTCTCACGGATTGTTTTGAAGACTTTATCTTCGTGATCCTGACGCTGAATTGGGCGGTTGGTAGGAATAACCACTACATCCAATTCATAGATATCCCAAAGCTCGCCTGCTTCCGTCTCTGCGGTACCCGTCATACCACCTAATTTGTGGTACATACGGAAGTAGTTCTGAAGCGTAATGGTAGCATAAGTTTGTGTGGCATCTTCTACCTTCACATTTTCTTTGGCTTCCAGTGCCTGGTGCAAACCATCAGAGTAACGGCGCCCGTCCATTACACGACCTGTTTGCTCATCGACGATTTTCACTTTACCGTCGTCAAGGATATACTCCGTATCTTTTTCGAACAATGAGTACGCTTTCAAAAGCTGATTCACCGAGTGAATACGTTCTGCTTTTACGGCGTAATCCTGTAACAGCTGCTCTTTCTTAACGATTTTATCTTCATCAGAAACCGCCTCGTCGTTTTCGAGGTTGGCAATTTCCACCCCAATATCTGGCAAGATAAAGAATTGAGGATCCTCACCTTTACCCGTAATATGGTCGATCCCTTTTTCTGTAAGGTCTACCGAGTTTTGTTTTTCATCAATTACAAACAACAATGGCTCATCTGCCTTCGGCATTTCGCGGTTGTTGTCCGCCATATAATAGTTTTCTGTCTTTTGCAGGATCTGGCGAATACCGTCCTCAGACAAATATTTAATCAATGGTTTGTATTTCGGGAATGCGCGGTAAGCACGGAACAGGGCTGTTCCTCCCTCATCACTTTTAGGGTCTTCGGAAATCAAACGTTTGGCGTCGGTCAGGAACCCTTGCGCCAATTTCTTCTGGTCTCCTACCAGCGACTCAATTCTTGGCTTCAGCATATGGAATTCATGCTGATCGCCTTTAGGTACAGGACCCGAGATAATCAATGGGGTACGGGCATCATCAATCAATACCGAATCGACCTCATCGACCATGGCATAGTGGTGCTTGCGCTGTACCAGCTCATCGGTTCCACGTGCCATATTGTCACGAAGGTAATCAAAACCGAATTCGTTGTTGGTACCGTAAGTGATGTCTGCACGGTAGGCGTTACGGCGCTCCTCAGAGTTTGCCGGCCACTTATCGATACAGTCGATGTCCAATCCGTGGAACTGGAACAAAGGCGCCATCCATTCGGAGTCACGTTTAGCCAAATAATCATTGACCGTTACCACGTGAACACCACGGCGAGCCAAAGCATTCAGGAAGGCTGGAAGTGTTGCCACCAACGTTTTACCTTCACCGGTAGCCATCTCACCGATTTTACCTTGGTGAAGGACCACACCACCAATCAACTGCACATCGTAATGTACCATTTCCCATGTTAGCAAATGCCCTCCGGCAGTCCAGGAGTTATGCCAAACCGCCGTTTCCCCTTCAATGGAAACGCAGTCGCTTTTTGCTGAAATCGTTCTGTCATGAACATTGGCGGAAACGCGCAGTTCTTTTTGATCTTTCAAACGGCGCGCCGTTTCTTTCATGATCGCAAAGGCCTGAGGGAGGATGTTGTTCAGTACCACCTCAAGTTCTTCATTGCGTTGGTCATCCAACTTATCAATTTTAGCGTACAGTGCTTCTTTTTCAAAAACGTCTGTTTCCGTAGCATCTGCTTTTGATTTCAACGCTTCGATTTCCTGATCGAGGTGTTTGAGTTCCTCTTGAATTTGCGCCATTAAACCCGCTGATGCCTTACGCAAGTCATCGTCAGTGATGGAGCTCAGTTTATCGAATTCTTCGTTAATTTGCTTAACGATCGGCAAGATTACCTTAATGTCTCGATCGGATTTGGTTCCGAACAGCTTGGCAAAGCCTTTGGTTATTTTATCTAACATGGCGAATTTTATTTGCAAATATCAATCTGCAGTGTGTTCAGTCTGCCTTCATGAATTTTCAGGAGTGTCACACTTATTATCAAAGGTAAATGAAATATGAAAAACTAATAACAAAAACGATCGACAATTGTACGCTGTTTTTGTCAAAAAGCCTTCAATTCATCTTTATATATTTATTTTTCCACTGAAGACCTGCTCTGCAGGGCCTGTCAGGAAGATATTCTGGAAGCCTTCCGAGCTGTTTTTCTCAAAACTAACCTCCAACAGCCCTCCAAGGGTTTTAATTTTTACGGGGCTTTCCATCTCATTGAGTGAGCAGGCAAGTGCACAGGCGGTAACTCCTGTTCCACAAGAGAGGGTTTCATCTTCTACCCCCCTTTCGTAGGTACGAACAAAGATGGACTGTGCTTCAAGCTGTTGCACAAAATTAACGTTTGTACCTTCCGCCTTAAAACGCTCATTATAACGAATAGCACGGCCGGCATCGAAAACCTCTGTGGCCTCCACTTTATCGACAAACTGCACATAATGCGGAGAGCCTGTATTGATGAAGAAATCCTCACCGATACGTTCTGTTGTTGTAACATCTGGCATTTTCAGGCGAATCACGGCTGGCGTAATTTCAGCGTACAGTCCGCCATCGATGGTCAGAAAGTGGGTACTTTTGCTCACGATACCCAAAAATTCAGCAAAGCGAACAGCGCAACGGCTTCCGTTGCCACAAAGGCTTTTACTTCCGTCTGAATTGAAATAGACCATTTCGAAGTCATAATCAGGGTGCTCCTGAATCAGGATCAATCCGTCGGCACCAATGCCAAACTTGCGGTCGCACAACCGCTGAACAGAAGGGATATCATTGGGGTCGATCACTTGCTGGCGATTATCCACCATCACAAAGTCATTACCTGTTCCCTGATATTTATAAAAATCTACTGTTGTCATTTCTGATAAACAAACTAAAATATTGGAAGGTCAAATAGAGTAAATGCCCATGGTTGCATCGTCCGATATCCAGCTATTGGACTTGATTCAACAAATTACAGACCACTCGAAACTACTGCCTTATCTGCAAAGATGATACAAAGCAACCGAAATATGACAAAAAGGCAGTCGTAAATGCTGAATTCCCATAGAATTTTAATTGAAATAAAATATAAATGTATAAAACATCAAAAGACATAGATCATGCTTCTTCGTAGATTGCGGAGAATCAGCTTATAACTTGTGCATTAATGAAAAACCATGACGCAATAGAAGAGTACTTTATGCCATTTCGGTCGGGATTAATCGCTTTGGCAGATCCGGTACAGGCCGAAAAAATGGCCAAGTATATGCAGGGGCATTTTGAGTTTTACGGATTGCCCTCGCCTGTGCGGAAAGCTTTGCAAAAGCAATTTTTGCTGGAGGCCGGTTTTCCCAAGCCCGAAGACGACGCTGCGATACTGACCTACCTTTGGCAACAACCGGAAAGAGAATGGCAGTATTTTGGTTTGGATATGATGCTGCGGATGAAAAAGCGGTGGGCGGCCGGATTTATCGATCAACTTTATTGGATGATTACCCATAAGTCGTGGTGGGACACCGTAGACCATCTGGCATCACATGGGTTGGGCGCGCAATGGAGCCGTTTTCCTGAACAGCAAAAACAGCAGCTGCCACAGTGGGTTGAGGATTCCAACCTTTGGGTCAGGCGGGCCACCATCCTGTTTCAGCTGAAATACAAAAAGGCCATCGACCTGGACTTGCAGGCCGATATCCTGCGCAAAAACCTGGGCAGTAGCTCATTCTTTATTAATAAAGCAATAGGCTGGTCGTTGCGGGAAATTTCAAAAACAAATCACGAATGGGTGCTTCAATTTATAGAACAAACACCAGGCTTATCGCCTTTGTCTAAAAGAGAAGCCCTGAAGTGGTGGAATAAACATAACTGAATATGAATTTGATCTATTATATCGTCGCCGTACTTATTGGAGCCATTGCTTCTATTCAAGTGGGTGTAAACAGTTCGCTGAAACTGACTACCGGCAATGCCCTCTATGCCACCTTTACCAACTTTACGGTAGGCTGGATTGCCGTTTTTATTTTGGTACTGATTGAATCCAAAGGAAACCTGGGAATGGTTTTCGGTACCATTCTTTCTGCGGACAAATGGAAGCTCGTTGGTGGATTGCTCGGCGCTTCGTTTGTTACAAGCCTTGTGATCATCGCCCCAAAAATTGGCATGACCTCCACACTTACCCTCGTTATTGCAGGGCAGATTATTTTAGCGATGATCCTCGATCATTTCGGCTGGCTCGGTATGCACCAGCAACCCATCAGCTGGATGAAGATCATTGGTGTGATGATTATGGTTGTGGGCGTTTATATTGTACAAACAAATTAAACGGACTTACTGAAGGACCAGCAAATGCCCTTTAGCACGCGTTACGGCGGTGTATCGCCACCGCATAATATCTTGCACCTCTTGCATATAGGTGGAGCCCTGAAAGTCCACAAAGACGAATTCCCATTCGCCCCCCTGGGCTTTGTGCCCTGTAATGGCATAGCCATATTTGAGCCTGAGGGCATTGAAATAGGGGTCTTCGGCAAGCATTTCATTGAATTTTTTTGTTCCCGGTTTGAGTTTCGGGTGACGATTTCTAAAGTACTGATATAGCGCTTTACGTTCATTGGAAGTGATGTCGCGATGGGGGCTATTGAGTAAACTTTCCATCATTTTACATTCAATTTCCACCTTATCACCATCGTTATCCTGCACCTCAATCACCACATCCCTGAACTGTAAGGGGACTTTTTCCTTGCTCCATTGCTTGGATTTGGCCTCATAGACATCAACCATTACGGGATCAATGGGAAATTCCGTTTCATCCTCAATGGACAATACCGTTGCAAAATCCCCGTTGAGCAGCTCCACCTCATGCGAATAATTATTGGAGGAAAACATCAGTCGGTCACCAACTTGCAGTTCGGTAGCGCCAGGAAATAACCGTTGTCTTATCTGCTGATTATAATGCATCGCTAAGCGATTCGAAAAAGTCACCACAATGACCTCTTCAAGGCCTGCTTTATTGACCGCCCGTTCAAAATATTCCACAAGTCGTTCTTTTCGTGCGCGGTGAATATCCGCCTTATCGAAATTAAAATAAGGCATTGGCTGATCTTTCAGCATTGAATTCCGCAGATTGGTGGCATATTCAAGGATTCCGCTGTCTTTACCCTGCCGCACCACCTCTGTCAGCTGAAAACTCTCGCAGTTGAGGTCGTATTTCTCCTTCAGGTAATCCTCCACCAAGGCATAAGAAATCCCTGCGCCCACAGGCGGCAACTGCCCGGGATCGCCCACAAAAAGGATTTTTCGGCGACATTTAGCTTCTTCAGGACTCTGATGTGCGAATTTCACCAGATCTTTCAGTAAACTCCCTGAACCAAACTGATACATCTCGCCTTCAGAAGGCAAATCATTGACCATCGAGGCTTCATCAACAATATAAATCGCATTACCCACATCGTCATTAAAGCGGATCTTATAATGATACTTCACATTGCCCAGTCGCTTGTTCTTTTTTCCGCCTCGCTGTTCCTCCATTTCTGAGAAAGAGTAAATCGATTTATGAATCGTGTAGGCAGATTGCTTGGCTTTGGAGCTGAGCACCTTGGAGGCCCGGCCAGTGGGGGCCATCAGTCGATACTCCCGTTCCTGATCGTCCAGCCACTCGAGCAAATGTTGTACTAAAAAGGTTTTCCCTGTTCCAGCATATCCGCGCAAAATCATGACATCAACATTTTTTGACTTCACAAATGCTTTGAATTTATCAAAGAATTCCCCTTGTCCCGCCGTTAATGTCAATGTTTTCATAATGCTTTGTTTTGTGGATAAGCTGATCAATTAATTTATTTTTCCTCCTTGAATTTCCGAAAATTCAAAGATAGGGGATGTTGTGTTGATAAGTAATGTTTATTGCTATTTTCAAAAGGGCGAAAATCAAAACAAGCAGGCGGCTTATCCACTGCCGGATAAGTTACCCACTTCATTATCAACATATCCACAATCATTATAAATATCTAATAATTGTATTATTTTCAAAAACCTTCTACCTACTCAGGAGTATTACAGGAGAACCAAATATATAAATATCATGGGAATACTTAGTTGGATTATTTTCGGACTAATTGCAGGGATCCTTGCTAAAGTTATTATGCCGGGTGCCGATCCAGGAGGATTCATCGTTACCATCATCATTGGAATTGTAGGCGCAGTGGTAGGTGGTTTTATTGGTTCATTACTTGGCTTTGGTGGGGTAGATGGTTTCAATATTGGTTCTTTCCTCATTGCTATATTTGGAGGGATCGTCGTTCTGTTCATTTATCGAAAAGTACGAGCCTGACCCCAGTAAAAAGCATAAAAAAACCAACTGTTCCACGTAGTTTCACGATCAGTTGGTTTTTTTTATTTTAGGGATTTTCAACCCTTTAAAAATGTTTCACGACGTTTCACACTATTGCTGATAATATACGCGTTTTACCCGTGAGCTGATTAAACTCAGGAGTTCATAGGGAATTGTGTTGGCCTGTTCAGCCAAAGCAAGAAGGCGTTCACGGTCATCAAAAATAATGACCTCATCACCCACCTCCGCTTTCAGCGATCCTAAATCTACCATCGCCATATCCATACAAATATTTCCAATAATGGGTACTTCCTCTCCATTGATTTTCACCCTGCATTTTCCGTTGCCCAATGCCCGCAGGAAACCATCGGCATAACCTATGGCAATAGTGGCAATAGTGGTCGGTTTTTTCACTTTTCCCCGACGGGAATAACCTACTGTTTCTTGTGCAGAAATATGTTTTATCTGAGATATAAATGTTTTTAGCTTTGCCGGCAATTTAACCGCCTCAGGCGCGATTCCACTTACTTCAATACCGTGTAAACCAATACCCAGCCGAACCATATCAAAGTGGTATTCTGGGAAGCGAATGATCCCTGCGGAATTACACAGATAGGCGATAGGATTGATCTGAAGACTGTTTTTAAGCACCTTTACTGCCTGCTGGAAACGATTGGCCTGTTCATGTGAGAAATCATTAAACTCTGCTTCATCCGCCCCAACAAAATGACTAAATATACCCTGCACCCTCATCTGCGGATACGATTTCAACAGTGCGATGACCTCAGGGAGTTCCTCAGGAACAAAGCCCAACCGGTGCATTCCGGTGTCAATTTTCAAATGAATTTTCGCTTCTTTTTGCTGTGCCTGAAGGTACTGCCCGAAGGCTTTCAGCTGGGAAAATTCAAAAATCTCCGGTTCAAGCCCATGTTTTATCAGGGCTTCGAAAGCATCGGGGTGGGAGTTCATCACCATAATTGGCAGGTGAATTCCATTTTCCCGCAATTCGACCCCTTCATCCGGGAAGGCCACCCCAAGGTAATCCACCTGATGATACTGCAGCAGCTGCGCCACCTCAAGGTTTCCGCTGCCATAAGCGAAAGCTTTTACCATCACCATCATTTTGGTATTTCCTGTCAGCTTTGATCGATAAAAGTTCAGGTTTTCAGCCATCACATCCAGATCAAGCTCCAGGCGAGTTCCATGCACTTTGGCTTCCAAAGAACGCACTACCCGCTCAAAACCAAATTTACGCGCCCCTTTTATCAAGATGAGGGAGGACTGCCATTGGTGCGGATCAAAGTGCTCCAGCAATTGCGTGGTGGACTGAAAAAACTGGGCATTGAACCCCTTAAAAACAGATTGATGAGCCACAATACTGGGCCCTACGGCAATAAAATCATGAAGCCCCCTGCTTGCGAGCATCTTGGCAACCTCCTGATACAGTGCTTCGTCAGACAACCCTGATTGTGCAATATCCGATAAAATGACACGCTTGGTTTCCTTCTGATGCAACTGTACCAAATGGTCAAGCGCAATCTCCAGACCGAGCAAATCGTTATTATAAGTGTCGTCAATCAAATAGTTGTCATGACTTCCCCGCTTGAGTTCCAGCCGCATCGAAGGTGCTTTGAGGTGCTTCACCGCCTGCTGAATTTCAGTTGGATGAAACCCCCAGTGCAGGAGGCAGGTAACGACGTGAAGGGCGTTCTCAATAGAAGCCTCATGACCAAAGGGCAGACTGATCACCGACCGGTCCGTCAATTGAACCTCGCAGCTGTCCGTGCTTTTTTTCAGCAACCGATAGCCACATTTCCCCGCTCCATTCAGCGACCAGCTTAAATGCTTTTTCTCTGGGTAGGCCTTCTGTATTTCTTCCCGAACCACAACATGATCCGCACAATAAACCAGCGTTTCGGTATTCCTGAACAATCGTAATTTTTCACGGACCTTTTCCTCCTGGCTCACAAAACCCTCCGCATGTGCGCTGCCAATATTGGTGAAAATCCCTACCGTAGGCTGAATCATTTTTTCAAGATGCGCCATCTCTTTCCGCTCTGAAATGCCTGCTTCAAAAACACCCACTTCATGACGCGGCTGCAGCCCCCAAACAGATAAAGGAACCCCCACCTGGGAGTTATAACTCTTCGGATTGGCACACACCACATATTTTTGGGATAAGGCCGATTGCAGCCATTCTTTGACGATCGTCTTGCCATTACTGCCCGTAATTCCCACCACAGGAATGGTGAACAGGGACCGGTGGTAACTGACCAACGACTGCAACGCCCGCAGGGTATTTTCAACCGTCAAAATATTAGCTTGAGGAAACAAAGCAGGGTCAAGGTTAAAACCTTTTTGTATCACCAGCTGGCGAACACCCGCCTGGTACAACTCTTCCAGATAATCATGACCGTTATGCCGCGGCCCTGCCAATGCAAAAAATATTGCCCCCTGACTGATGACCGGTTTCCGGCTGTCGATCAATAACGCTTCTACAGGTCTGTCTGCTGATAATTGCAGCACCTGCCCTCCAACCACTTTGGATAATTGACTAAACTTCATAAAATGTTGCTCTTTTACACCACCATCAAAGGCAGAAGAACAAGGTACAAAAAGCCCTCTTTTTATCCGCTATATTTTAATGGTTGCCCTTGTTATTTTTATGGTTATCCACTGAAAAGCGCTTGCAGGTGGTCTTCCGTTTCACTTGAGCGCATGACCTGTTTCGGAGGGAATAGTTGAACAGTTCCCTGCTAAAGAGGAAATATTATTGCGCAACCAAGCTAATGCACTGATTTGATATTCAGCCCCATTAAAAAATGACCAATCCCGTCGTGCATCAAGACTTCGTTCAATTATTTCGCTTAATTGCGCTAATACTAATGACTTTCAGCATAAAAAAATTAAATTCGTGTTTATCGGAATATCGCTTAGTTCGCATTTTTGTTAAGCGGTTTAAGAAGCATAAATTTCTATGACAAAAAAAGAACCTAACCATATTGAGAGCCTGGTGCATAACCTGACGAGTTTCGTAGAAACACGCGTGGAATTGGCCAAATTACAAGTAGGTGAACAGGCTGCATATATCATTTCAAAAGCTCTGATCTTCATCGCGCTTATTGCCATCCTTTCCTTGTTTTTCCTGTTTGCCACCATTGCCCTCGGCTATTTCCTCAATGCCTTACTCGACAGTAGATATCTTGGCTTTGTGATTATTGCAGGAACCTATTTGCTGTTTGGAGTGATACTGATATGGAAGCAAAAAGCCATCTCTGCTACACTGATGAACTATTTCTATAAATTTATCGAAACCATGGAGGACGAAATCGATGGATAATACGCTCAAAACCAAATTCAACAAGCGCAAGGAAGCCCTGAAAGCTAAAAATAAGGTAGAGCTGATGGCCATTACCCACGACCTCAATGCGGTAAAAGACCACTCAGTTGCAGTGGGTAAAAAAGTGGTAAAAACCTCCGTAATGGTTGTTGGCGCTTATGCGGGCATCAAGGTGCTCTCGTTTTTAGGCAGAAGCCTCGGTGGCAGCAAGAAGAAAAAAGAACCCAAGGTGATTTATACTGCGCCACCAGTGGCCGCTTCTGAAAGCGAAAAAACCAATAATATTATCGGTGAGTCCATTAAAAGGTCCATTGCCGAGAACTTCATGTTTTTTCTGGTAAGTCTGGCTCGGAAAAAAATGCAAAATGAAATGAGTGACCGACCTGACTGATATGGATTTCCCGATATTAAAACAAATTCAGCAGCAAAGCCAGGCACAACACCCCATGCTTGCGGTATTAATCGACCCCGACAAGGCACAGGATCAAGAAGCACTGCGCCCGCTGATCCAGCATTGCAATCAGCATCAGGTAGATTTTATTTTTGTGGGAGGCAGCACCGTACAAAAAGGGCATACCTCCCAAACCGTTCAGTTCATCAAAGAAAACACCAAAATTCCAGTACTGCTGTTTCCTGGGCATTCCAACCAGATTTGTGAACAAGCCGATGCGCTTTTATTTCTTTCCCTGATTTCGGGCAGGAATCCCGAATTTTTGATCGGTCACCACATCAAAGCCGCCCAGACACTCAGGAAATGGCAGATGGAAACCATCCCGACAGGCTATTTACTCATTGATGGAGGAAGAATCACCTCCGTAGCTGCGGTATCTCAAACCATTCCACTGCCAGCAGATCAGGCAGAACTGATCGCCTCCACGGCCCTTGCAGGAACGCTTTTGGGCATGAAACTCATTTACCTTGAAGCAGGCAGCGGGGCACTGCAAGCCGTTACCGAAGAGGTCATCAGCCTGAGCAAACAACAGCTTGATGTACCATTAATTGTTGGGGGAGGCATTAATAATGCTGAAAAAGCACAGCGTGCATGGCAGGCTGGCGCAGATATTATTGTGATGGGCAACAGCCTGGAGCAAACGCCAGATTTATTGCCGAAAATCATAGAAATACGACAAAATTTTAGGGAAAAGACTGAAATTCAGCCGAATATTTATTAATATCAACAACAATTTTTCCCCGCCACAATCAGGATTTTTTGACTTAATCAATACTTGCCATGGACAATACTAAAATTCTCATGCTCGGATGGGAATTCCCACCGATACTCAACGGAGGATTGGGCATCGCTTCGCTTGGGCTATGCAAAGCACTGAGCCAGTATGCACAAATCAGTTTAATTCTGCCAAGAGCAAATGAAGTTCATCAGATTGAAAAAATGAAAATCTATGGACTTGATGAAGTCAATATCAAGGAGTATTTCGAGGTAGAAGAGCAGGAACAATACACGGAGTTTGTCAAAAAAATCCATTATGTTGATACCGAACTCGACCCTTACAGTGGTATCGTAAAAACGATCCCCGTAGCCTACGAGCAGGCCATTCAGCACCAGCGAACACGGCGTAAAACACACATCAGGTACCGCAGCAGCACCATCACCTTGCCGCCCAAAACGGTTGAAAAACTGGTGCCTTTGGCCATTAATCCAATAGCATCCCCCGATCTTCAAAATGTTTTTCAGGTGGGGCCAGTGTATGGCAATAACCTCCTTCAGAAAGTTAAAGCTTATACCGCTTACATTGATGTGATCTCTGATTCGTTTGAATTTGACGTCATTCATGCCCATGACTGGATGACCTTCTTAGCGGGAATGGCCCTGAAAGAGAAGACAGGCAAGCCTTTGGTAGCGCATATTCATTCTCTTCAATATGACCGTAGCGGACTTACTCAGCAGGACTTCATCACAGATATTGAACGCCGAATTTGCCAACATGCTGATCGCATCATTACCGTCAGTAAATATACCGCAGGCAAACTCATTCAGGAATATAACTGTGATGTCCGTAAAATAAAGCATATCCACAATGGCATTTCGTGGAACAAAAAAATCATCGAAAAACGGCCTTTTCCCTTCCCTTTGGTGCTCTTCGCTGGGCGTATCACACAACAGAAAAACCCGCTAATGTTCCTGCGCATGGCCAAGCAGGTGCTGGCAGCAATTCCGAACGTTCGGTTTATGATGATTGGCGATGGCGATTTGTGGCAGGAAACCATTGAGCAGGCTGCTGTACCTGAACTGATTGGGCGGTGCATTTTCACGGGTCAGCTCCCTCATGAAAAAGTGTTGGAAGCCTACGCAAGTGCTCAGGTATATTGCCTGACGTCCAATTCAGAACCTTTCGGGCTCACGGCTCTTGAAGCGGCAAAAACAGGCATTCCTGTGGTTTTAACTGCTCGGTCGGGGATTAGCGAAATTCTGAAAGACACGCCCACCGTGCCCATTAATGCGGCAGAAAGCATGGCCAATGCAGTCGTTCATTTATTGCAGGATCAGGCCTATGCCGACCATGTTGTTACGCAGAATTTTATGGCCCTGAAAAACAGCACCTGGGGAGAAGCGGCCCGAAAAGTGCTGAAACTTTATGAACAGGTATTGCCTAAGCAACAGGCCGTACCGCTCCCTTCGGTTTATTCGTCAAGTTCCACCCACAAACCCACGGCCAATGTACTTTGAAGCACCCAAAAAGATCGTCCTCCACTGGCAAATTCACCAGCCACTTCCTCTCCGTGAAAGCAACTTTTTCACCTGGGGAAAATCAGCCAAAATCTTTGAGGAGGCGCAGGCTGAACAGCATCTGAAAACATGGTGGAAAAATGACGGGCAGTGGTTTTTTCAGCAAATCAAGCTGCTGAAAGAAAGTGGTGCTTTTCATATCGCACTAAACGTCTCTGGAATAACGCTCGAACAATGGCAGCAATGGTGCCCTGAAGCGATCAGTGCATTAAAACTGGCGGTGGAAGCTCAGGCAGTAACCCTCACTACAGGGCCGTATTATTTCGGACTGACCTACTTACTTTCTGCGGAAGAGCTCCGTGCGCAGGTCATCAAACATCAGCAACTGATAAAATCGCTGTTCCACGTCAGTGCCAATACTTATTGCGGGCCTGCACAGCTTTTTCAGGAAGAAATGCTTCCCACCCTTCGGGAGCTGGGTATTCAGCAGATATTAACGGCTGGTCTCAGCTATCCGAACAATCAGTTCCATGAATGTGGGCTTGAAAATTTGCACCTGCTGGCCTCGAATGCAGGCATATCGCATCAGGTAAATTACCAAAGCAGTACTTTGCTTGAGCAAACGGGCACGGCAGGTTTTATTGACTTTATGGCGCAAGAGGAAGGGGAGGGCATCCATTTATTTTTGGATGGTCAGGCTTTTAACGACACCCAGAAATGCCGCAGTATTTTTCACCTGATCGAGGCGATTAATACTGATGAGCGATTCGTATGGGACGATCTGTTTTCAGTAAAAACCATTCAATGTTCTTTCACCGACAGCCTTCCGAATATTTGGGGAGATATGCATATTTTACCGAAGCTCCTTCAGCCTAACAATATGCAGCATGCCTGCATGGATTTGGTTTACATGAAAGCACCCTCTTCGCAACAGCAGCTTTACCTACAGGCTATTGACCGCTTTTTGGCACTTGCAGAAACAGAACCAAAGCGCCACCGCTATTTTGCCAACCTGAACAACCTGATGAGTGAACACCTGCTAAATGAAGACCATCACTCCGCCAGCACATACAATGAAGCCTAACAGCCAGCCACTGTAAATTTCCTTTGGACTGTGCGCCCCAAGAAATAGCCGTGCCGTCATGGCAAGGCCTGTACACAGGAAAATAAAAATGAGGGCATGCAATCCGCCCACTGCAGGGGTAATGTACTGAAAGGTGAAGATAAAACCGAGCAAACCACCCCATCCAGCACTGTGTGCACTGATTTTGAAAAAAATCGTGATGCAGGACAATAATAGTAACAGGATGGCCATCATCACGATTGAGAGCCAAAAAGCACCTGAAAGCCCCCATTGGCTGTTGAGCATATAGACGGTCAGGCCATAAAACAGGGTCATGAAGAAAAAGGGCATAACCCGCTCTTCCTTGCTTTCCATTTGCAAAGCCTTGACCAGTTTTCGTGACCACTTCATGACGATAATGGCGGCCAATGGCAGCAGGAAAGTAATGACAAAGATGATCCCGACAAATTTAATGTTCAAAACCTGCGGAGGAAGTTCCACTAAAAATGGGTAATACCGAATGACAATCGCCGTAAAATAGGTACACATCAATAGCGGGTGAGTCAATATAGAAATAAATTGCGCAAAAAGGTGCGCTATCGAAATGCCTTTAGGCTTACTGTTTGGCAGAGTGTCCACTTGGTACAACAAGATTTGCTTTCTTAATAAAAATAAATCGCTTTCTTTCCCTTCATCAACGAAAGTAGAAAGAAAGCGAGTAGGGTATTCATCTATAATTTGAGGCGTTAAATTACAACTGCTTGCGGAGTCGTGCAACAGGAATATTCAACTGCTCCCGATATTTTGCCACTGTACGTCGGGCAATTTTGTAACCACGCTCTTTCAACAGCTTCTCCAGCTTGTCATCAGAAAGCGGTTTCTTTTTATCTTCTTTTTCAATCATCCCTTTGAGTACATGCTTCACCTCACGGCTCGAAACATCCTCACCGGTATCTGTCGTGATCCCTTCGGAGAAGAAATACTTCAGTGGGAAAATGCCAAACTCTGTCTGAATAGCCTTACTGTTGGCAACACGCGAAACTGTCGAGATATCCATTTCAATCTTATCGGCAATATCTTTCAGAATCATCGGTCTGAGTTTTGCCTCATCACCCGTCAGGAAAAAATCATGCTGATGAACCATAATGCAGCCCATGGTGTTCAGGAGCGTTTCTTGTCGTTGGCGAATGGCATCAATAAACCACTTGGCCGCATCAAGTTTCTGCTTCACAAACATCACCGTATCGCGGAGTTTTTTATCCTTCTTATCGCTCTTATCGTAGGCGTCCATCATTTCAGCATACGAACGACTCACCTTCAGGTCAGGGGCATTTTTGGAATTCAGCGTCAGGTCAAGCTTACCGTTGTCGTTGGTCAGGATAAAATCAGGAATCAGGTATTGGTTCTTCACCAGCCCATCGGTAATACCGCCTGGCTTGGGATTCAACCGCACGATGGTCTCCATGGCATCACGAAGGCGATCTTCCTCCTTGATGTTCAGCCGTCGCATAATTTTCTCGTAATGCTTTTTGGTAAAATCATTGAAGGATTCTTCAATAATACGGATGGCGTCCTGTGTGGCCTCATCAGGCTCCTGTCTTCTTTTAAGCTGAATCAACAGACATTCCTGAAGATCCCGCGCCGCAATGCCGGCAGGGTCAAAGGACTGAATCTGTACCAAAACTTCCTCGAGTTCTTCAAGGGAGGTTTCGATATTTCTTGAGAAGGCCAAATCATTCACAATCATCTCCAGATCACGACGAATGTAGCCGTCATTTTCTATACTGCCAATGAGCTGTTCGCCCAAAAGCCGCTGATGATCCGAAAGCCTCAAAAAGCTCAGCTGATCTTTCAGTTGCTCCTGAAGGGTGGTCATCGAAGAGATCGGGATATCCTTATCCTCTTCATCGCCATTGCCATCGCCATACATTTTATAACCACTGAAATCATCATGAAGGTATTCCTCCACACTGATTTCATTGTCCATATATTCGTCGCCGCTTTCAGGTGCTTCATAGTCGTCCTGCGCATAAAGTTCATCGGCTTCATCGCGACCCTCTTCCAAAGCTGGATTCGCCTCCAATTCCTCTTCCACACGAGCTTCGAGCTCTGCTGTCGGCACCTGCAACAACTTAATAAACTGGATTTGTTGCGGAGATAGCTTCTGTGATAACGATTGCGTTAGTCCTAATTTTTGCATATTCGTCTATGGTTTTACCTCAAGTAATCAAATTAAGGCAAGATTTTTGTTAAGGCGTGCATCCACCCTCATATTTTTATTCAATTTAAATAAAATCTCGATGTTTTCTAATCGGTTTTTTACCTTTGATACCTATTTATACACACAAGAGCCTCTAAAAGTTCAGTATTTATGATGAAAAAAAACTGACGGCTCAATTTTGGTGAGATTTTTGATAAGTGGCCGACAACCCTTGATTTTCACCTCATTTCGCTTTTAAATATTACACCTTTTTTACATTAACGACGGTAAAGGGCTGCCTGCCATGGTGTTTGATATCAAATTAATTCTTGGAAAATTTATCCTGAAGAAGAATTTATCACCCGATTTCATCGATCTTTCTTACAAATCGGCAAAATATCAAGCTATCTGATTGATAAAACGCATTGAAAGTATTTCTTTTGTTCATTGGTTTGCGGTGAGTATAAGCGAGCAAATCATGTAATTTGAACGAATAAACTTTGTGTAAAGTGGCAGAATCAAAAAGGACTAAAATAAAATCCCTGCTTCGTGGTGAGCAGGTAGATGTGGACGTTCGCGTTAAAGGATGGGTACGAACAAAACGTGGCAATAAAAGCGTTTCATTCATCGCCCTTAACGACGGATCGTGTCTTGCAAACCTTCAGATTGTTGCTGACCCTAATAATATCACTGAGGATATTCTTAAGCGCATCAGCACAGGTGCCTGTATTTCCGCAGAAGGTAAATTAGTAGCTTCACAAGGGGCAGGTCAAAAAGTAGAGTTGGTCGCTTCTGCCATTGAGGTATTAGGAGAAGCAGACCCTGAATCATATCCATTACAGCCAAAACGACACTCTTTGGAGTTCATGCGTGAGATCGCTCACTTGCGTCCGCGTTCCAATACTTTTGGCGCCATTATGCGTGTACGCCATGCGATGATCTTCGCTGTTCACCAATTCTTCAACCAAAAAGGGTTTGTGAACGTGCATACGCCGATCATTACAGGTTCGGATGCCGAAGGTGCTGGAGAGATGTTCCGTGTAACCACTTTGGATCAGAAGAATCTTCCAACCACCGAAGATGGGGAAATCGACTACAAACAAGATTTCTTCGGAAAAGAAACCAACCTGACCGTTTCTGGGCAGTTGGAGGCAGAACTTGGGGCAATGGCACTGGGTGAAGTTTATACTTTCGGCCCAACTTTCCGTGCCGAGAATTCAAATACTACTCGCCACTTGGCAGAGTTCTGGATGATTGAGCCTGAGGTGGCTTTCAATGATTTGGAAGACAATATGGACCTGGCGGAAGATTTCTTGAAATTCTTGGCCAAGTATGCTTTGGACAATTGCCGCGAGGACTTGGAGTTCTTGAAAGATCGTGCGTTGCAGGAAGAGAAAAACCTGCCTGCCGATAAAAAGAACGAAATGAACTTGATTGAGCGTTTGGAGTTTGTAGCAAACAACGACTTCCAGCGTTTGACCTATACAGAGGCTATCGATATTTTGAAAAACTCGAAGCCGAACAAAAAAGGTCGCTTCCAGTACAAGATCGAAGAGTGGGGTGCTGACTTGCAGTCGGAGCACGAGCGTTTCTTGGTGGAAAAACACTTCAAGAAGCCTGTTATCCTTACGGATTACCCAGCCAATATCAAGGCATTCTACATGCGTTTGAATGAAGACGGTAAAACGGTTGCTGCAATGGACATTCTGTTCCCTGGCATTGGTGAGATCGTTGGCGGTTCGCAGCGTGAGGAACGTTATGAAGTATTGGTAGAGAAAGTAAAAGCGATGGGCATTCCTGAGGAGCACGTTTGGTGGTACTTGGATACCCGTAAATTCGGAACAGCACCACACGCAGGTTTCGGTTTGGGCTTTGAGCGTTTGATTCTATTCGTAACAGGAATGACCAACATCCGTGACGTAATTCCTTTCCCACGTTTCCCAGGATCTGCAGAATTTTAATTCGAACAGATTTTAAGAATATACAAAGAGCAAGGCTTTCAAAGTCTTGCTTTTTTTATACCCTAATAAGTCGATTGACAAATATTGATTATATTCCATCATATTAATCATAGCGGTCACAACTTTTAGATGGGTACACACCCTGATTCTTTAAGTATAAGACAAATATCCCCTCGTAGCTGTACGGATACACCTGTGTGTGTACCTAATTCATTCAATATGGAACTAATTGGGGCAGATACAGTGATTAAGTAAAACGCTGTGGATTAACATTAACTTACTGTTTGTACCACAGTAACAAAAACCTACTCCCATGCCACAAAAACCATCCAATCCCCCTCTGAAGCGCCACCCTAACCTCGTTCCGCTTTCCCACGACCATCACGACTCGCTCGTTTTTGCCCTACGCATCAAGAAGTTCATAACAAAAGTCGACCATAAAATCATGCAACAATATATTCTTCACCATTGGGAAAGTGTGATGAAAAACCATTTTAAAGAAGAGGAAGGCTGCTTTCTTTCTGTAGTGGACCCTCAGCATGAACTGATCGTTCATTTTACGGAAGACCATAAAGCCATCCGCGAATACATTCGCCAGCTTGGTACCGACAGCCCCGATTTTGAAAAAATCGCCAGGGCATTCAGCGAGAAGCTCAATCAACACATCCGCTTCGAGGAACGACAATTATTCCCTTTTCTTCAGGAGCACCTCAGCGATCAGCAACTTGAAGCCATAGGCCATGCCCTTAGCCACAAGACCAACGGTTGCGACAATTTCCCCAACCCTTTCTGGAAAAAATAAACCTGCGGATGAATCTTCAGCGCATAAAAAAGAGGTAACGCTTAAAGGGCTACCTCTTTTCATCCTGTTTAAAAAATCTCAGGATGTACGTCTGTACCGCTTGGCATCAGATTCCTCTTCTAAGCGAATCGAATGCACAAAAAATAGGAGCAAGCCTATGAACAAAATCACTGCTCCACTGCTAATGATACCTGCAACCTGACTGCCATGATCGCAAGCGAAATCAAGGCACCATAACAAGGGTGGCATCAGCGACACAATAATCATGCGCTTGGCAAGAATAGTTAGTCCCATGAGTATAGTTAAGTGGTTTGGTATATATTGAATATAAGTAAGAATCTTGTGGAAATCAAACTTTTTGGCAACATTCCAAGGTTAGCTATCTTTGTATTGTCCTATTTCGACCCAAACGGAACGCTTTCGGGTTATGAACTGTGACAAATTTCCTTACATTTGTGTACGCTACGACAGTAGGCTTGTCCTGCCCATGCACTCCTTAAACAGCTACCGCTGTTTTTAATCATAAATCATTAATTATATCTTTTTTCAACAATGTGGAATCGCTTTGCCCAATTTGTACTTAGGTATCGGCTTGCGCTGATCATGGTGATCGGGGTGATCACGGTCTTTATGTACTATAAAGGGAAAGACATCGAAATGAGCTACAATTTTGGTAGCACGGTGCCCCTGACTGACCCAGAAATGGTTCATTTTCAACAATTCAAACAGGACTTCGGAGAGGACGGCAATTTGCTGGCCATCGGAATGAAAGACAGTGCCGTTTATCAATTGGAAAATTTTCGCCGATTAAAATACCTCGGTGAAGAGCTTAATAAAATTCGGGGAGTCAATGAAGTAATGTCTATCCCGCGGATGATTCAGCTGGTAAAAAATACCAAAGAGAAAAAATTTGAAGCGCGGAAAATCTTTGAGAATTTCCCACAAACTCAGCCGCAACTCGATAGCCTGCTCGGCATCGTAGCGCACGAAAAACTATACACTGGCCAGATGATCAACCTCAAGAACGGGGCAAACCTGTTGATCCTGACCATCAATAAAGACATCCTGAACTCGAAGAAAAGGTTTCAGCTCATGGATGATATCCGCATGGCTTGCGACCAGTTCTCCGAAGCCACGGGCGTCAAGCTGCATTATGCTGGATTACCCTTTGTAAGAACAGAAAATGCCCGCCTCGTTCAGCGCGAGATGGTCATGTTCCTGATTCTCTCCGTACTTGTTACGGCGCTCATCATGCTCTACTTCTTCCGATCCTGGGATGCTGTATTGTTCCCTATGATCATGATTGGCGTGATCGTGGTATGGGTAACAGGAACCCTCGGGATCCTGGGCTATAAAATCACTATCCTGACAGGTGTTATCCCACCGATTATTGTCGTCATCGGGATTCCGAACAGTATTTACCTGCTGAACAAGTACCATCAGGAAATTCAGCGCACAGGCAATAAATACAAAGCCCTTCAGGCCGTGATCGGTAAAATTGGGGTCGTCACCTTCCTGACCAACTTCACCACCGCGGTCGGTTTCGGAGTGTTATCTTTTACTGATATTCAGATGCTGAAAGAATTCGGTACTGTTGCGAGTATTAACATCGTAGCGACCTTCTTTGTCAGCATCATATTCATCCCTGCAGTATTCAGTTACCTGCCAAAACCTGAACTCAAAAGACTCGGCCACCTGAATAAAAAGGGGCTGAACAAAGTGCTCGACACCATCGACCTGCTCGTGCATCGCCACCGCTATACCGTTTTGGGTGTTGGTGCTGTACTGATCATCATCTCTTCGATTGGTCTATATAAAATCAAGGCTGTTTCATTTATGGTAGATGATGTGCCAGAACACAGTGAAGTCAAACAAGGGTTGCGCTGGCTGGAGGACAACTTTGCTGGTATTATGCCCCTTGAAATTGTGGTAGATACTGGTAAAAAGAAGGGTGTGATGAAAGAGTCGATCTGGAAAAAAGTAGATCAACTGGAACGGGCACTGGAAAAAGATCCACATATCTCGCACCCAATCTCTATTGTAGAGTTTATCAAAATGGCTCGGCAGTCATTCTATAATGGTAATCCCGATTACTACGGACTCCCCAACCGCGATAAAAATTTCATCCTTCGCTATTTTAAAGGGCAGGACGACAACTCTGGTTTTCTGAACAGCTTTGTTACCGAAGATGGCCGAAAAATGAGGATTTCCTTTAAGGTTGCTGATATTGGTTCCCATGAGTTGCATGAGCTGGTGGACAATGTTGTGAAGCCCAATGTAGAAGAGATTTTTGGCAATAACAGCAAAATTACGGTTACCCCTACGGGCACAACCTTACTGTTTGTTAAAGGGAACAGCTTCCTGATCAATAACCTGAAAACCTCCATGCTTTTGGCTTTCGTGATCATCTCGATCATCATGGCAGTGCTTTTCGGCCGTTTCAGAATTATCCTGATTTCCCTGATCCCGAACATGATTCCACTGCTGATTACCGCAGGAATCATGGGCTTTGTCGGTGTCGCATTAAAGCCAAGTACAGCACTGGTATTCAGTATTGCCTTTGGTATATCTGTCGATGACTCCATTCACTACCTGGCCAAATACCGACAGGATTTAATGGAAGATAATTTCTTCGTCCCCAAGGCGATCAGTAGGTCGATTCATGAAGTGGGTGCAAGTATGATGTACACCTCGATTGTACTGTTCTTCGGCTTTATCATTTTCGGATTCTCGGAATTTGGCGGAACAAAAGCCCTTGGTTTGCTCACCTCATTAACCCTGTTGTGTGCTATGTTCACCAACCTGATCATCCTGCCTTCATTGTTGATGGTTTTTGACAAAGGCAAAAAGAGCCGTGATATTGAGCCATTGCTCATTGACGAAGTCGATTTCTACCATGAAAATGATGATGAAGAAATTGATATTGACGCACTGAAAAAGAAAGACGACCCAGAAGAAAATTAAGGCATCTCCATCAGTATCGATAAGATGCACCAAGCTTAAAAGTCAAAAGGCACTCCAATGATGGAGTGCCTTTTTTACAATCTATATCAACAACCTATACAATTTCACTTTACGGCAATAGAGGGCGTATGCGCTGCTTTCTCTATCGAGGACACCAACTGTGTTACATTTACGGGGCATTCACTGCGAATGTAGCCTTGATCGGAGGGCAACTCCAACGCCAGCCGCTCAAAGCCTGCGGAACGCACCTTCTGAAGCACCTGAAGCTGATCCACCATCTGACTTTTATATTCCTTTGGAATCCCCCGCTGATTGATCTTACTGGCCATCAGGTCTACAAAACCGACCGTCAGCCGCACAATACCTTCGGGTTCTGGTGGCTCGCCCTGCTTTGGCAGCAGTTTCACCACCAACAAATCCTGCTCATGATAAACCTCCACTTGCCGATTATTGCCATAACACTCCAGCGCCGACTTCAGCTCTTCCATGACCTGCTTTTTATGCGAATCGCATGCAAAAAACACCACTGAGCCCAAAAGGAGCATCAGTATTTTTCTACTATAAGATCTTGTCATGTTTCACTGATTTAATTCCTTGACCATTCATATTGTATTCGCGATGACCAGGTAAATTTGGCTTCGGACGCCTACAGCAATCCATGTCTCTTCAGGTAAGTTCGATAAAAAAACAATAGCCTCTGAACTGATTTATCGCTAATTCATACACCTGAAGTAAATATCGCATCGCTAAAAGCACTGTAACTGCACTGAAGAAAATCATGCAAAAAACAATTTTTTTGTTCACGACTTAAACAATTCATTCATCGGAATGATCCTCAGAAAACAGAGGTGAGAAATCGGTCAACCAATTAAATAGCGTAACAGTGCGTAAATTCACCCTTCCAAACCACTAAGCGGGTCTGTTTAAGTTGAATATAAACAAATATAGGCATGATGTAATGAAAATAGAATTGATTAAAGTACAATTTTTAATTAATATAATTAAAATAATTTATTAGAGATGACGGAATTTCCTCATTTTACAGGGTTTTCGTTCGAATAAGCGCATTACTGTACTTTTCCACTTTAACGCCCCACCAATGTCAATTGGAAAGTTTCCCTATATTTCTTACATCACTAACCGAAGGAAGTCACCAATTATTTTTGATTTATCAAGACAATAAATGTTACATACCCACCAAAAAACAAACTAAGCCCACCCACTCTTACATCAGCACATAACAACGCAAACCAATATATCATGTGCTCAAATTTAATTAACAACCAAAAAATTCACCGTTACGGACTTGCCTTAAAAAATGTAATGAAGAAGCCCGAAATCTCCGCTGCGATGCATCGGCTTGGGTATAATAATGAGAAAATGGCCGAAGGCCTGGCACTTCTGGAAAGTACGGCGCAATGTTTTGATACTTATGATCTGCATGAAAAAAACAAGCAGGATGCCCTCCATAAGTTTGAGAACACCAGCGACCTGATGATGTCTATCTATCAAATACACTGCAAAAAAATCAAGGCTATTGCCCTGCAGAATAGCACGGTCGTTACGCCACTTGAGTTTGCGACTATACTGCCGAACAACTACGCCAAGTGGATCAGGAAAATTAAAACCTTCTATTTTGTGATCAGTACAGATCCGCTGATCAAAAACCATTTATGGCTGTATAATACTGGAGAGGCTGACCTTGAAGAGGTGGAAAGGATTATTTTTCGAGTGGAAAACGCTCAGGAAAATTATTGCTATGCTTTAAAAGAGGAACAAAAACTTGCGGACAAAAAAAATAAAGCCTTCCTGAAACTCAACCAATGGATGCATCAGTTTTCCACCACCGCACAACGGGGGCTTGCTGAGCAACCCGCGCTACTCGAATTATTCTTTGAAAGCTTTCAGCAGAAAAAATGATCAGGCCGCGACAAGGTGATACATCAAATGGCGAACGGCCGCTTACTGAACACTAAATTGCTCCTGCTGTTCAAAAATATGCTTTTGAACACCCACAGGAACCTCTATGCCCAATATCAAATAATCGTCGAGCTGGTCTTCACCTTCCTGCCAATCTTTAAAATACTGCGCAAGAATCCTTTCCTGAACATCAAAAGGCTCTTGTGCGATATTCAATAATTTGGCTCGAAAACGGTGGATTTTCATTTTTTGCTGATCAGATTCCCTGATTTGGTCGCAATAGCCATCGGTAAACAAATAAAGACGGTCGCCTTCATTCAGCTGGATCGTCTTGGCAGAAAAGGGCTTCTCTTGCACAAAATGACCGATCGGCTGCCGATCGGCCTTCACCTCCATCAGTTCCCCTTCCTTGTTCACAATCCACAAAGGGTTATACGCCCCCGCAAACTGTACCTGCGCCGTTTTGGTGTTCAGTAAAATCAAAGCGCCATCCATACCATCATGCCCAACATCCAGCTGCTTGCCTTCGCGAAGCGCCTGTTTCATGGCCTTTCGGAGCTCGTTCAGTATCCTGTCTGGGGACACAAAGCCTAAATCATCCACCACCCGTTCCAGTAATTTTATGGCCAACATGCTCATAAAAGCCCCAGGCACCCCATGCCCAGTACAGTCCCCAATCATTACCAGTAATTTCCCATCTTGCTCCTTGGCCCAGTACCAGTCTCCGCTCACCACATTACAGGCCTGCCCAAGTAAAAAACAATCCGTTACCTCTCGCTTTACAATGTCCAGCGAAGGCATTACCGCCTGCTGAATACGGTGTGCATAATTGATGCTCTTCGAGATTCTATCCTGCTGGGCTTTTAATGCTTTATTGGAGTTGATGATGGTTGTTTCCATGCGTAAATATTCCTGTACAAATACATAAACGATCATACAGCATGAGCCTGCAAGAAAAGAAATGTTGAAAAGATAAATAGCCTTCACTACCCAGGAGTCCACCAGGCTCCATGCCGGCACATGGTCACCCATATGCACATAACCAAAAGCATAGACAATAAAAAAACAGAAACTGATCAGTACTCGCTCATAAATCGGATGGCGATAATACAAAAAGCTCATCACGCCAGGCAACAGCAAATAAAAGTGAAAACCTGCGTCAAGTCCCAGGTAATAGGTTGCAAAACCCGCATGGGCGATCACTTCGCACAAAATCCAGTAGGCAACAAAATCGAAGCGTTTCCTGTGGCTGAAATAATAACCAACAGCATAAGCAGGAAGGCTGAAGAACACATTTACCATGACCATCTCACGGACATCGAAAATCGAAAACACCAACACAAAGCACAGGTGCACCACAGCACCAAGCACACAGGAGGCCTTCATGATCTTGCCGTAATCAAGATACTCCCTGCTTACATAGGGAAACAGTGGTTCAATATTTAACCACTTTTGCGGTAAAGAAAGATTCATAACAGGTTAATTTGTTGGGGGGAATGTAGCTGTAACCACTACAGATCGTCAGCTGATAAGCTGCCCGAATATCAAAAATAAAAAAATACCTGACAAATACCCCTAAAGTTGCGGTATTTTTCCGCAAGCTAAAGCACTCAAATTTATCAATTTAAAAACTATTGCTTAACTTAGCGCAAGTTTATTTGGGGAAGTCCACTTGAGACTTTTCTATTGCAATGCGCCTAATTCTTAATGCCAATATATATTCATGCAGTATAAAGAATACAAACAGGTAGATTTCGCTCAAGTAGGGCGAGATGTACTTCAAGAATGGAAAGATAAATCCACTTTCGACAGCTCCGTAAAATTACGTGAAGGAGCTCCTGAATTTGTTTTTTTTGAAGGTCCTCCTTCAGCAAACGGTACACCGGGTATTCACCACGTGATGGCCCGTACGGTAAAAGATATCTTTTGCCGATACAAAACCCTGAAAGGCTTCCAGGTGAAGCGAAAAGGGGGATGGGACACCCACGGTCTACCTGTTGAGCTTCAGGTGGAGAAAGAATTAGGCATTACGAAAGAAGATATTGGTAAGACCATTTCGGTAGAAGAGTACAACCAGCGTTGTCGTGAGTCGGTGATGAAATTCAAAGACGAGTGGGACGATCTTACTGAAAAGATGGGATATTGGGTGGACTTGGATGATCCATACATTACTTTCGATCGCAACTACATGCAGACGTTGTGGAGTTTGTTGAAGAAATTGTATGACAAAGGATTGTTATACAAAGGTTACACTATTCAACCTTTCTCTCCAGCTGCAGGTACGGGTCTTTCTTCTCACGAGTTGAACCAGCCTGGTACTTACCGTGATGTGAAAGATACTTCGATCACTGCACAATTCAAGATCAAAGGAACTGAAAACGAGTTCTTCTTGGCCTGGACCACTACGCCATGGACACTTTCTTCGAATGCTGCCCTTGCCGTAGGTAAAAACATTGATTATGTGAAGGTACGCACCTTCAACCCTTATACATTCGAGCCGATTTTCGTGATTTTGGCGAAAAATCGTTTCAATGCTTATTTCAACCCTAAGCATGCAGACCTTAAAATTGAGGATTACAATGCAGGCGACAAGGGGATTCCTTATGAAGTAGTAGATACTTTCAAAGGATCAGAATTGGTAGGACGTGCTTATGAGCAGTTGATGCCATACGTTCAGCCTGTAAAAGACGCAGACAAGGCGTTCCATGTGATCGAAGGCGACTTCGTAACCACTGAGGATGGTACGGGTATCGTACACATTGCGCCAACCTTTGGTGCGGATGACCAGCGTGTTGCTTTCTTGGCGGGTGTTCCTGCGATTACGGTGTTGGACGAAAAAGGCAATGAGTTGCCATTGGTGGACAAGACGGGCCGTTTTGTAAAAGAAATGGGCGAGTTCGGTGGCCAATTCGTGAAGGCTGAATATGAGCCTGCGGAGGTAACTGCCGACAAAGGCTACAAAAGCATTGATGTGTTGATCTCTATCAAACTGAAAGAAGAAAACAGAGCTTTCAAAGTAGAGAAATACGAGCACAGCTACCCTCATTGTTGGAGAACAGACAAGCCAATTCTTTACTATCCATTGGATTCTTGGTTCATCAAAACGACTGAATACAAGGAGCAATTGGTAGCTTTGAACAAAACCATCAACTGGAAGCCAGGATCTACGGGTTCAGGACGTTTCGGTAACTGGTTGGAGAACTTGGTGGACTGGAACCTTTCGCGTTCGCGTTATTGGGGTACACCGCTTCCTATCTGGAGAACTGAGGATGGCGAAGAAGAGATCTGTATCGGATCGATCGCTGAATTGGCAGCTGAAGTAGAAAAGGCGAAAGCTGCAGGATTCATGGAGGCTTCTCTTCCTGAGGACTTCGACTTGCACCGTCCTTATGTGGATGATGTATTCTTGGTGTCGGCATCAGGTAAAAAGATGTTCCGTGAGCCAGATTTGATTGACGTTTGGTTTGATTCAGGGGCGATGCCTTATGCTCAGTGGGGTGTATTGGCGGATGCTGTTGATGCGAACAACCCAATTTATACCGCAGACTTCATTGCTGAGGGTGTGGATCAAACTCGTGGATGGTTCTTTACCTTGCACGCTTTGAGCACGATGCTTTATGATAAAGTAGCGTTCAAAAACGTGATTGCAAACGGTTTGGTATTGGATAAGAATGGTAACAAGATGTCCAAGCGATTGGGCAACGGGGTGAATCCATTCGAAACCATCGATACCCACGGACCAGATGCTACACGTTGGTATATGATCTCGAATGCGAACCCATGGGATAACCTGAAGTTCGATATTGACGGGGTGATGGAAGTGAAACGTAAATTGTTCGGTACACTTCAGAACACTTACAACTTCTTTGCACTTTACGCCAACCTGGATGGCTTCGTGAACAATGGCGAAGTGATTCCGGTAGCACAGCGTACAGAGTCGGATCGTTGGATTATCTCCCGCCTGAACTCATTGATCAAAGTTGTTGATGAAAACTTGAACGCTTACGAGCCAACACGTGCGGCACGTGCTATTCAGGACTTCGTAACGGATGATATGTCGAACTGGTACGTTCGTCTGAACCGTAAACGTTTCTGGAAAGGCGAATTCAACGAAGATAAAAAAGCGGCTTACCAGACACTTCATGAGTGTTTGACTACCATCGCTCAGATCAGTGCGCCATTCGCACCGTTCTATATGGATACTTTGTATCAGAACCTGACAGCAGGTATCGAAGGCGCAGCGGCTTCTGTTCACTTGACCAACTTCCCAACAGCTGTGGAAGCAGACATCGATGCAGACTTGGAAGCTCGCATGACTTTGGCACAACAAGCGTCATCATTGGTTCACTCACTTCGTAAGAAGGAGAAAATCAAGGTGCGTCAGCCATTGCAACGTGTGATGATCCCTGCCTTGAATGATACGTTCAAAGCGCACATTGCGGCGGTTGAGGAAATCATCAAGAATGAGGTGAACGTGAAAGAAGTAGAGGTGATTGATGATACATCAGGCATCTTGGTGAAGAATATCAAGCCAAACTTCAAAACGTTGGGTAAAGCTTATGGTCCACGCATGAAAGACATCGCCAAGGCGATCAGTGCTTTTGAGCAAGAGGATATCGCTAAAATCGAAGCGGACGGTCAATATGTATTGGCGATCGAAGGTGGGGATGTTACCTTGACTTTGGAAGATGTGTTGATCACTTCTCAGGATATTCCTGGCTGGTTGGTAGCCAACGAAGGCGCTTTGACCGTCGCGTTGGACATCAATTTGAACGATGCACTGAAAGAAGAAGGTTTGGCGCGTGACTTGGTGAACCGTATCCAAAATATCCGTAAGGATATGGGCTTGGAAATCCAAGACAAGATCCAGATCAGCATTCAGAATGAGGAAACAATCGCTAAGGCGGTTGCTTCAAACGAAGCATACATCACTACCGAAACGCAGGCGACTGCCTTGGCCGTAGTTGATCAACTAAATGACGCCACAGCTTTGGATATCGACGGCTTGACCGTTAATCTAAAAGTATCGAAATAAGATAAATGAGCAGGGGAGGCTGGTCTTCCCTTGCTTTCTTTTTGATATTTTCTTTCGAAGGCTCAAACCTTTACATGATTTTTTGACACCAGATGCTCGATCTTGGTGAAACAATCCTAATCCGACATGAAATACGGAAAATATTTTCTGATTGCACTACTTGTAATCATTGTTGATCAGGCCGTAAAGATGGCTGTTCACTTTAACATGCCTTTGGGCACGGCAGGACAGATCAAAGTCTTCGGCGACTGGTTCAAACTGCACTATACCCTGAACCCTGGTATGGCCTTCGGTATGCAATTGGGCTCATCCTATGGTAAATTAATCCTGACTACTTTCCGATTGTTCGCGATGTTCGGCATCGGCTGGTACTTGATCCGATTGGCAAAGAAAGGCGCCAAAAATGGGCTGTTGGTCTGCATCGGATTGATCTTGGGCGGGGCAATCGGTAACCTGGTCGATAGTATCTTTTATGGGGTATTGCTGGATAATGCACCCTACACGGCCTCCACACCGTGGTTCCATGGTCAGGTGATTGATATGTTCTACTTTGACCTTTGGGAAGGCTTCTTACCTAAGTCGATTCCTTTCTGGGGAGGCAAGTACATGGCTTTCTGGCCGATATTCAATGTAGCGGACTCAGCGATCTTCGTTGGCGTGGCATTGATCCTTATCTTTCAGAAGAAGTTCTTGACGACTGTTGATGGGGAACGATTGGGATAGGCTGAATCGTTAGGATATTTGTCCACAGATTACACAGATTTCCACAGATTACTTTTGTAAGATGATGGGGATACGATAAAATGAAAAAACACCGCTTGAAATGGTTCAGGCGGTGTTTTTTTTGTAAGGACGTTCAGAAGAACATCTATGCAAGCGGAGCTTGCATGATTTGGGGTCGTAGCGGGACGCTACGACAAGTGAAAGGTGCTGGGCGTTTATATTAAATGCTGGGCGTGCCCTTGATGTGTGCAGGGCATTTTGATTAAATACAGGGCATGCCATTGATGTGTGCAGGGCATTTTGATTAAATACAGGGCATGCCATTGATGTGTGCAGGGCATGCCCTGCACCTACAGGGTTAATGCCTTCAAATCCTGCATGGTTCCATTGAAATCATTGCCATCGGCGAAGGTACCGACGGGGATTCCTTTGACACCAATTCGATCCGAGAATTGATGGAACTTCCATCCCAAATGTCGAATGCGGCTTTTGGTACTGTAACTGATCGCCGCCCTTTTGGATGGGTATTGCGCCACCCATAATGGGTACTGACCTGAAGGAAACAAAGTCTTCAGATGGGTTTCATAAAACTTCCGGCCGGAATAGATGATCGGTTTTTTGCCATACTTTTTCTCTGCCAAATCCGCCCAGGTCTTGAGGTCTTTTTTCCACCGTCTGATGTTTTTAGCCGAAGGGTTGCTTGGAGCATCCTCAATATCCAATACAGGGGGAAAATCCCCTTTCTTTAATTCGACGATATGATCAAAGAAATGCCACTGTGAGGCACCGGATTGGTTAGGCTTGAAGTAATGATAGGCTCCCTTGAGGTATTTTTCCTTTTGTAAGGCCTGCCAGTTTCTTTTGAACTTACGATCCCGTTTAAATGCTCCATAAGAAGCCCTGACAAAGACGAATTTAATATCATGCTTAGAGGTTCTGACCTTATGCCAGTTGATATTGCTCTGATGATGTGAAACATCAATGCCAAACACATAGCCCGAGTGGTTGGTCTGTCCACTGTCGCGGTTGCTGGTTCGAACAATATGATGTGTCTTTTTTCTTTTGTATAACTTTACGCCGACAACCGTCAGGCCAACAGCGAAGATATGGATCAGGAGCACCCAAAAAATGGTACGTTTGGTTTTACTCATCAAAAAAGTGATTCGTTGAAATGAAAATATGACCTAAATTAGTCCATTACTTATCTATAAAAGACTATAAATTTTCAAATAGATTAAAAGCTATATCATTATTGTATTATTTAACACAAAAAAGATCATATTTAATGCAATCAACCTTCACTGAGTGAAAAAATGTTATTTGGGTGGATCGGTGCAGGGCATTTTTATTGAATGCAGGGCATGCCCTGCATCAACATCAATATTAACGATCGACTTCGCCCAAAACAACATCAATGGATCCCATGATGGCGATCAAATCGGCAAGCATGGCGCCTTTGGACAATACGGGCAGGATGGAAAGGTTCACGAAGGAGCTTGATCGGGCTTTGCAACGCAAAGGCTTGTCTGCGCGACCATCAGCATCGAAATAGAATCCCAATTCTCCTTTTGGGCTTTCGCCACGGAAGTACATCGATTGTGCTTTGGGACGCACGCGCTTGGGAACAACGGCTTGCGGGTCATAGGATTTGTCACGTTTGTGTTCGCCTTTCAATTTCTCCAAACATTGCTCGATGATCTTGACCGATTCTTTGCATTCCTGCGCACGAACCCACGAACGGTCCCAACAATCGCCGACAGTACCCATCTCACCTTTACCGATCGGGATATCAAAATCCAATTCAGGGTACACACTGTAAGCATCCACCCGACGGAGGTCATATTTCAAGCCTGAAGCCCGCAACATCGGTCCCGTTACCCCATAATTAATCGCCAGATCTCTTGGTAACACGCCTACATTGGCGGTACGCTCGACATAAATTTTATTTTCAATCAACAGCTGATCTGATTCAATCAATTTGGGTTTAAGGTAATTGATGAATTCGGTGCATTGTTCCTCAAAACCCACCGGAAGATCATAATAAAGTCCACCGACCCAAATATAATTATAGAGCATACGTGCCCCGCAAAGCCATTCGAGCAGTCGAAGGATATGCTCACGGTCCCGCATCATCCAAATAAATGGGGTCGTCGCTCCGATATCCAAACCATAAGTACCAAGCGCCACAAAGTGCGAAGCAATACGGTTGAGTTCTGCTACCAACACCCGAATATATTCGGTGCGCTTGGGAATCTGATCGGTGATGCCGAGCATTTTCTCCACGCCCATACAATAAATATGCTCGTTGTTCATGGCCGTAACGTAATCCATCCGATCGACATAAGGAATGATCTGATTGTACATCAAAGCCTCCGTATGTTTTTCAAAACAACGGTGCAAATAACCGAGGTGAGGCACCACATCAACAATGATCTCTCCATCGGTAACGACCTCCAAGCGCAAAACCCCGTGGGTTGAAGGGTGCTGAGGTCCGATGTTGATGATCATCTCCTGATGCTTGAGATCTTTCTCGGTGTATTTGGAGGGCTCCGAGACGTTCAGGTGTTTCGGATCGTATTTGTATTGGATTTGGTTTGCCATGTCTGCGGGAGGGTCGTTGGATTAATATTTTACCTTGATGCCATGATAGTATTCCTGCACCTCGTAATCTTTGCGCATCGGATGCCCCTGCCAATCAGCAGGAAGGAGGATGCGACGCAGGTCGGGATGGTTGGAAAAGCGGATGCCGAACAGGTCGAAGGCTTCGCGCTCATGCCAGTCGGCTGTTTTCCAAAGGGATTCCACCGAGGCAATCTCGGGGCCATCTGCTCCTTCTTCATTTCTTGGCAAAACCACCTTGATCATCAGGTGATGATTGAAAGGAATGGAATAGAGGTTATAAACCACCCCCATGGTATTGGCCTTCATGCCATAATCCACCCCTGTCAGGCAAGACAACTGATCGAAATACAGTCGGTCGTCTTCTTTCAGAAAGAGGCACAGATCAAAAATCGCCCCTGCATCGACGGTAATCGATTGGGGAGAGTCATTGAGCCCCTGCTCCATGATGATTTCCTCGCCGAATTGGCTTTGCATCAGCTGAACGATTTCTTCGAATGACATAGGAGGTGGTGTTTATAATTGGATATTATGATTTTGATTTATTGTCCACAGATTACACACATTTCCACCCATTATTTATGGTTCGGAAATGTTGATTTATTCATGTGGCTCATTTAGATCATCTTGATTTGAATTGATCGCTGTAGGATCAGATCTATGTATCTTGTCAAACGTATCGTATCGATATTTTTTTGACCATGATTTACTTGATTAAAAGGATTATCATGATTTATATTATTTACATAGCCTAAAACAAATCCTAAAATCCTTCTTAATCATGGTAATCAAGGTTTAAAATTCACGAACACGACAAATAACAATTAACAAGGCAATAGGTGTGCCCGTACAGTATCCGAAGATTTTGATCAATCCATCTCGGCGAGCAAATCGGCAACGGCGGTCGGTGCCATTAGGCTTTCGGTACGGATCTTTTCCTGCAATTTCAGGAAGCCACCGATCAATGCTTCAGGGCGGGGAGGGCATCCGGGCACATAAACATCAACGGGGATGATACGATCGACCCCTTTGACCACATGATATCCATGATCCCAGTAGGGACCTCCACAGTTGGAGCATGAACCCATGGAAATCACGTATCGAGGCTCTGCCATCTGTTCATATAATCGTCGGATACGGTCTGCCATCTTGAAGGTAACCGTTCCTGCAACGATCATCACGTCGGATTGTCGTGGAGTACCGCGCGGAAATACACCAAGGCGGTCCAAATCATAGTTGGCCGCATAGGCACCCATCATTTCAATGGCACAACATGCCAGGCCGAAGCCCATCGGCCACAGGGACGACAGCCGTGCCCAGTTGAGCAGGTCATCAACCTTGGAGATGATGACGCCTCCTTTGGTAAACTCTTGATCTAACAGTCCCATCGGTATAAATTAGGTAAAGGTGATAACAGATTAATATTGATCGTTGAGGCGCTCGTACATTTCTTCTGGTACGCGGCTGTTGGCCTTGGGCAGCTTCACTTCAGGTTTTTCCCAGTCAAGGAAACCCTTTCCCCATACATAAGCCAGGCCGAGGGCAAGGATGAAGATGAAAAGCATCATCTCGGTTATGGCAAACCAGCCCCACAAACCGTTGGTCTCGGCAATTAAGTTCTTATCCCCAAAAACAGTCGCCCACGGAAACAGAAAGACGATCTCCACCTCAAAGAGAATAAAGAGCAGGGCGATAATATAAAACCGCATGTTGAACTGCCCCCACGCCGAGCCTACGGTATCTTCTCCAGACTCGTAAGTGGTGTTTTTTTCCTCATTAGGACGATCGGGGCGAAAGAGCCACGACCCAAAATAGGTCAGCATAACGAACAGGGCTGAGCCGATAATATATAATAAGACTTCCCCGAAAGCGGAGACTTGGGTGGCAATCATACGGTTAGATTAATAGATTACGGTTGGTATTGTAGACTGATCATTATACACTTTGGTGGTGACTGGTATTGTATTTACCGATCGCTAAGCACAAGCCACCGATCACCTATTTATAAATATGGTCATTCCGATTTGAAAAAGCATACCCAATAAGTGAAAAGTGATCAGCTACTTATTTATACAAAACTAAGGAGTGTAAGCAAAAAAGGAAATTCCGAGGATTGAAAAGCCTGAAAATGTCGCCTGAAAACCAATAATATTCAATTTGGAACGAATTTGAACAAGGATGTTAAATCAATTTTCATGCTGGCCTTCGTTCGGGCGGAAATCGTCGCCGAGGTCAAAATATTTATAATGCCCATTCATCTTGATCCGTCGCTTGGACTCATTAAACTGCCGTGCCACAGGAATAGTCTCGCGCAGGTGGTGGATCAAAAACTCCTGACGCTCGGTTTCCTGCTGCAGCTGTAAAAGGGCATATTTTTGATCAATCGAAAGCCCAAGATAGTGCCCAATACCAAAAGCCTGTGGTTGCTGGTTAAAGCCTACGCGCCCCACCATTTCCAGCGCCTGAAAAAATTCGGTGATCTGCTCTTTAAGCTCCATCACCTGATCCTCTTTTACGACCATATCGTTCGGCAAATAATGAATCAGCCCTGCGGGGTATTCCCTTGAATGCTTGACCTGTTCAAACTCCTCGACCTCGAAAACACGCTGCCCCACCACCTGAATATCCATTCGGCCATCGTTATACACTTTATTAATGGACTTCAGCAGCACCGTCGTTCCATATTTTATTTCACCATTCAGGCTCGATACAATACCAAACACACGATCACCACGCATACAATCATGGATCATCTGCTTATACCTGCGCTCAAAAATATGCAGATTAACCTTCTCCGTCGGGAAGATCACAATCTCTAATGGAAATAAGGGAATATATGATTGTAGCATATTGCAACAACTATTGGTGTGCAGAAAAGATTGAAAAAAGAGGGCTTAATTGAAGGTCATTTAGAAAAGGATCATTCTTCAATAAATGCGATGCGTCGTCGTTAATAAAATCACAGCACCATGTTTAGCATTAAATACTGCGCATAAAATAAGCACTTGAATTACACCACTTTGCGCATCCTGACAAGATAATAAATTATCATCACATATTAACACCACGCAGAAAGAAGTCGAGTTAATCTTAAACAATCCCCTCAAACATCTCTTCTAACAACAAAACAACTGAAAAACTACTATGAAAAAGTTTACTTCCCTGATCGTTGTCCTCCTGTGTTTGCTTGGGTTTCAGGCACAGGCGCAAGTTCACCTGATTCCTTCTGCAGGATTAACCGTCTCGTCGGTTAATAAAGATGCCGAAACCGCTAAAGCAGGGTATCGGCTTGGGCTGAATGTAAGAATAGGTGAGGAGCTGTATGTACAGCCAGGGTTCTTTTACACCAAAAACAGTGCAGAGTTGGATAAAGATGCTTTCTCCAATAATGCCGGCGATATCAAGTACGACCATGAAGGCTTTGAAATTCCTGTCATGATCGGTTATCATATCATCAATTCTGACGCTTTCAAATTCAGAGGGCACCTTGGGCCACAGTTCGGCTTTGGCTATACGGGCTCGATCTCGCAGGGCTTCGATGGTATTGATACCAATTCCACCCAATGGACCCTTAAAGCGGGCCTTGGTATCGATGTACTTTTCTTTACCCTTGATGCCGAATATGGTTGGGGCCTCAGCGATTCCTTTACAATTACAGAAGCTGGAAATTCTACCTCTTACAAAAGCAGATCATTCAACTTAACACTCGGGATAAGGCTATAAAAGACTATGGCACTATAACTTCCATTAAAAAGCACTTGGGCAATTGCTCAGGTGCTTTTTTTGCTCCCTACACCTCTCCCTCTGGTTGTCCGCTAAAAACACCTTTCGATCTATAAAATTTATTTTCCTGAAAAAAATTTAGATTTATTTATTCGGTTGAAAACTGATTTGGAAGGCTGAACGGGCTATTTCTTATGCTTAAATTATACATTTTATTTATAAAAACACCATAACCTTCAGATCCTCAGCCTGCTATTTTATTCTTATTTCCTCAAATGGTATGACTTTTGAAACATCATGATCAACTACCTAAAAAAAGAAAAAACAAAACTTAACGATCATGAAAAAACTATCCGTATTATTTGTTGCATTAATGATGTTCGTTGGGCTGCAAGCTCAAGCACAGATACATGTTATTCCTGCTGTTGGTATGACGGTTTCAAAACCAAACCATGATATGTTCTCTGCGCAGGCAGGTTACCGTTTTGGTGCAAGTGTTCGTATCGGAGATAAATTCTTCGTTCAGCCAGGATTATTCTATGCAAAATATACTGCCAAAGTAGATGTCCCAAATTCAGCTATGGCGAAACAAGCTTTTGAAGGCGTGAGTTTCGATCAGAAAGGCTGGGAAATTCCTGTGTTAGTGGGTTACAACTTTATCAACTCCGACATGTTCAAATTCCGTGCGTATGCAGGTCCTCAGGTAGGGTTTGGCTACAAAGGGTCATTGTCACATGGATTGGGTGCTTTTGATACTGAATCTACACAGTGGTCGGTAAAAGCAGGTCTTGGTGTAGATGTATTGTTCTTCACTTTGGATGCTGACTACGGTTGGGGCTTAAATGACGCTTTCAAAGCAACAGAAGCTTTTAACCATAACTCTTATAAGAACAGAACCTTCAATGTAACATTGGGTATCCGAATCTAAATTGCCGAATATAGATTTCTAAAAAAGTGCAGGAGTTTCTTCTTGCACTTTTTTTTGTGTTTAGGTTTTTAGTATAGATTCAAAGCGGCAGTGCTTTAATTTGTATCCTTGGAGTTCAGCCTTGCATTTTTTTTTGCAAGAACAAAAAAGACGCAGAACATCATCAGAAATCATCGTCTTATTCATTTACTAAACAATACTTGACATGAAAGATAAACTCATCGCAGCGCTGCTTGCCTTTTTCCTTGGTGCTTTGGGTATTCAGCATTTTTACCTTAAAAGACCGACGCATTATGGCATTTTGTCCATTGTCTTTTGTTGGACTTACATCCCTGCACTGATCGGTTTGATTGATGGTATTCAATTACTGATCATGAATGACAGAGAGTTTGCTGATAAATACAATGGTGGTGTTCAAAACATAGGATTTAATTATCAGCAAGCGCATCAGCAACATGCTCGCCCTGTGACCTCTACCAACGTTGCAGATGAATTGAGAAAGCTTCATGAACTGAAGGAGTGCGGGATTCTTACTGAACAAGAATTCAGTGAGCAGAAGCGGAAGCTGTTGAGAAAGTAGAATTTCTCTTTAATAAAAAAGCCCGAAGCCGATCATTGAAAAGATCAGCTTCGGGCTTTTGTATTTATGATACACTATCTTCTTTTACAAGAAAATAAGGTTAATCCAACTTATCGGATTTGAGGTCCACCGTAGGCCTGCTTTTGTTGTTTGCCGTATCGATACTTAATCGAATCATCCAAGCCAAGAATTAAGGTAAAGATAGGCGTCAGGAAGATCAACCCCAGCGCAAAGCCTGTTCCTCTACCATAAGCTTTGGCGGTCTCCAAGCTAAGTTTAACCAAAAGATAAATATTAGCGAGTGGGATGATTGCCAAGATAATCATCCACTGAGGCATTCGGACAATCCCCAAATGTACATAAAGATTATAGATCGGGATAAGGGCTTTCCATCCAGCCACACCAGCTTTGGTGAAAATCTTCCAATAGGCAATAATTTGAATGGCCAGCAGGACAATCATTACGATTGAGGTCAAACCGCCTGCGGCAACTTCTGTTCCGTTTTGCATTTTCTATCTTTTTTATGGTAAGTGATTAACTCCCATAGCACAAATAGGTTACCAAAGCGAGGAAACCTCTTACTTTTGTCTTATTTTTTATATCAATTGAATAAATCCTGAAAGATATCCTCCAGCTTTCCGTAGGCACGAATCTGAATGCCATACTTGTTGAAATCAATCCCTTTCAGCCCAAACTTGGATACATAAATCGTCTGGAAGCCCATTTTTTCCGCTTCGGCAATTCGGCTTTCAACATGCGTTACCGCACGGATTTCCCCACCAAGGCCAATCTCTGCCGCAAAGCAGACGGTCGGTGGAATTGCGACCTCCTCAAAAGAAGATACCAAGGCTGCCGCCACTGCCAGGTCAAGGGCAGGGTCTTGCACTTTCACGCCTCCAGCGATATTGAGGAAGATGTCGCGCATGCCAAGTCGGAAGCCTCCACGACGCTCCAAAACGGCAATCAGCATTTGTAAGCGTTTATTATCGAAACCTGTGGTCGCGCGCTGTGGTGTTCCATAAGTCGAAGGGGAGGCGAGGGCCTGCGTCTCGATGAGCAAAGGTCGGTTGCCCTCTAATGTTGCACCGATGGCTACGCCGCTGAGTTCTTCTTCACGCTGAGAGATGAGTACTTCTGAAGGGTTGTTCACCTCCCGAAGTCCATCACTGCGCATTTCATAGATACCCAACTCACTTGTAGATCCAAAACGGTTTTTGATGGTCCGCAAAATACGGTAGCTCAGGTGTCGGTCGCCTTCAAACTGCAAAACAGTGTCTACCATATGCTCAAGCACCTTGGGGCCCGCAATATTTCCGTCTTTATTAATGTGCCCAATAATGAAGGTCGGGGTGTTGGTTTCCTTGGCAAATCGCATCAGTTCCCCAGTACATTCTTTCACCTGCGAGATACTTCCCGGAGCAGAATCGATCGTTGCAGAGCCCAAAGTCTGAATGGAATCGATCACCAGGATTTCGGGCTTCACTTCCTTCACCTGATTAAACACCTTATCCAAATCGGTTTCTGTCAGGACAAACAGGTTGTTATTTTTAGTGGCAATACGATCAGCCCGCATTTTGATCTGCTGTGCACTTTCCTCCCCAGAAACATACAGCACCTTATGAGCGATAAGCTTCAAAGCCACCTGCAGCATCAGGGTCGATTTACCAATTCCAGGCTCTCCACCGATCAGTACCAGCGAACCAGGTACAATACCACTGCCCAGCACCCTGTTCAGTTCCTGATCGTGGGCATCAAAGCGGTGCTCCTGCTGTACCTGAATATCTTTCAGCGTTACGGCCTTTGCCGCGGCTTTCCGGAACGCGCTGCCACCCGCAGCCGCATCTGCAGAAGCGAAGCGGGTTTTGGTAGATTTTTCAATCACTTCCTCGGCGAATGTATTCCACTTTTGGCAGGAGGGGCATTTGCCTAACCATTTCGGAGCCTCATAGCCACAATTTGAACAGAAATATGCCGTTTTGATTTTTGCCTTAGCCATTGTTTATTTTTTACTGTTTTGACCGAATACGAAATAGCACAATTATCCTTCAATATAAAAGGATGCCTGCTGCCGAATAAAAATGCGGCAGCGATACCAAACATTACATTATATGATTTTAGTAATTCATAATATGATTTTTACCCTAAGTAGTGAAAAAAAATATTTATCGAAAATTATTCCTTGTTAAATCTATCATACCATACGAATAGCCCGAATAGGGTAGAATTGTTTACCGTTCTAACCATATTTTAAAGACCACCATACTAATTATTTCCTCAAAAAAAGAAAGTAAAGCCAAAAGGCGGCTTAATAAATAATATCTATTACAAACTCTATCACAACGCCTTCGGTGTGCTAAAGCGCTATTTTTGAATTCTTAAGCAAAAGGTGTTATTTCACCTTCAATAATTGAAATATAACCAATACTAACGATATAAATTACTGCCAATATGTGTGGAATTGTAGCCTACAAAGGACATCGCCAAGCTGCCGAAATCATCATCAAAGGACTCCAGCGACTGGAGTATCGCGGTTACGACAGTGCGGGTATTGCCTTGCTTAACCCCGAGCTTTCTGTATTCAAGAAAAAAGGGAAAGTGGCCGAACTCCAGCAATTTATTGCTGATAAAAACACTTCTTCCACCATTGGTATCGGACATACCCGTTGGGCCACTCACGGAGAGCCAAATGATGTTAATGCGCATCCGCATTATTCAGAATCAAAAAACCTGGCCATTATCCATAATGGTATCATTGAAAACTATGCTTCAATCAAAAAAGAACTGATTGCCCAGGGGCATGAATTTTCTTCAGAAACCGACACCGAAGTACTGATTCATTTCATTGAGTTCATCAAAGAAAGTAACCATGTGGATTTGGTAGAAGCCGTTCGCCTGGCATTGAAACGCGTTGTGGGTGCTTATGCGATCGCCATCATCTCTAAAGACGATCCAGATTTGATGATTGCCGCACGTAAAGGTTCTCCATTGGTGATTGGCCTTGGGAAAGATGAATTCTTCCTTGCTTCAGATGCTACGCCAATTGTTGAATATACCAACGAGGTGATCTACCTGAACGATAATGAAATTGCCATTATGAATGGCAGTGAGTTGCACATCAAAAACACCGATGATGTTGTGGCAACTCCTGAAATTACCCTGCTTGATCTGGAACTTGAGGCGATTGAAAAAGGAGGCTATGACCATTTCATGCTCAAGGAAATTAATGAACAGCCCCGCTCTATCGCCGATTGTTTGCGTGGGCGTTTGAATGCTGCCGAAGGCAGCCTGACCCTGGGCGGAATTCGTGATTACCTCAGAAAACTCCGTCAGGCCGATCGCATTATCATTGCCGCTTGCGGAACCTCCTGGCATGCTGGTTTGGTGGCGGAATATATTTTTGAAGAATTCTGCCGTATTCCAGTGGAAGTTGAATACGCTTCTGAATTCCGTTACCGCAACCCGATTATTCACGAAGGGGATATCCTGATTGCCATTTCGCAGTCTGGTGAAACTGCCGATACTCTGGCTGCAATGGAAATTGCAAAATCACGGGGCGCCACCGTATTGGGCGTTTGTAATGTGGTGGGCTCTTCGATCTCCCGCGTATCGGATGCTGGAGTTTATACCCATGCCGGCCCTGAAATTGGGGTAGCCTCTACTAAAGCCTTCACCGCACAATTGTCGGTACTTTCTATGATCGCCCTGAAGGTTGCACAACAAAAAGGAACAATCTCTGATATCCGTTTCCGTGAAATGCTGGCACATTTGGAGCAAATTCCAGCCAAAGTAGAAAAGGCACTGAAATCTGAAGAAGAAATTAAAAATATCTCGGGGCTGTATAAAGATGCATCAAACTTCCTATACCTTGGCCGTGGCTATAACTTCCCAGTGGCTTTGGAAGGTGCTCTGAAACTGAAAGAAATTTCCTATATCCATGCTGAAGGTTACCCTGCTGCTGAAATGAAACACGGGCCGATCGCACTGATTGACGAAGAAATGCCCGTATGTTTTATCGCCACCCGCGATGGCTCTTACGACAAAGTTGTTTCCAATATTCAGGAGGTAAAAGCACGTAAGGGGAAAGTAATTGCCATTGTGTCGGAAGGAGATGTGTTGATTCCAAAAATGGTTGATCATGTGATTGAAGTCCCTAACACCCACGAGGCATTTATGCCATTGGTGGCCTCTATTCCACTTCAGTTATTGTCGTATCATATTGCGGTACTACGCGGCTGTAATGTCGATCAGCCTCGTAATTTAGCAAAATCTGTTACGGTAGAATAACCCAATAAATAGCATTTAAAATCGGAGTACAGCATCACAGGGAAAGTCGATTTTTCCTATGGAGAGCATCCGCTAACGATGCCAGTGCCCCTTTTTCGCAATCGCGAGATAGTGTGCCATTGGCTAATGATGTACCCTAAAAAATATACTGAAAGCGCAAGATGAAAATTTTGCGCTTTTTTTATTTTCAGTGAAGTCATAGTGCACTCTATAAATTTAACTTTATCCTGTTATATTATTATAAGCAATTAATTTTTACCTTTAGCACTGCTATAGACCATAATAAAAACAACAGAAAATAAATGCCATATTTAGTATTTGACTTAGAAATGAGTGGTCCTGATCCCGAAATTCATGACATCATCCAAGTGGGGGCGGTGCTGGTGGATAACGACTGGAATGAGATCGCTAAATTTGAATCCAATGTATGCCCTGAAAATATCAATACCATTTCGGTAAAGGCGGAAGAAATCCATGGTTTGTCGAAATATGACCTGTTGGATGCACCTGCCATGTACGAAGTGCTTGAAAACCTGGAGGAGTGGGTAAAGACGACCCTCAAAAGATCAAATACCAAAAATTTCCACGACATTGTCCTGTGTGGGCAAGGGGTGATGAATGATATTAATTTTTTGCAGGAAGCCTATTATCGTGAAAACATGAAGTGGCCTTTTGCTTACAAGCTGATCGATCTGCTCAGCATCAGCACTTTTGCCTTCATGATCATGAAAAACAATGGGCTTGAAGTACCCAAGCGCAGAAGCCTCAATCATATTGCTGAATTCTTTGACCTTAAGCGGGAAGGGGATTTACACAATGCACTTGAAGATGCTGAACTGACTTTGGCCTGCTTCCAGAAATGTTTCGACGTTGCCAAAAAGGCTAAATTGCCGACGGAATAAAAATAATCGCACATAGGAGCTGTTGCATAATTGGTATTTCATGATTTACCTCCAAATGGTCACGCTTTGTTTTCCTTGGGCTGAAAGCTAAAGGCAGGTTTTAAAGTACACCTGCCTACAAGATTTTTTACCCTCGAAAATGAGAAATGAGTGCGCTTATTGGTATGCTGATTTAAGGATAAAATTAGGTAACAGCCCCTTTCTTTTTAATGGATAACATCAATCTGCGGCTGCCCTAATTTTAAAGGGTAGAACAGGAATTCCTTTCGTACTGAAAACAGTAGGCACATAGTAGTTTTCCCAACCATAACTCGCCCCAATAAGATGATCGCCCCTTCTGCCTTCAAGCAAAATTTTGCCTCCCTCCACAGTAACCTTAGGGGTGTACGCTCCCCCCGATGCCGTCCATACTTTAAATGGCTGCAAGCCTGAAAAAGGTATCATTTTCAGGTCTCCACTATTTTTCAGTGCAACACTGATTTTATGTCCCTGAAATTTAAATGTGTCCAACATCCTATTTTTTACGGCCTCCGGCTGTTGATACACCTCCCCCAAAGCAAGTTGACTTGCACGAAACCCGATGGTCTTTTTATCCTTTGGATGAATATCATTTGCTGCACCGGCATCTGCTGTCCCGATTAAAGTAACACCTGACAATAATTCACACACTCGCAACTGTTCACTTCTGAACTCTGCGGCATTAATCTGCCTCCCATAATCAAAAGGGGCAATTTCAACTACCAAAAAAGGAAGGTCTGGCTTTTTCTGAAGTTTGCGATAATGTCCAATAAGCTTTTGGAGGCTTTGCCCATAGGCCTTAGGTTCGCTCACATCCTGCTCCCCCTGATACCAAATCATTCCTTTGACGGGCATTGGCATTATCGGAACCACCATTCCATTATACATTACCCCCGACTGCTGTGTATGGTAAAAATTCGGTTGCGGAGGGAAAACCGTCTCTTTTTTGTAATTCCATTTCCCACTCAAAGGCACGCTGTCTCGTCCATTGCTAAGGAACATCTCTTCTGCAGGGCCGAGTAATCCACCTGCCCCCATGGTGTTAATAAGCCTTACAGCCACCGTAGCACTATGGCCATTGGTAAAATCCGGAGCCACTTTATATTTACGGTGTACCTTCCAGTCACCGATTTTTCGATGACTCCCCACCCCGTTACCATTTAAAAATGTCATGTCCATTTCATCAATTTGCCCCAGCGAGATCGTTACTTCAGTTCCCCAAAAATCCTGCGGAACTTCCACCACTTTTTCCAGCCAAACAATCCCTTCCGTTTCGCCTACAGTCGTCTCCGCCCAATCGGCAGGTAGCCTGATGGTTCCCTCCGTTTTTTCAGGAATCGCAAAGGCCGCCATGGGCTGATCAAGCAGCATCTGTGCATTTCTGATCTTCATAATACTGTCCTGTAACGCCTGAATTTTTGTGTCTAAATACCTGCTTTCCCTCAACGGCCAGGCGGTTGTTGAAGCGAGTAAATGCTCTTGCTCTGTCGGCAGCCAAGCCTTAATTGGTGTACCTCCCCAAGCCGTTTGAATAATGCCCACGGGGCAGTTTAATGCATTTTGCAAAGAGTCAGCAAAGTAATATCCGATAGCACTGAAGTTAGCCGCCTGTTGAACATCTCCATTCCACCACTGTCCCATTGCCCGGTCCTGTACATGAGGGCTCATCACTTTGTGTACCTGAAAAAGATGAACATCGGGATTCATCCCCTCGGTCTGTAATTCAGGATAACTATCGGCTTTGTCTAAAGAAAATTCTGCATTCGACTGCCCAGCAATCCACCAAAGTTCCCCAAAATTTACAGGATCAACCAATAAGGTATCTGTACGACTGAAAACTTTCAGCCACTCATTGCGCCGTACAGGTTGTGCAGGCAGTATTATTTCCCACCGGCCATCAGCAGCTATATGGCTGATTTGCTCCTCCTGCATCCAGGAGGCTTTTAAATGAACTTTTTCCCCTGCACTGCCCCATCCCCAAATACGTATTGGCTCTTGCTGCTGAAAAACAACACCCGCCTGTATAATTTCTGGTAAGCTTAATGGGCTGACCGTTTTTGACGTACAGCTCACAAGGAGCAGAAGCGAAGTCAGCAAAAAATAAATAGGTTTCATATTAGGTGATTTTTTCATTTATAATGATGCTTGTATACCTTCAGCAATACTCATTTTTCAAATAAAATTTACTTTACATTCCAACTTGGTGTCCGTGAATCTCCATGATATTTTTACTGATGAAAAATCATCAGTTTGGAGGTTTGTGTATGGTCCCTAAAAACCAATTGCACGAGATACTGCCCATCCGCAAGCGCACTGACATCAAGTGTGTCCTGTTTTTTTCCTACCGTTTTTTTTAAAACCTGGCGTCCCTTCAAATTCAACATTCTCACCTCCATAATTGGCCTGGCACTCTGAACAGAAAGGGTAGAAGATGCTGGATTTGGAGACACCGTACAATAGGGTTTTGTACTCGATGAAGAAGATGGCAGCCCAAGTTGGGTAAGCGATATTAAAACAGGCGCATGGCCAAAAGCCTGAACTTTAATTTCCCCTTTTCGAGCATTCAGCTGGTGATTTACACCCTCAAGCACAATTGCCAGCTTGTCCTGTTCGATTCGTTTTACTGATATCCAGTCCTCCATTGTGCTAACCACCCAAGGCGTATTAGCCTCCACATCCACAAATATTTCTCCCTCAAAGTCTGCCGCACATTCTAACACCTGGTCATCAATATTTAAGGAAAATCGCGCTTCAGGGAATACTGTTCTATAAGCTCGAAAAGCTTTAATAATCTCTTGTTGGCCATCTACATGCTGAACTTGTACCATATGAGCCTGATCTTTCAGACCTTGAGCAATCGGCACTGCTGCACCTTCCTCATCAGTATTTATCCTGACTACCGATTGCCCAAAACATTTACTTTTCCACCGAATCACATCCCCTACATTTATGGGGCTCCCGGCGGAAACAGGGACTACCATAAACCAATCAGAAGGGGAGATCACAAGTCGCTTAGAATTTGAAATAAACGTTTCTTTGCAATTTCCCGTGCCATCATCTCCCGTTTTGCTGCCTGTAACTTTAAAAGAGAAGTCTTCGGCGCTTTGCCATGCTGTAATTTCCAGTGCCCAGTCTTCTTGTTGTAAAGCCGATTCACTATTCAAGCCAATAAAACCTCCTCCCCAAGGGAAGCTCCAATGAGGCAGTTCGGGCTTTGTCCACCCATAAGTATCAGGCATATCCTCTACAAGCTGCTGATCGATCCACACTTTGAATGTGCCGCCGCTCATCGACCGATCAACCAACAGTTCCAATGCACTTCCGTGAAATGAAAAAGTCAAAATACTATCTTCAAAATTCAAGTCTTCACCAAGCACCATTTCTGTTAGTTCTTCCAATGGGTCAACCTTCAAGTGTGGCGAAATTGTAAAGTGGGGTTTTATAATTTCAGCTAATAATCGGTAGCCTCGATCATTTGGATGGATATAGTCCGAAAGCAAATCCGTCGGTAATAATTGATGCATCTCCAGATACTGTTTCCAAGGCGTACGGATATCGATCAATTGCGCACCATACTTGATACAAAGTGCAGGTAGCTCGACCGTACTGAAATGGTCATCCTCTGCCAAATTATACTGCTGTACATGGTGATTCATCACCATAATTTCCGCAAAAGTATTGCGCCTTAAATCATTGAGCAGCATCTCATAATCTTCGGCGGTACCATAAGCATGAAGTACAATTAAATCAGGCTGAAAAGGAATTGCATTGAACTTGAGTGTTGGCCGAAGGAGGTCCGCGGTAAACCCACCATAAGCTTCTACCTGAAAATCAAATGGCTGATAGGGGTACTGCTGCTGAAGAAACTCCTGAAGGTCTTTCGTCCATTTAAACTGATCGCTACCCTGTCCGGCGGTAATGGACTGCCCTAAAAAGAGGATTTTCATCTTTCTGTGATTAGCCGCAGGAGTCAAATTACTTTCAGCTAAAGCAGACATGGTTCTCGAAATGGCAGCTCCGGCAAAGGATAAGTCTTGCTGAATGCCCTGAGCAGATGAGTGCAAGGCAGCACATAATAGGCCTATAAAAAAGAGAAATCGCATATTAAAAAATCTTTGCATAAAGAAGATTGAACACCTAAAAGTGTGTTGTTGAATGGGAACAATCTACTAAAAGGAATCGCCGCGCTTGTGTACAAATCATTATAGTTACACCACAAAAAAGCGCCGCTTCCCACTTTTTATCTTTACTGCATTAAAATCAAAAGTGATAAAAAATAGTTCATTTGAAAAGCATTATACTTTCCCATGAACTACTTCACTATTGCCGCAGGCTTGCTCGCTACCTTCGCCTGTATTGGTCATTTTACAATGGGCACGAAGGATTTCCTGCGCCCGATACTGCAGGCCAATGTTGCACTTATTCCCCGCAAGGTCATGCAAAGTCTTTTTCATTATATGTCGGTCATCCTTGTGCTCACTGCGGTATTATTACTGAGCTTTGGTTTTGGGCACCATTTGGGATTTGAACACCCCAAAGACATTATTTTACTTTGGGCGGTTTTATATTTGGGCTTGGGCATCGCTCAGTTTGCTGTTGCCCTTACATTACCCGTTAAGGGAAATATCTTTCGCCTGTTTCAGTGGATCTTTTGGCTGCTGATTTCTGCCTTTTGCTTCCTTTCCCTTTAGTTACAGTTTCATATCCACCACTACTTTTCCGACCGTTTTTTTGTCATGAAAAGCCTGTAAATGTAGGGGGGCTACAGAAAGCGGAATGACTTTTACCTGCGGCAGCCTGATTTGTCCACGCATATAAGCCGCCATAAATCCCTGCCCTGCCGTAATAATGCTTGCTTTTCCCCTGTCGCCAAAACCATGTCCTGCACCCAAAGCCAGCTGATGAAAGCTCATCCCTCTTTGGAAAGGCTGATCATAATCCTGTGGGCGAACAACATCTACCAGTTCAAGCATTTCACCATCAAAGGCCAGGGCATTGGCGGCCACCACATCATTATCTCCCCCGATGGTATCAAAAGCTTTTGTAACGCCTTCACCGTCAGTCAGTGCTTTCACCCGTTCCAGAATATCCTCCTTTCGGTAATCAATCACCACGTCAGCCCCAAGACTTTTTACAAATGCGATGTTTGAGGTGGAGCAAACGGCGATTACCTGTGGGCACTGCAAAACATTTTTGGCAATCTGCACAGCAAACGAACCGACACCTCCAGATCCTCCAATCACCAATAGGCGATCCTGCGCATTTACTTTGAGCTTATCTACCAGTGCCCGCCAGGCCGTCCAGCCAGCACAGGGCATGGCGGCAGCAATATGCGCCTGTATTTCATCAGCAACAGAAAGTAGGGTATCGGCATCGTGCACAGCCAAGGAGGCCAGGCCACCGTGGGGTCTGAACATATTGCCATGGTAAAGCACGCGGTCGCCAACTTTCCAGCCTTTAACTGCTGCACCCAGTGCTTTTATGCGGCCACAAACATCCAGGCCTACCACCCAGTGGGCATTCATTTCGGTGCCGACCATCCCTTTCCAGTCGATAATTTTGGCATCTACAGGATTCAGTGCACAGGCTTCTACTTCCACCAGCACATCATTAGCCTGTAATGGGGGAGTTGCTGCAGTGGTTGCATGGTATTCAAATTGATTTGTTGAGGGATTAAATGTAACTGATTTCATGGGAAACTACTTTTGTTGAACGACGAACGGTACTGTTGTCTTTTCTTTCAACAAAGCGGAGGGGAGGTATTGTTTCCTGAAATAGGGAATTGGCTGTGGTGCTCCACTCATCCATACTGTCCATTAGTTTATGGATACTGAAAGTATTTAACCTGCAGATTTTAAGCCGAATTATTCACCAAGTAATTTACTTCTGACAATTATAGCTTAGTGATTAAATTGTTAACCGTCACTTTTCGGTAAAAAAAATCCGCGCAAATTCGGCTTGCCTCGCTTTCTTGTCAATCATTTGCTGCTTTGGGAAAATTCAACACAGCTGACGATACCCTCATTTTTCGGCATGGCATCGAAATGGTGATTTGAGCATCGATCATTCGGGAAGAGTGGAATGTACTGCCAAGACCAACAAAAACCTGATAACGCACGAAAAGCCGACCCCTTGTAGGGATCGGCTTCGTATTTTTATTTCTCCGAAGAGAAAAATTAGTTTGCTCTACGCTCTTTGATACGAGCAGCTTTACCTTGACGTCCACGTAGGTAGAAAAGACGTGCGCGACGTACTTTACCTAAACGAACAACTTCGATTTTATCGACATTTGGTGAAAGCATTGGGAAGATACGCTCTACTGCGATACCTGAAGAGATTTTACGAACTGTGAAAGTCTCACCGTTAGATCCTGCGTTGCGAATTTGCATTACAGTACCTTGGTATTGCTGGATACGCTCTTTGTTACCCTCTTTAATTTTACAGTGTACGTTTACAGTATCACCGGCTTTGAACTTAGGAAGCGCTGCACGGCGCTCGCTGTTCTCAGCTTCAACGAATTTAATTAGATCGCTCATTATTGTAATCTTATCGTGCCCTCGCAGGACACCATGTCTGAATTATTTAACTGCAAAGGAGCGGCTGATCCGCTCTTATTTTTTTGAATCAGCATCCTTGAGTAATGCCGGACGACGCTCGCGCGTGCGCTTTACGGATTCCTCAAAACGCCAAGCCTCGATTTTCTTGTGATCTCCGGAAAGTAATACCTTGGGCACTTCCCAACCTTTGTAATCCGCAGGTCGAGTATAAACCGGTGGAGCAACCAGACCATCCTGAAAGGAATCGGTCAGTGCAGAGGTCTCATCGCCCAAAACACCCGGAATTAATCGGGCAATTGCATCTGTTACGACTGCAGCGCCCAACTCACCACCTGACAGGACATAATCCCCGATGCTGATTTCACGGGTAATGTAATGTTCGCGAATACGCTCATCCACCCCTTTATAATGTCCACAGAGAATGATCAGGTTTCCCCCTTTGAAGGCCAGTTCGTTCGCTATACGCTGCTCGAAAAGCTCTCCGTCAGGGCTCATGTATATGATCTCTTCATACTCCCGTTCTGCCTTCAGTGAATCTATGCACTTAATAATCGGCTCTACCATCATGACCATTCCGGCCCCACCACCAAAGGGATAATCATCAATTTGGCGGTATTTATTGGTAGAAAAATCACGCAAGTTATGTAACTCAACGGTGATCAGCCCCTTATCCTGCGCACGCTTCATGATTGAGTGCCCCAAAGGACTTTCAACCAATTCCGGTACAACGGAAATAATATCAATTCTCATACCCTGCTAATCCTCTAAATATACTTCCAATAAACCATCCGGCAATTGGGTTTCAATTACCTTCGCTTCTTTATCTACTTTGGTTAAAATGTCATCATCCATCGGAACCAAAACCTCCTTGCCATTGGCGTCAACGGCAATCAATGGTTGTTTATCATTATCGTAAACAGTTTTCACTGTTCCGAATGCTCCGTGATTGACATCCACCATTCGGAAGCCAACAATTTCGTGGTAATAAAATTTGCCCTCGCCCAAATCAGGTAAAACCTCCAATGGCAAGAACAGCTTTATCCCTTTCAATGCATCAGCGTCTTCGGGTGTTTCCACACCCTCAAAAGTAAATATCGCCTGATCACCTTTCATGCGGATATCCTCCACAATGTAAGGCACCAAACTACCTCCGTGTTCAAGGAATACAGCTTCCAAATCGATATAGTTGGAAGGAGTGTCAACATCTAAGACAACATTCACATCCCCCTGCAAGCCATGCCGCTTGGTAATGTACCCTAATTCAAAACACTGATCTATACGCATCGGCTATGAATATCTTATGCTTCAGTTTCTTCTGCTGCAGGAGCTTCGCCCTCTGCCTCATCAGTAGCAGCCTCTTCAACCTGAGCAGCAGCTTCTGCTTCAGCTTTACGAGTTGCGATAGCGTCAGCACGATCTTGGTTTTTCTTAGCTTCAGCATCGAAACGCGCTTTAGCAGCTTTATCAGCATCACCAGCCAAACGAGCGATTTTACCCTCGATTTTAGCCAATTTAGCTTCTTTCCATGCGTTGAATTTCTCGTCAGCAGCTTCTTGAGTGATTGCACCTTTAGCTACACCGATTTGAAGGTGTTTGCGGAACATTACACCTTTGTATGACAACAATGTGCGAGCTGTGTCCGTTGGTTGAGCACCTTTCATTACCCATTCGAATGCTGCATCTTCGTCGAAGTCTACAGTTGCAGGGTTTGTGTTAGGATTGTAGATACCCAAGTTTTGGATGAATTTACCATCACGTGGTGATCTTGAATCAGCAACTACCAAGTTGTAAATTGGTTTTCTCTTGCGTCCACGACGCGCTAATCTGATTTTAACAGCCATTTTTCTAAATTTAAAAACGTAAAACGTTATTGAAGGAACACGTCCCTCTAATTAATTGAGGTGCAAATGTAGGGCTTATTTCCCGAATTATCAGCACCATAGGCTGAGTTTTTCCAAGAATTATTTATTTATTTGATCAATAAACCCACTGACCTTCACCTGATTGATTGTACTCGGATTCAAGGGGTTGCGAAAATTGCGCCAAAAAGGTGAACAAAAGCATCTTCACAAAAAAACTCAGCGACACCACACCGCTGAGTTCTTTATATTTTTTTCTGAAGAAAAGTCTTAAAACAACCCTTCCGCCGACAAATATCTTTCGCCTGTATCGTAGCAGAAAGTCAAGATTTTTGATCCTACTGGAATTTCCGGCAATTTCTTGGCAATCGCTGCCAAGGACGCGCCCGAAGAAATACCCAAAAGGATGCCTTCTTCTTTGGCTGCACGACGAGCGTACTCAAAAGCCTCTTCTTTGGAAACGGCAATGGCTCCGGTAAGCATTTCTTTGTCCATTACCTTTGGAACGAAACCTGGGCCGATACCCTGCAATGGGTGTGGACCTGGCTCATTGCCTGAGAAAATCGCACTGCCATCTGGCTCAACAGCGAAAACCTTCATCTTTGGGTGGTGCTCCTGCAATGCATTCGCCACGCCCGTGATGTGTCCGCCGGTTCCAACGCCCGTGATCATGTAGTCAAATCCTTCGGACATGTCATGGATGATCTCTTTGGCTGTTTTTTCAGCATGTACTTTTGGGTTCGCTGGGTTGTCGAACTGTCGGGGCATCCAGGCGCCTTCGGTGGTTTCAAGGATTTCCTCTGCTTTGGCAATGGCTCCTTTCATTCCTTTTTCTTTTGGTGTCAAAACCAATTCAGCACCGTAAGCGGTCAAGATACGACGACGCTCCACACTCATTGATTCTGGCATGGTCAAGATAATGCGATAGCCTTTCACCGCCGCGACCATGGCCAAACCGATACCCGTGTTTCCTGAAGTTCCCTCGACGATCACACCGCCTTTTTTAAGCTGACCTTTTTCTTCAGCATCTTCAATCATGGACAAAGCGATACGGTCTTTGATGCTTCCGCCTGGGTTGGCGCGTTCTAACTTGATCCAAACCTCCACATCTTTACCGAAAAGGTGGTTTACTTTCACCAATGGGGTATGCCCAATGGTTTGCAGAATATTGTTTACTTTCATTTGTAGGCTATTTTGATAAATGTATGACTGCTTTGAATGAGTATGATGAACAACTGCCATTATTCTTACATACAGGATAAAAGTTCTTTATAAACGGAATATCATTATAAAGAGTTATACATCATTTTTTAAAAACATTTTTAGGTTACCTGCCAACAGGCCATAACATGTAAAATGAAGGGTTAATTTTAAGGGTTCTGCATAAAAAAACAATCTTCTGTCAAGAATAAATGGCTTTGCTCCAAATAAATATAACCCTATCGTGTGATGTTGTATTATTTCTATGCGTTATGAATGAATTTCTATCTTCCCTGCCGCAGTTTTATTTTTGAACATGATTTTTAATTCTATGAATAATTATTGATGTTATTTATGTAATTTGATGAGCGTTAAAGCATTTTAGGGAGCGTGGCTGCTCCAACAATTTAACCAAAAGACCAATCCTATGACCATAAAAGTTGTTGCAATTAATCTATTGAACCAACTGAGTGATGCCCTTGAACAACTTGACCGCAGGACATTCCAATTCCCTGTTGAAATCCTGGGAAACTCAACCATCGGGCAACATGTGCGCCATACACTTGAATTTTTTATCTGCCTTCAAAGTGGGCTCAAAAATCAAACTGTAAACTACGACTCCCGAGCACGTGACCTCCGTATTGAGGAAGATCTTGATTTCTGCCAGGCGGTGATTGAAGACCTCAAATCCTTTATTGATGCTGCTGAAAATACCCCCCTTACCCTCGCTGGTGAATATTTGAATGAAAACGATCCGTTGAGTTTTTCCCTGAGCTCCTGCTTTGAGCGCGAACTCGCCTATAATATTGAACATACCGTTCATCATATGGCCATGATAAGGGTTGCTTTCCGTTCCGCATTCCCGCAGGTTAAAGTTGCGGATAACTTCGGAGTAGCAAGCTCCACTGTGGCACACCAAAAAAGCGAGTAATATTATGTGTACCGTAAGCTATGTTCCTTGCCGGGATGGTTTTGTCTTTACCTCCAACCGAGATGTCAGCTACCTGCGTACGCCTGCTGTTCCTCCAAAAATTCATATTGAAGGGCACCTGCCCGTTTTGATGCCCATTGACCCGCAGGGTGAAGGCACCTGGATTGGTGTTTCGCCTTATTTCGATGTGGTATGTTTACTCAATGGTGGTTTTGATTTCCACCAAAGTGCTCCACCTTACCGCCACAGCCGCGGAATTTTGGTCAAGAATTTACTGTGCGCCTCCACCTTTGAGTCCTTCAGTGCCCGCCTCGACTGCCACAATATTGAGCCCTTTACTTTAATTGCCGTGAAAGGTCAGCATATTCATGAACTCGTCTGGACAGGCGAAAAGGTTCATATCCAAAAACTGCCTCCAAACGAGCCGCACATCTGGTCGTCGAGCACACTTTACACCCCTGAGATGCAGGCCATGCGCCGACAGTGGTTCGAGGAGCACCTTTCAAAATATCCGCACAATGCCGCAAGCATGCAGATATTTCATGAAAAAGCAGGTATAGGCGACCCTGCTGTTGATGTGATGATGGATCGCCCGTCAATACAGGTGGGGACCGTCAGTACCACGATGGTTCATCAACAGAAAGGTCGGTTTTTCATTCATTATTGGGACAGAAAAACCAACGAACATAAAAAACTCACCTTTGAGCCGAGAATTTCACGCCCTTAAAGCCCTGTAATAATGACTTCCTTCAGAAAACTAATGATCAAGCTAAAGTCATGGGAATACTGGCCGTGGCAGTTGGTGTATTTACCTGTGGGCTTGTATTCGATTGGCCATGCGATCAAATCAGGCTCCCCATTTTATTTCAGTGCTTCCAACCCAGCCATAAAAAATGGCGGCCTGATGAGCGAGTCCAAATCTGACATTCTGGCTAAAATACCAGAGGCCTATCGTCCGCTGACGGTGTTGTTTCAGGCAGGTCCTACGGCACTCGAAGAGGTACTGAATTACTTACGAGAGCATGCTATTCAGTACCCTTTCATATTAAAGCCTGACTATGGGGAGAGAGGGAAGGGGGTTCAGAAAATTGAGGATGAGCAGGCCCTTACGGCTTACTGTCTGGAGGCTCGGTTGCCATTCATCATGCAGCCTTACATTGATTACCCATTGGAGCTTGGTGTTTTCTACGCACGTTTTCCTGCATCACCAAAAGGCACTATCAGCTCTGTTGTGATCAAAGAAATGCTGAAAATCAAAGGAGATGGAAAGCGATCCGTCAGGACATTGATGGAAAGCGACCCGAGGGCTTTTTTGCAACTGGCCCGATTTGAAACCGAGGCGCCCTATCTACTGGAAAAGGTGCCGACTCAAGGGCAACTAATAGAATTGGAGAGCATCGGTAACCACTGCCGCGGAACCAAATTCATCAATGGAAATCACCTGATCAACAAACAGTTGGAGGTGGTGTTCGATACCATTGCCTTGCAAATCGATGGCTTTTATTATGGCCGTTTCGATTTGAGGTGTGCCTCACTTGAGGACCTTTATGCAGGTCAGCATATTCAGATTATGGAACTCAATGGTGCCAAGGCTGAACCCGCCCATATTTATCATCCTGGGTATTCTCTTAAGCAGGCTTATACGGACTTGTTTGACCACTGGCGTGTCATGGCGGAAATCAGCCGGGAGAATCACCGTAGGGGCGTTCCTTATACGCCATTCTGGAAAGGCATTAAGGATTTGGGGGAGATGATCAACATGAACAGGCAGTCGTAGCGAAGGAGCCAAACACCTGCTGAGGCGGCATCATAAATCCGCTGAAAAACAAAAAAAGTGATGAATGAGCCGTCCTGTCTTCGCCACCTTTTTTGGCTGATTTTCGCTACATCCTAAAAATCAATCGATTACAATAAAAATAGGTCAAAAGTGGGTGTCCCGTTTCTAAATTTTGCCTAATTTAAGGCATGTTTGTGCGTGAAAAACTCAATAAAAGTGGTAGCATCAGTGTCCAAGTCATCTATAAATCCTCAAAAAAGTACAAAGTTGTTAAGACTTTTGGCTCATCGGCTGACCCAAACGAGATTTTAGCACTTAAAAATGAAGCAAATCGATGGATTCATGGTCAGACTGGTCAGGTTGTCATTAATTTCGATAATCAAAGAACCGAAACTCAACAGGTCCTTGACAAAATAGATCAAGTCAAATCAGTTGGCATTGATCTTCTGCTAAATTCCATTTATGACGAAATAGGCTTTAATCTTGTCGGTGATCTCTTATTTCGAAGATTGGTATTTTCTCGCATCGAATACCCTGTAAGCAAGCTTGCGACGACAGAGCATTGGTCGTTAAATCATGGAATGAATGTGTCTGTCAATACTGTTTACAGGCTAATGGATAAAGTTCATTCTGAGTATAAAGAGATATTACAACATCTTAGCTTCGAACACTCAAAACAAGTTTTAGAAGGCGAGGTGAATATTGCATTTTATGATGTAACCACTCTTTATTTTGAAACAGATCATCAAGATGATTTAAGAAAAACAGGCTTTTCAAAAGAGGGGAAACATCAAAATCCGCAAATTGTACTGGGCTTATTGGTTAGTAGAGGAGGCTATCCACTTGCTTACGAAATATTTGAAGGTAATAAGTTTGAAGGGCATACCATGTTGCCTATCGTGGATGAGTTCTGCAACAAATATAATATTACCAAGTTGGTAGTTGTTGCTGATTCAGGGCTCATGTCTAATAAAAATGTAAAAGAACTACTTAATAAAGGCTATGGATTTATTCTCGGAGCAAGAATTAAGAACATGAACAAAGAAGTCAAAGACCAAATATTAAACTTGACTTTGGGTAATGGAGAGTCTGCTGAAATAGCTCAACCTGATGGATTAAGGCTGATTATTACATATTCTGACAAAAGAGCCAAAAAGGATGGTAAAAACAGACAAAAAGGGCTTGATAAACTCAAGAAGAATATTGCATCAGGTAAGCTTACAAAGTCCAATATCAATAACAGAGGCTATAACAAATATTTAAAACTTGATGGCGAGGTAAAGGTGCAGTTAGATGAAGAGAAGTTCAAGGAAGATGGTAAATGGGATGGCCTAAAAGGCTATTTAACGAACGTAGAGGGTAATTCTGATGAAATCATTGCCAATTATGGAGAACTATGGAAAATTGAAAAAGCTTTTCGTATCTCGAAGACAGACTTAAAAATTAGACCTATATTCCATCGGATTCAAAAAAGAATTGAGAGTCATATCTGCATTTCCTTTGTTGCATATAAGGTACATAAAGAGTTGGAGAGACAGCTCAATATTAAAGAGGCAGGGCTAAGTCCTGAACAGGCAATCAAAATTGCTCGAAGCATTTATGAAATTCAAGTTCCACTGTCAGATGGCAGCAAAATAAACAAAGTACTTTTGTTGCAACCAGAGCAGGTAAAATTAGCGGAATTATTCAATTTTTGACTTGGGTGTCCCGATGGCGAAAACAGGAAAAAAGTGACGGATGAGCCGTGATCGATGGTCTGAAGTATAAAACCTGCCCATCGTCCATCACTGCTCATCAATCACTCATAATAAATATAGAGGCACTAACAGCCTCTTTTATGATGCCTTAATACGCTTGTTTTTCTTTGGCATCTTTTCCAACAGCTTTACCAAAACTCTTCCCGAGTGCCTTCACACTTTGAGGGTTCTCTATAGAAGTTCGGCAATTATAGATACGGTCCCTCGAAGCGACATCATAAATATCTCCCTGCAAACGCACCACACGTTTAACAGAAACCGTAAACGGACGGGATTTATCGAAAGATTCTGAAATGCTCTTTTCACGGACCTGTGTGCTACCGTCTACTCCGTAATACTGATGTCCGTAAAAGCCCATGGAGTGATCTTCGAGCAAGCTCGGGGTATTGCTTTGAGCCACCTGTGACTGCACTGTATCCACAGAAAAATCTACCAATTGCACCACCAATAAAGAGGTAACCCCATTGTCCTGTAATATTTTCAGGTTATCTGCCACCGTTCCCGTCGTGTCCTTAATCAGCTCCCGCGCCGAAATTGCCTTAAACTTTGAGGGCAAACCCTTTGCTACCGAGTTTTCAAAAAGATATTCTATAGCAGGATCGCGATCACCCATATATACAATGGCCATCTTTTGCTTTCCCTCCAGTCCTTCATCAGTAAGTTTATCAGATTGCGTAACAAGTGTTTTCGTACACGCACTGAACAGTATTGCCATGAGCAATAGAGCGTAATTCATTTTCATAATAAGGTATTTTTAGGTTGATTATTCTTATTGCTGATTTTGACCATTAACCGATCAAAGGAGCCCTTCTTTTTTAAGGTTTTTCCCAATCGCTTTGCCAAAACTGCTGCCCGTGGCCAGTGTTGGGTGCTTTTGAGATGTTTTCGAAAGGCAATTGTACATCAAGCGGCGCGTAGCCAAATCGTATAATTCCGCACGAAGTACCACTGCATCTTCCATTGTCTTGGTCGTGGATTCATCCAAATGCTGCCGACCACGGATACTGCCACCATCTTCATCATTGCTCAGGATCATATCCTGCGGTTTTTTAACCAGCTTCACCAACAGTACGGTCGTCATTCCTTTAGACTGCAACGACTTCACGTGCTCATCAACAGTAGCGTGGGGATCCACCAAAACTTTACGCATCGAAATGGCATTAAGATGCCCAGGCAAAGCGCGGGCAATCCGTTCCTCAAATGAAACCACCCAGTCCAGCGATTGCTCCCCATCATAAACCACAACCATTTGTGGTGATTTCAGGGAGGACTTAACAGGTGTTTTTGTTTCAATAATCACTGTTGGGGCACAAGCTGAAAAGCAAAGAAGTAAACAGCTGAAAAGAACAGTGGAAAGATGCTTTTTCATAGGGAAGTGTAGGCTGATTAGGGTTAATGTTTTTTTGATCCTTCAACGGTTGATCCGACACACTCGTATTCAGAAAAGACACCGCAGAAATTTAGCTTAAATATAGTACATGCGCTGATCAACGTAATACAATTTAAACATTTATTGATTTATACGAATTTTTCTTCCCTTCGCCCATGAAATTTGCCACTAAAACGATTCACGGCGGTCAAAAACCTGACCCAAGCACTGGCGCAATCATGCCCCCGATCTATCAGACCTCCACTTATGTGCAATCAGCACCAGGGGAACATCAGGGCTATGAATACTCCAGAAGTCAGAACCCCACAAGAGATGCCCTTCAGAAAAACCTGGCGGCCCTGGAAAATGGCCAGCATGGATTGTGCTTCGCCTCAGGCCTTGCCGCCATAGATGCCGTCATTAAACTCCTGCAACCTGGCGATGAGGTCATCTCTTCCGACGACCTTTATGGCGGCAGTTATCGCCTCTTCAAAAAAATCTTTGAACCGCTCGGGATCAAGTTTCATTTTGTAGCCATGCAGAACATCAGCAAGGTGGAAGAAATGATCAACCCGAATACCAAAATGATCTGGGTGGAAACCCCCACCAACCCGATGATGAACATTATTGACCTGAAGGTTATGGGGCAATTGGCGCGAAAAAATGGCCTTCTGATGGCCGTAGACAATACCTTTGCCACTCCTTTCCTCCAGCAACCATTGAAGTACCATGCCGATATTGTCGTGCACTCTGCCACCAAATATCTCGGTGGCCATTCCGATGTAATTATGGGGGCAGTGGTTGTTAATGATGATGATCTTGCGGAAAGGCTCGCATTTATTCAAAATGCCTGCGGTGCGGTGCCGGGCCCTCAGGATTGTTTTTTGGTCCTCAGGGGCATTAAAACCCTGGCACTCCGGATGGAACGGCACTGCGACAATGGCAAACAGGTTGCGCAGTTTTTGAAACAGCACCCCAGGGTGGATAAGGTTTACTGGCCAGGGTTTCAGGAACACCCCAACCATGCCGTGGCCAATGCCCAGATGCGGGATTATGGCGGGATGATCTCCTTCAGCCTGAAAGACAACACCCAAGAGGCCGCCACCAAAGTGTTACAGCAATTCCGGTTCTTTGCCCTTGCGGAGTCGCTGGGAGGGGTGGAATCGCTCGCTGGGCACCCCGCCTCCATGACCCACGCCTCCATCCCTGAGGAGCAACGGGAGAAGGTAGGGATTGTCAATAGCCTGATCCGGCTAAGCGTTGGAATTGAGGACATTGAAGATTTACTGGATGACCTGGACAGTGCATTGAAATAACGATCACTCAAACAACCCCTATTATAATCGGCTGTTGCATAACACTATTGACCCGACCCGTAAATACCTTCTGATTTTTTATTGCCCACAGATTATCGTTCAGTATTCAGGTATTAGAGCACTATTTTGATGGAAGACGACCAGGTAATCATTGACTATTCTTCATTTTTCCCATGGAGTGCATGCCTGGTCTGTTACTAAAAATTCTTTCAATCCTCATTTGGGAATTTCCTGATAAGAATAAAGAAAGAAAAGCTGGTCATCAATGAAGAAGTGCCTATTAAGCAACAGCCTTTTGTATTCCTGTCCATTTGTAAAGGCCTAATATTATCGGTAAATTGCCACTGAACGACCATTTTAAGTCCTTTTTCAATCACAATGCAGGAGATCAAAGACACCCTTAAAAAACACGGGCTACGCTACACTGACTGTCGCCGGGATATGCTCAAACTGTTCAAAAGCAGCTCGGAGGCTTTGTCGCACCCGGAAATTGAGGCGATGCTCTCTGACAACTATGATCGGGTAACCCTGTATCGTACCCTCAGCACTTTCGAGGAGTCGGGGCTTATTCATCGGGTTATTGATGATGGCGGCGCGGCGCGTTATGCCACTTGTTCTGATGGCTGCGGAAAGCAACAGCACCACCACAATCATGTGCACTTTAAATGTACCTCCTGCGGAAAGGTACGATGTTTGGAAGAAACAGAAGTACCGGACATTAAGCTTGCCCCCAACTATTCCATTGAGGAAATCAGTCTGTTGGTGATGGGTAAATGCCCACAATGCCAGTAATTTGCCGGTATTATTTTCTATAGCAAAGCATTCAACAGCGATAATTCAATGACGAACCGTGTGGGAGATCCGCTAACGCAAGCGCATACCGTATTAAAAAATTATTTTGGTTACGAAAGCTTCCGCCCTTTACAGCAGGAGGTCATCACAAATGTGCTCAAGCAACAGGACAGCATGGTACTGATGCCCACTGGTGGCGGAAAATCGATGTGCTTTCAGGTTCCTGCGATTGTAATGGAAGGCACCTGTATTGTCATCTCTCCATTGATCGCCCTGATGGAAGATCAGGTGGAAGGGCTTAAACGTAACGGGGTGGCAGCAGCCTGTTTGCATCGTGGGGTTGGTTTTCAGGAGCAAAAAATCATTGAAGATCAGGCGCGTTCGGGGCAATTGCACTTGCTTTACGTTTCCCCTGAGAAGTTACTTTCCCAGCAGTTTTTTGATTTCCTGAAGCATGTAAAAATCAATCTGTTTGCAATCGATGAAGCACACTGTATTTCTTTTTGGGGGCATGATTTCCGACCAGAATACAGCAAGTTGTATGTACTCAAACACGTCTTCCCTGAGGTGCCTATTATTGCCCTTACCGCTACGGCCGACAAGCTCACCCGTCGGGATATTCTTCACCAGTTACGCATAAAGGAGGCCAAAACCTTCATTTCTTCCTTCGATCGCCCCAATATTTTTCTTCAGGTGGTGCCTGCTGAAAACAGAAAAAAGCAGCTGCTTTCCTTTCTTTCAAAGCGCCCGAATCAGGCGGGGATTATCTACTGCCTCAGTCGAAAATCAACAGAAGACCTGGCTTACAAGCTACGTAAAGAGGGAATTATTGCGCGCCCGTACCATGCTGAAATTCCGCATGCCGAGCGACAAAAAACACAGGCCGATTTCCTCCGCGATAAAATTCAGGTGGTGGTGGCTACCATTGCGTTTGGGATGGGCATCGATAAATCCAATGTACGGTGGGTGGTACATTACAACCTCCCGAAGAATATTGAAAGCTATTATCAAGAGATTGGTCGTGGCGGAAGAGATGGCCTGAATGCACACGCATTGCTCTTTTATACTTATGCCGATGTAATCCGGCAGCAGCAAATGTTACTTAACCTGCCTGAAGACCGACGACAGTTGCAGGAAGCGAAGCTCGACCGTTTGAAACATTTTACTGAAGCGCATATTTGCCGCAGGAAAGTACTGCTGAATTATTTTGGTGAAGAGCTGCAGCAGAATTGTGGGCAGTGCGACGTTTGTAAAACGCCTCCAAAAACGGTGGATGGTACTGTTACGGCACAGAAGATCCTCTCGGCAGTGTATCGTTGTCAGCAAATGGCATCGGCACAGGATATCGTCGATATTCTGCGGGGGAACAATAATACTACCATTCAGCAGCAAGGGTGGCATCAGCTTAAAACTTTTGGAATAGGGCAGGAAATCCCTTTTGCGCACTGGCACAGCTATGTTCACCAGTTAATGAATATGGGTTACCTTGATATTGCCTATGAGGCTAATTTTCAGCTTCGGCTGACCCCAAAAAGTGAGCAGGTGCTTTTTCAGCAGGAAAAAGTAGCCCTCCAGCACCGTGTGGCTCAAAAAGTTCAGGAAAGCAGCCCGAAACCCGCCACCAATGCAGTGGTCAATCAGCAGTTGTTCGATGCCCTTCGCCTGCTGCGTAAGCAGATTGCCACACAAAACGATTTGCCTCCATATTTGGTATTTTCTGACAAGACTTTACTGGATATGGCAAAAGAGATGCCTCAGGATGAAGATCAGCTTTTGCAGATCAGTGGAGTGGGAGAGCGTAAACTCGCACAATATGGGCAGGCATTTCTGAAGCAGATTCACTCGTTCGGGCAGGGTGGCAAATCCAAGACGACCAACACTAAAATCCTCACCTGGGAGTCTTTCCAGAAAGGCTTGCAGCCTGAAGAGATTGCGCTGGCGCGTGGGCTGAATGTGGTAACGATCTACTCTCACCTCGCAGACCTTTACGCGATTGGTTATGACATTCCCCTGGAAAAATATGTAGGTGACCAGGAGCTGGAGATGGCCAAAAAAGCATTTCAGGAGCGGTCTTTTGGGGCTTCTATCCGTGAAATTTTTGACCACCTTAATGGGGCACTCGATTTCCACAAAATTCGACTGGCCAAAGCCATTCTGCAAAAACAGCCCGTGGTTTCCTGATCATTTTCAGAAAGGGGATACTGCCGCACTACTTGTGCCTTGGTCTCCTTTTTGCAGATCAACAACAAAGCCATTAGCTTTGTGCCTTTAAATCAGATAACAAGACTAAGAAAATATATCAAGCATGAAAAAGCTTTCTATGGAAGAGTTGGGGCGCCCAACTGTTGAGGAATTCAAATCGGCAGAAAAAAGCCCGATCGTAATTGTTCTGGATAATGTCCGAAGCCTGAACAACGTAGGCTCTGCCTTTCGTACTTCTGATGCTTTCGCCATTGAAAAGCTCTACCTCTGTGGTATTACGGGGCAACCTCCACACCGCGACATCAATAAAACAGCACTCGGAGCGACGGAGTCTGTCGCCTGGGCACACGTGCCAGAAACCCTGCCGCTGGTTAAACAATTACAGGCTGATGGCTACACAGTATTGGCGGTTGAGCAAGTTGATGAAAGCATCAAATTGCAGAACTTCGAAGCCGAAGAAGGAAAGAAATATGCTTTGGTTTACGGTAACGAGGTCTTTGGTGTGGACGAGGAAGTGGTGGAAGCTGTGGACGGCGTTTTGGAAATCCCTCAGTTTGGCACCAAACACTCACTGAATATTTCGGTAAGTATGGGCATCACGATTTGGGATGTATTCAAAAAAGTGATGTTGAAATAAATTTGCACAGACGTTATGCTTAATGTCTTCCAAGCTATCGGGGGCCGTTGCATAACCGTAAATTAATTTTGCCCCACAAAATTTTATTTGGTCACTGTAGGGGGCTGACCTGTGTGTCTGCCCGAATCATCATAAATTTTGGTGGGTTGGATACACACATAGGTGCATCCGCAATGTCATTAAGTTAAGGATTTTGGGCTGACTCAGGTGTAAATTTGAAATGCATGTAAAGGCATAATTCATTATGTCTCACGTAACCATTTGAATTAATCCAAGAGAAATCAGCGTTGTGTTAGACGTTAAAAATAACGTCTCTACGGGGTAAGGTGCTTAACTTAATGACATTAGGTGCATCCGTACAGCTCCAAATTATCGCGAGACTCTGTCTCGTGATAGTAGGTCATAAAAACGATCATGAGACAGAGTCTCGCGCTCGCTCTTATGGTTCATTCTTGAATTATACAAACATAAAATAAAACGGCGACCTTCTTGCTTGAAGGCCGCCGTTTTTGGTTGATGTAAGGTTTGATTTCTTAGAAGTTGATCTGTGCCTGAAGGCGAATCAACTGTCCTTTTTGGTGGTTGTTTCTGTTCTCTGAATCCAAATAAGTACGATCAGCGAAAGCATACAAGGCTACCAATTCGAAAGCTGGATTTGGCTGCCACTCGAAGCCAAATTCCAATTCTTGCATATCGTAAGCACGCGCATCGGTTTCGAATTTCTTACCCCCTTTGTATTGTGTGTAGCGGGCGAATGGCAAAATCAATTGTTTACCTGCCTCTACACGGTAAGACATCTGTGCGTAACCACCGTGCAATGTTTTTTCTTTGATCGTGTTGGTTGCAGGATCATACTCAGGACCTACCCCCACGTTATATTCTGTTTGAAAACCGAAAGGCATCGCATACCAGATAAATGATGCTGCCACACGGCTATCGTCCCACTCAACACCATTGGCTGAGATCATTTCTTTGTTACCGTTCTCACCAGTCACCTCGGCCATGACACCCTCAGTAACTTTTGTAGTCACATATTTACCGCTATATCCTTGCAAACCTACCTCGAAAAGCTGTCCGTTTTTCAATTCAAATGGATAAGTCGCACGGGCAACGATGTGTTTGTTTGAGTTCTGATCCGCATTGTTGGCCGTCTGTCCCTGGAAAGCACCCAAAGCCAACATACCATAGTTACCAGAACCTTTCAATTGCTGATTTTTCAATTTGCTGAAACGCTTCTGAACGACTGCCGGTGTATAGTAGAATACTGCCATCAAATCACGCTCGTTTTTCAATGCCGAGTTGATCGCATCATTACGATCCAATGAAAGACGGTTCTGAGAAGACTGCATATTTTCGAAACCATAAGGCACTTTTGACTGCCCCAAACGCAATCTGAAACGACGGTCTTTAGTGAACATCAAATCGAAGTAAGCATCTTTCAAATTGGCAGTGTTGCTGTCTCCACCCGCAAAATCCGGCTGAATATAGAAGTAAACACGCTCATGGATATAACCCGAAAACTTGATACGGATACGACGGAATGACATTCCTTTCATCCCTCCATAAGTACCATCACACTGCTCACACTCCATATCAGGGTTGGTCTTGTAAAGATCATTGTAACGCATCTGCGCATAACCTGATACCTTAATTTTATTCGTCCAGCTTGCTGCCTGGCTGGTATTGATCAATGATTGTAAGCCTGTTGCTGACTCCGCCTCCTCTTCTTCGTGATCCCATGGAGCATCGAAGTAAAACGTTTTGTCTTTATGTCCCAAAACTATCTGAGTTCCTTTCTCCTCTGACTTCTTTTCTTTGTCAAGTCCTTCTGCCAAACCTAAGGATGCGAAGTATGAGAATATAAAGCAAAATGCGAATAACCTTTTCATCGTAATTATTGAGTCGTTTCTATTTCTTTGTGATGCAAAGTAAACGACCAAAAAAGAATTTAAGGTGTCTTTAATTTTACCCTAAAATCAATTAAACGACCAGCTTCTTAATCTTTAGGTAACAATACTCCAAAAAGAGACAATATATAGATAAACAAAAAATCAAAACCCACTAACAAACAATCAGTTGCCGAGGTAAAACTATGTTAACATATCTTGTTTTACCTCAATGTTTCTAAGAAAAATAATCGCAAAAAAAACCGTTTTAAAGCATGGCTACATTAAAAATTAACTGACATGAATATTTATTCATTATAAAACACAAAAAAACCTCCACCATAACGGCAGAGGTTTCATGCTTACTTCTTAAAATAAGATATTATCAGGCTTATTTCGCAGCCAAAACTTCTTTTACTTTTGCTTCCAACTCTTCACCGCGCAATCCACGAGCAACGATTTTTCCCTCACGGTCCACTAAAACCGTTTCAGGGATAAAGTTCACATTGTACAGCTGAGCAGCTTCGTTTCGCCATCCTTTCAAATCAGAAACTTGATGCCAAGTCAAGCCATCTTTAGCAATTGCTTTCTCCCAGCTTTCTTGCTTACTATCTAAAGAAACCCCAACAACTTCAAAGCCTTTTTGGTGTAACTCCTTGTACATCTTAATAACATGTGGGTTCTCCTGACGACATGGACCACACCATGAAGCCCAAAAATCTATCAAAAATACTTTACTCTTAAGAGATGCCGTAGAAAAATCTTTTCCTTCAGGTGTTTTCATCGTAAAGTCAACTACGGCTTGCCCCTCCGCTGTTTTAACCATACTATTGTAACGTTTCTCTAAGCGTGCATAGGAATCTGACGCTTTCGCTATTCCTGTCAATTGATCCAAACCTGCTCTCAACTCATCAGTACTTATAGTGTATGACAGACCTGCCAATACTTCAACAGAGACCAAAGCAGAAGGGTGCTGTTTGAGGAATTCAATATCATAAGTCTTGCCTTCATTGTTAACCGCCTCAAAATTCTTGTCGTTTTCATCCAATTTAGCCTGCTGTTCAGCAGTCGGCTTACCATTTTTTATTTCGGATTGAATCAAACGATACTCATCCCTCAACTCCATAGACCGACTGATAAACTCTTTGGTGCCCTTTTCATAAACCACACTCATAGATTGTTCAGAACCCTCAGAACCTTCAACGATGGTCTTTGCAAAATCAGCCATATTAAAGGTGCCTGTCAATTTATCTCCCTTTCTATAGTAAACTACCACATAAGGTTTATCTGATCCAAAATTCCCATCAGTTGGTGCCTGCACATAGTACATGCCATCTTTAGGAGTCGCATTCAAGCTGAAAGTTCCATCTTTCGCAACTGCAGTTGCTGCGATACGCTCATAGGATGAATCTTCTTTTCTGTTCAAAAGGTAAACTGAATCCACTGATGTCGCTTCTTCTCCAGTCAATTTTCCTTGAAGCAATGCTTGTTCGTTTGCGCCACTATCACATGCAGCAGCTATAATACTTAGCCCAATTACGAAAGCCCATTTTTTAATTCCCATCATTCGTTAGTTAGTGATTAATATTTTTGAGTTGGAAGGATATAAATACCATGTAGTCTTGAATGTTAATATACAATTAAATTATTGTGTGATAAGTTCTATTTAAATAAAACATCAAATTCGAAACGAAAATTTGGAGTACTGCAGAAGTGATTAAAGATTATGTGTAAGTTCATTGCCTAAACGCACAAAAAAAACCTCCACCATAACGGCAGAGGTTTCATGCTTACTTCTTAAAATAAGATATTATCAGGCTTATTTCGCAGCCATCAATTCTTTCACTTTCGCTTCGAGTTCTTCACCACGAAGGTTACGTGCGACAATTTTACCACTCGCATCCACCAATACAGTTGCAGGGATAGAGTTGATGCCGTATTTCTGTGCTACCTCATTTTTCCAGCCTTTAAGGTCAGAAACATGGTGCCAAGTCAGTTTATCCTTAGTAATGGCTTTCTCCCAGTTTTCTTTTTTGTTATCCAAAGAAACACCGACAATCTCAAAGCCTTGCTTATGGTATTCATTGTACATCTTCACAACATTTGGATTCTCCTTGCGGCAAGGTCCACACCATGACGCCCAGAAGTCGATCATAAATACCTTACCCTGAAGTGCCTCCGTAGAGAATTCTTTGCCTTCAGGAGTCTGCATTGTAAAATTCAGTACAGGCTGTCCTTCTGCAGTTGCGTTAAGGGTATTGTAGCGTTCAGTCATTCGCTGATAAACTTCTGTTTCAGTCGCCGCACCCTGTAAAAGGTCCAAACCACTTTTCAATTGTTCTGTTTTCAGTCCAGGGGCTTGTTGCGCCAAAAGATCAGCAGACACAATAGAAGTGTTGTGCTCTTTAATGAAGCTCATGGTATAATCCGAATACTGCTTATTTAAAGCTTCATAATCGGTTTCAATTTTCTTCAGCTGTGCCTCTTGTTCTGCTGTCAGTTTACCATCTTTGGCCTCAGAGCTAATACGGCGGTATTCCTCACCCATTGCACGCATTTTCGTCTGAAATTCCTCTTCACCATTTTGGAATGCGCTGTAAACCGCCTGCTCAGAACCTTCATTACCGGTAATTTTTGCATCAGCAAAAGCATCCAGGTTAATGTCGGCAGTTACCACGTCACCTTTTTTATAGAACATCATCACTGTTGGCTTGCGTGTTCCAAAAGTACCGTCTGTTGGGGCCTGAATGTAATAGGAGCCGTTGGCAAGGTTGGCTTCCTTAATGGCAAAAGCACCATCTTTCACTGCACTTGCCGCTTCGCGGATATAAGAAGATTCCCCACGCTTAAGAAGATAAACAGAATCAACATTTTCTACCTTTTCCCCAGTCAATTTACCCTGAAGTACTGTTGTGGCGTTATCAGCATTGTTACAGGCGAATGCCATCATGCCAAGCCCTAAGAAAGGGGCCCATTTTTTAATTCCCATTTTGTTCGTTAGTTATCTGTAAATATTAATTGCTGCCCAATAAAATTGATGACGAAGTTGTGTGCTTCAGCCCATAGATTGTCCTCCTTAATATGGGACATTCTGCCTAAAATAATAGCACCGCTCATCAATTCTAAAACTATTCTAATCCCGAAAAACGGGTAGAGGTATAAATTTAACAATAATTGATGTTAATCCCTTGTTGATTATAAAATTACCCTGATCAATACGCCCATACTTGGTGCAATTTTGCCCGTGAGGTTCGGGTGTTGCGGTTAAAATTCTCTACACATACCCAGTAATTGACCATGATGGCAAGCACAGGCAGCGCAGCGATCCAGCCTTTATGCAGAAAAAGTAAAAAAGCAGTGCAGCACAAGCCGAAAACCATCCAGAACCACATAAAACCAACAGTGGTAGGAAACAACCTGTATTTCACAAAGACAATACAGCCCATAGAGGTGGGGACGATCTCCCCAATTACCAGCGGACGGAAATTATCCATCAACGGGCCGCTTTCGGAAATGCGAAAACCATGATCAGAAAGTACTCCGTTAAATTCCTGTTTTTCCTGCTGTCGGTCTTGCCTCACTTTAGTGTAAAGCATAGCCGCAGCTATAGAAGCCGAAAAAGGCAGCACGATGGTTTCTTTATAGACAGGAAAGACAGGCATAAATTGAGGAGGTGGTTTTATATGACAGCAATACAGGAAATTTCGACATCGACACTTTTGGGCAGCTCAGCGACCTCCACGGTTTCACGGGCAGGGGCCATCAGGTCGAAATAGGTGCCATAAACATCGTTCACTTTAGCAAAGTCTGCCATATTCTTTACAAAGATGCTGCACTTGACCACATGCTCAAAGTTCATCCCAGCAGCAGCCAAAATCGCTTTCAGGTTTTTCATTACCTGATGCGTTTGCGCTTCAATAGAAGTGCTGATAACCTCCCCGTTTTCGGGGTTTATAGGAATTTGCCCCGAAACATACAGGGTGTTACCCGCCAAAATGGCCTGATTATAAGGCCCAATAGGAGCGGGGGCAGCTTTAGTTTCAATTACTTTTTTCATGACTAAAAAAAATCTATGCTTAATCCTGTTTAAATATTACCTTTAGGCTGTTCAAAGAAAAGGTATTCTGTCGAGTAATCACTGATTTCAAAATACACTTTCTCCTCTCCCTTATCAACCTTACCGTTCATATTCAGATCCAGGTAACCGTAACCAAAGCGGTACGGCCGATGGGTGTCGCTACTTTTGGTACCTGTTGCTGTTGACAGTTTATCGATTTTAATAAACCTGCGCACCAGTTTCCCTCCAGAGTAAACCTCCAAGACCCCATTGGTGCCTGTCCAATTCTGAATAGACCGCCCGATGCGATTCTGTGTTTCTTGCGTACAAGAGGCCATCATGGCCATTAAGCCGAGGGCTATAAAGAGTTGATAACACTTATTTCTCATAATCTATCTAAAATTAACTTTAAAAATAATGGACTTTCGTTAAGATAACACAACGAAATATACCAAAAATTCATTTACAAAATTTTATCATTAAATCATTACTTTAAATTTCACCTTTATGGAAAACTTAGCCTCTTATCAAGATCATATCATTGACTTTATCCTCACTTATGGCCCCAAACTGATCGGAGCCCTATTTATTTTAATCATCGGCCTGTGGCTGACCAGCTATCTTACCCACTTCTTCCAAAAGATGATGGACAAGAAAAAGTTTGATGAAAACCTTCAGCCTTTTCTTTCTTCCTTGTTCAATGCCATCTTAAAAGTACTCGTTGTGCTCTCTGCACTGGGAACACTGGGAATAGAAATGACCTCCTTTGTCGCCATTTTAGGGGCCGCAGGTTTAGCCATTGGCATGGCCCTCAGTGGCACCTTGCAAAATTTTGCTGGCGGTGTGATGCTGCTCATCTTCAAGCCTTTTAAAATTGGAGATTTCATTGAAGCACAAGGACATTCAGGAACTGTGAAAGCCATTCAGATCTTTGTAACCATCCTCAAAACCCCCGACAACAAAACCATTTTTGTACCCAATGGTCCGCTTTCAAACAATTCGCTGATCAATTACAGCACAGAATCAACACGACGACTCGACTGGACTTTCGGGATTGGCTACGGCGACGACCTGGCAAAAGCGATGGACTTACTCAAAGAAGTGCTCGCCGAAGAATCTCGCCTGTTACCTGCTCCTGAGCATTTTATTGCGCTAAGTGAAATGGGGGACAGCTCCGTGAATATTGTGGTACGCGCCTGGGTAAAAAGTGAAAATTACTGGCCAGTGCACTTCGATATCAACAAAAAAGTTTACGATACTTTCAACGCCAAAGGTATCTCTATCCCTTTCCCACAAATGGATGTGCACTTACACCAAAGTAAGGCATAATCAATTGCCCAAAAATATTTAGAAAAGGGCGGTTACTCCATGGGCATTGCTGTATCAGGCAATCAGCCTTTATGCCATTGCTTTTTTCTCGGAAAATAAGCCGTGAATAAATGGTATTTGTGGTCCTGGTATTAAGAATCGCACCATGTAACAGCCCTTTTTTTTGACCCTGACATTAAGAAATTCAAAAAATAGCAGGAGGATCATTCCGATATGGGACAAGAATAAAGAAAATAATGATCAGGTTTTCAACAATATAGCACAAACATCGGTATATTAAATATGAGATGACCGCTTACTCCTTGATGACTACCGCATGAAAAATATTTTACTTTTTATCTTCTTCTTTTCACTTAAATTTCTGGGACATGCACAGGGTATTATTCTTGAGATGGATGAATACAGTTTCACCGCATCTGAAGACACCCCCTTCGAAATTCCAGTAACTTTATACAACGATTTTGATTACCCCACCAAAGTATTGGTCGAGTGGCAATCAGAGATGATTGAAATGCAAGACCGTTCCGTGATCTTACACGGTGACCATGCCATTGAAACAGGAAAAATTTCCCTCGAACTTAAAGCACATGAGAAAGTCAGCGACCTGCTCATGCGCATTACCTGCAAAGGGGGGACAGAAAACAGGATTTTCACCCTGACCATTACCGATCTTTCCACCATGGAAGCCATCGAAGAAGAGATTTCCGTGGATGTCAAATCAAGTGCCCCAAACCTCATTTTTAAAGATGAGTCCCTGACTGTCGGCGGTATTTATCCCAACCCAATTGTAAATTACGCCTGGCTCACCTACGAAGTCATTACAAACACCGATGCCAAAATTGTCATCCATAATATCCTCGGCAACTTTGTCGATGAGATCAAACTCAGTCCACTGGACCGAAAAGTGAAAATTGACGCTACTAATTATAAGGAAGGCGTCTATTTTTATAGCCTGATCATCGAAGGGCAAAGTAAATCCACTCGAAAAATTGTAGTACAACGTTAAATTTCTTTCTTATTATAAAGGGTCTTTATACTTTTGAGTAAGGATAGTGTAGCATTTTTTAATTTTATTGCATTACCTTTTGTCTTATTTATTGATACTGAGTATATTTGCACCCTTATGCATAAAAACAAACTCAAATTGCTGATCGGAGTAATGATGATTCCTCTGCTGAGCAGTTGTGCAACAGAATATCGTAAGGCTCAAAAGAGTACTGATAACGAATACAAATATCAGGTAGCCATGGATTTGTACCAAAATGAAAAATGGTATAAGGCCAATAACCTTTTTGAGCAAATTATGCCTGCAATGCGCGGTACTGAAGAGGCCGAAGACATGCAGTTTAAATACGCTTATGGTTGTTACAACCAAAAGCAATATACCATGAGCTCACATTACTTTAAAAACTTTTATCAAACCTATTCAAGGAGTGATAAAGCAGAAGAAGCAATGTATATGTCGGCTTATTCTTTGAAAGAAGAATCGCCTCGGGAAGAACTTGACCAGTCAAGTACCCGCGAAGCGATATCAGCCCTGCAAGGCTTTTTGAACCGATACCCTGACAGTAAATACGCTCCTGAGGCCACAAAAATTATTGATGACCTTCAGGATAAACTGGCTTCAAAGTCTTATTTGATCGCCAAACAATATTATCAGCTTAGAAGATGGAAAGCCGCTATGGTTGCTTTCGAGAATTTCCGCAAGGATTACCCTGACTCTAAGTACAATGAAGAAATTGCTTACCTTCGCCTGGAGTCAAGTCATACTTTGGCCGATGTAAGTACTTATAATAAGAAGGAAGAACGTTATCAAACCACCGTCAAACTTTATGAAGGTTTTATTGATAAATATCCTGAAAGCACGTATTTGAAATCCGCTGAAAAGCTGTACTCAGATGCTTTAGTTCAATTGGAAAAAATAGCCAAGAATAAAAACTCATAATGAAAAAAGTTATCAAGTCTAGCATTGTAACCCGCGATCTAAATAAAATGATCGAGCCAACCGGCAACTTGTACAAATCAATTGCAGTGATTGGTAAACGTGCCCGTCAGTTGGCAGCTCGTCAGAAAGAAGAGTTGACTACAAAGTTGGCTGAGTTTGCTTCTACTGTTGACAATTTGGAAGAGGTAATGGAGAACCGTGAGCAGATCGAGATCTCTAAGTTCTACGAACGCCAACCAAAACCTACAGTAGTTGCTACAGAGGAATTCTTGGAAGGGAAATTGAATTTCCGTTACAGAGAAGACGACTAATTCTTCTGTCCATAACGACATACAAAAAGGCTGTTTCTTTAGCGAGAAACAGCCTTTTTTCATTTCCCGACTTCCCTAAGCCCTTAGGTTTAAACGGCTTACTTTTAACCCCGCCCAAAATGACGGTAAATTCTATTTGTTTTAGGTGAAAATTTCGGCTAAATTTGAACGCAAGGTGCCAGAATGCTGATATTTTCGCTGGCTTCAACTGCTTTTTTGAAGTAAAAAAATGTATTTTACCGAATATTACTTTTACTGAAAATGAAACTCTTGTAAGGCGCAGGCCTACTTTATATTTAATTATGGCAGAACAGATTACTGATCTTCAAGGAAAAAAAATATTGTTGGCTGTTACGGGCAGTATTGCTGCCTATAAAGCGGCGCATTTGGTTCGCTTATTTGTAAAACAAGGCGCGGAAGTGCAAGTTTTAATGACCGAAGCCGCCAAAGCATTTATCACCCCGCTCACGTTGGCAACTTTATCCAACAAGCCTGTCATGAGTGAATACGCCAACCTGAAAAATGGGGTGTGGAACAGCCACGTAGAGCTTGGCCTTTGGGCTGATGTTATGCTTGTCGCGCCTGCAACCGCCAAAACCATGTCGCAAATGGCCAATGGCTATGCCGACAACCTTATTGGAGCAACTTACCTTTCGGCAAGGTGCCCTGTATTGGTCGCTCCAGCGATGGACCTTGACATGTATCAGCACCCGAGTACCCTGAATAATATTAAAACACTCAAAAGCTATGGCAACCTGTTCATTGAAGCCGAACATGGCGAACTGGCCAGCGGGCTTTATGGGCAAGGGCGAATGGCAGAGCCTGAACATATCGTTGATGAAATCTGTCGTTTTTTTGCTCAGGACAAACCCCTCAAAGGGAAGCACTGCCTTGTAACGGCGGGCCCAACTTATGAGGCGATTGATCCCGTAAGGTTCATCGGTAACCATTCCTCAGGGAAAATGGGCTATGCGATTACCGAGGAATTACTCGCTCAGGGGGCACAGGTAACTTTGGTTACGGGGCCCACAGCACTTTCGCTCACACACCCGAACCTTAAAGTGGTCCCTGTAACATCGGCACAGCAAATGTTTGAGGCTGCGGATCAATGCTTTCCTTCAACTGACATTACCGTCCTTTCTGCGGCAGTAGCCGATTATCGACCAGCCATGGTAGCACCCGAGAAAATCAAAAAGCAAGGGGAAACCATGACCATCGAATGTGAAAAAACAACCGATATTGCGGCGAAGCTTGGGCAGCAGAAAACCAGTAAGCAATTTATTGTGGGCTTTGCGCTCGAAACAGAAAATGAAAACGCCAATGCGCAATCCAAGCTCGAACGTAAAAACTTCGACATGATTGTACTCAACTCCCTTAAAGATAAAGGCGCTGGCTTTGGTGGGGACACCAACAAGGTCACCTTCATCCATAAAAGTGGCCAGACTGCCGCACACGCCCTGAAGCCAAAAACGGAAGTGGCCCAAGATATTGTCAAACAAATCATCTCCTATAATGCCTAAAGCTTTATTAATTATTGGTTGCCTCTTGGGCTTTGCCCCAAGCCTTTTTGCCCAAGAATTAAATTGTCAAGTGGTGGTGAATGCGGAAAACATTCAAACGCAGGACAAAAGAATTTTTCAAGATATGGAACGGGCATTTACGCAGTTCATGAATAATACCCAATGGACGGAAGACCAGTTCAAGACGGAAGAAAAAATCCGATGTCGTGTAATGATCAACCTGAAATCCATGCCCTCCATTGGGCAGTTCAAAGGGACCGCCTCTATTCAGGCGGTGCGCCCTGTGTACGGGTCAAATTATGAAACCGTGGACTTCCTGTTTTATGCAGATCCCAACTGGTCTTTTGAGTACAACGAGTCGCAACCGATGGATTACTCCCCGACCAACTTTACCTCCAACATCGTTTCTCTGCTTTCCTTTTATGCCAACATCATTATCGGGACAGATTACGACACCTTCGAGGAGAAGGGCGGGCAGCAGTTTTTCGATGCTGCCAACCAGATTGTCAGCAATGCCCAGTCCAATAACTCTGTCGGTTGGAATCAGTTTGATGGGAACATCAACCGCTATAACCTGATCGACGATTACCTGAATGGTCAACTCGTGGCCTTGCGGGAAGGGAATTATATTTATCACCGACAGGCACTCGATCAGTTTGAAAAAGATCCTGTAGCCGCTCAAAAACTGATCGTTGGGGTACTTCAGGAACTGGAAAAAATTCATAACCTCCGTCCAAACTCTCTTGCGCTACGCACCTGGCTCGACACCAAAAATTCCGAGCTGGTCAATATCTTTTCTGAAGGAGACATGACCGCCCGCAAAGAGGCACACGACATTCTGATGAAAATAGACCCTTCAAGGGCTGAGGACTACAAGAAAATATTATCAAATTAATCTTGCTCTGCAAGAGAAGACATAGACCCTTACTTCGATGCTTTCGCATTTATTAATCAAAAATTATGCACTGATTCAGCACCTGGCCATTGAGCCCTCAAAGGCGCTGAATATCGTTACTGGTGAAACAGGAGCAGGAAAGTCCATTATGCTTGGTGCGCTCGGTTTGCTGATCGGCAAAAGAGCAGACACCAAAGTTTTGTATGATCCTGCGCAAAAATGTATCGTCGAAGGTACTTTTGATATTACCGCCTATAACCTCAAACCTTTCTTTGAGCAATATGAGCTCGATTATGCTGACCAGACCTTCTTACGCAGAGAAATTAGCCCTGCGGGGAAATCCCGGGCATTTATCAATGACACCCCTGTAACGCTCGAAATTATTCGGCAGCTTGGTGCTGTTTTGATCGATATTCACTCTCAGCACGACACCCTGCAGCTTGGTGCCAATACTTACCAACTCGAATTGCTCGATGCCTATGCCGAGAACCTTGAACTTCGCCTGACCTACCGTAAGCACTACAAGGCTTACCGGAAGGCTAAAAAGTCCTTTGAAGAATTGCGGAGCAATGCGGCCAAAATCCGTCAGGAAGCCGATTACCACCACTTTTTGTTCAATGAACTTGAAGAAATGGAACTGCAAGACGGGGAACAGGATCAGCTTGAAGGTCAGGTAGAATTGGTTGACAATGCTGAGGAGATCAAAACAAAGCTCAACGGTGTTTTGCAAATTCTGAGCAGAGGGGAAGCCAGTGTCGAAGACCAGCTCTCCACGGCCAACAACTGGCTCACGCAACTCACGGGCATCTCTACCAATTATCAAAGCTTGCGCGACCGTTTGGACAGTTGTTTTATTGAATTGCGCGACATTCAGTCGGAGCTAGAATCTGAAGAAGAGGGGGTCGATTTTGACCCACAGGAAGCTGAAATGGCGCGGGAACGCTTGAGTTCTATTTTCAGGCTGCAAAAGAAACATGGGGTGGACTCCCTGGATTCCCTGATTGAAATTCGGGAAGACCTCAGAAAGAAAGTCAGTACGGTAGAAAACCTTGACGAGGAGTTGATGATGGCCGAACAAGCCATGCAACAAGCGGAAAAACTGATGCTGATGCATGCCGACGCGTTGAGCCAAAGCCGACTTGCCGTGATCGACAGCTTTACGGAAGAAATTACAGGCTTGGTTCGTGTGCTTGGGATGGAAAACGCCAGCATGAAAATCGATCAGCAAACCGTTCAGGCCACACCTTCAGGAACCGATGAGGTCAATTTACTGTTCTCTGCCAACAAAGGAATGCCTCACCAGAACCTGCGTTCAACCGCTTCTGGCGGGGAATTCTCCCGTTTGATGTTCGCCGTAAAATATGTGATGGCAGACAAAATGGCCTTGCCGACCATCATTTTTGATGAGATCGACACAGGTATTTCTGGAGAAGTAGCCCTGAAGATGGTCAAAATGATGGAGCAGATGTCTGCGGGTCACCAACTGATGGTCATTACCCACCTGCCACAAATTGCCTCCAAAGGCGCCAAGCATTATTTTGTGTACAAAGACCATTCAGCAGAAAAAACCATCAGTAAAATGAAGGTACTCGATAAGCAGGAACGCGTCTCTGAAATTGCGAAGATGATCGGTGGCGACAAGCCTTCGGCAAGTGCAATGAAAAGCGCTCGGGAGCTCCTGAAGAAAGACTAAAAATGTTCAAAAATAAATGCAGAAGCGACCTTATGGGTCGCTTTTCGTATTTATAAACAATCCTTTTAGCTTTCCTCTTAAATACACAACATTATTCCTTTTTAATTGTATTTTTACAAAAAATTCCCCCTCACAGTTAACGTTTTGATCACCTATATGAAAAAGTATTGTCTTTTACTGTTTTTCATGTTTTTTGCTTTCGCTTCATATGCTCAGCAGGAGCAGGAAAGCATCAAATCTCCTGCTGAATTCCTGGGCTACCCCCTCGGTACCCACTTCACTTCCTATCAGCGAATCAGTGAGTATTTCAGCTATATTGCGAAATATTCAGACAATGTTCACCTTGAATATTATGGTGAATCTGAGGAACAACGTCCGCTTTTCGTCGCTTTTGTAGGCTCAAAACATAAAATTGACAGCCTTGAATATTATCGTGTAAATAACCGACGCAATGCCTTGCTGGAAAAAGGCATGACCTTACCCAACGACTCCACCGTTACGGTATGGCTCAGTTACAATGTACATGGCAATGAGGCCTCCTCTTCCGAAGTGGCCATGAAAATGGTGCACGGCTTAGTGGAAAGCATTGAACAACAAAAAGCCGAATGGTCAAAAAATACAATTGTCGTCATTGACCCTTGCCTCAACCCCGACGGTCGCGAGCATTATGTAAGTTGGTATAAATCGACTGTTGGCAGGTTTCCGAACCCAAGCCGAGATGCTGAAGAGCACCATGAGCCTTGGCCTACTGGCCGATACAATCATTATATGCACGACCTGAATCGTGACTGGGTATGGCAGACACAAAAAGAATCCAAAGAAAGGGTTAAATTGTTCCTGAGCTGGATGCCACAGCTGCACCTTGATTTCCATGAACAATACCCCGACTCACCTTATTATTTTGCACCTGCGGCGGAGCCTTTCCATGCAGGAGTTACCGACTGGCAGCGGAAATTTCAGCATACCTTCGGCGAAGCCAATGCCAAGCATTTTGATCAGCAGGGCTGGCTATATTTCACCAAAGAGTTTTTCGATTTACTCTACCCTGGCTATGGCGACACTTACCCGACCTTTAACGGGAGTATCGGCATGACGATGGAGCAAGCTGGGCATGGCATTGCTGGGCTATTGGTCGAGAGAAAAGGAGATAGTCCGCTGTCGCTGAAAGACCGTATCGCCCACCATTACCAAAGTGGGTGGACGGCCATTGAGGTCGCCTCGGCACACTCCAAAGAAATTGTCAGTGAGTTTCACCGATATTTTACCAATGGCAAGCAATCTCCGAAAGGAAAGTACAAAAGTTATGTCCTGAAAATGGGCAACAACCCGCACCGCCTCGAGAAGGTACGGGAGCTACTCGACCATCAGGATATTCAATATGGCCGTGCGCTGGTGAATAAATCGTACCGTGGTTTCAATTACCTAACAGGTAAAGATGAGAACTTTAAGCTTGATCCTACCGATATCATCATCTCGGCCTATCAGCCTAAATCCGCTTTAACCAACGCTCTTTTTGAGCCTAAAACTTACCTGTCGGATTCACTGACTTATGATATCACCGCATGGAGCATTCCTTATGCCTACAATATCCCCGCTTATGCTTCTACGGAAAAGATTTTTACATCGAATTATTTTCAGATCACCGACCGAACCGTTTATGCCAAAGATACAATCCGTAAGGCGGTCAGCTATGCTGTGCGCTGGAATTGCACCGAAGATGTAAGCCTTCTAAGTGCCCTTCTGCAGGAAGATATTCACGTGAAATTTGCCCGACGAGGCTTCAAGCAAGGCGCACTCAGCTACGATGCAGGTACGCTTTTAATCCCACGACAAGCCAACAGCCATATTCAAAATGAGTTTGACGATTTCGTTTTGTCGATTTGCGAACAGTACAATGTAAAGGCTGACCCCGTATATTCTGGCTTTGCCCAGCAGGGTGCCGATCTGGGCTCTGGCAACTTTGGTTACCTTTTCCCCAAGAAAATTGCGATCCTTCGTGGCCGCCACATCAGCCCTACAAGCTACGGCTCCCTGTGGAATTTTATGGATAAAGATGCTCAGTATCCATTCTCGGCAATTTCCACTAACCGCTTCAGCAGCGTCAGTCTTAATAAATACAATGTCCTGATTTTACCTGATGGCAGCTACCAATGGATGACCGAAGCACAAAAGGAAAAATTACACCGATGGGTGAAAAATGGCGGTAAAGTCATTGCCATTGAAGGGGCACTGAACTTGTTCAGGGATCAGGAAGGCTATCAGCTGAAAACCTATAACTCTGAAGAAAACAAAGAAAAATATGCGCCCCGAGAACCACTGCAAATGAGTTATGCAGACCGTTCCCGAAATCAGATTTCTGATGCTATTCAGGGTGCCATTTTCAGGGTAAAAATGGACAATACCCACCCGTTGGCTTATGGTTACACGAACACTTATTTCACCATAAAAAATAGTACCAAGAGAAATGCCATCCTGAACAAAGGCTGGAATGTCGGTACGATTGACGGCATGGAGAATAAAGTTGGTGGTTTTGTAGGCTACCGAGTACAACCCACCTTGTCGCAAAGCCTCATTGTTGGTGAAGAAGAAATTGGCAAAGGCTCAATCATCTATTTTGCTGATGATCCCCTGTTCAGGTCATTTTGGTACAGTGGTAAACTGATGGTCGCCAACGCAATATTTATGGTCGGGCAATAAGCCTTCCTACTTCCTCAAGGGTGCGCCACCTTTGAGGATTTTTTTTAACCAAACCGTTCGCCAAAGCGTTCTTTCGATATGAAATACCTGGCTCTTTTTTTCTGCTTTTTCATGCTTTCCTGTGAACACAAAACTCGGGAAGTAAACATTGATCGACTTGCGTTTGACACCAACGATGCCACAGTGCTGTTTTTCAAAAATGTACGACGAGCCTATTACACCATGGAAGATCGGCAAGATGCCAAGGCACATATTTTTCGATTGCAGGACTGGGAAGACCTCGATCAGCCCACACACCTGCAAACGGCCATTATTCATCAATGGACACTCGGCAAAGCTTACGTTTTCCTGGAATCCAAACATGGCATTGATGTCAGCAAGCCGTTTCAGGTCAATTGGCAGAAAGCCCAAACCAACGAACAGGGCATTTTGGAATATACGGTAGGGAATGCACAGGAACAGGCTATATTCCTGACAAAGCTATACCAGTTGCTTCAGCAGGAGGCCAGCCTGACGGTCGATATCGATCAAAAAAAGGAGCCATTGTTTGGCAGTAAGGATGGGCAAGACCTGTTCCGAAAAACCATGATCGATTATTACAGGCTGATACAAATGCTTTGAGCTGAAAGCAGGGGAGAACGGCTCGATTTCCTTCTAAATCGCTGTGTTTGGAGGCTCACTCAGGGCACCTTTCTGCCCATAAAAATATATTTTTTACTCAGTCCGTGATTTTTGAGCAGATCTTCTGTATTTTTAGCTAATTATCTGTTATTGAAAACCTCATGATTGAAACCGTTAGACTGATTTTGGGTGATCAGCTCAATGAGCACCATTCGTGGTTTGCGCAAACCGACGAAACAGTCTGTTATGTCATGATGGAAATTTTACAGGAAACCAACTACGAGCCACAACATCAGCAAAAAACGTTGGCGACCTTTGCATCGATGCGAAACTTTGCCCGCAAGATGCGCCGTCAGGGGCATAACTTCTTTTACCTGACCCTTACCGCCCCCGAAAACCGACAGTCTTTACCGGAGAATATCGCCTGGCTGATTTATCAGAACAAGGCAAAAAACTTTGAATACCTTCAGCCCGACGACAAGCGGAATGCTCGCCAGCTGAAAGATTTCGCCTATATTCTGGGGGTCAATATTCAACAGCATCAAAGTCACCATTTTTTGTTGGAAGAAGGCGACCTCAGCCAGTCTATTGAAACCACCACTGAAGATATTTACAGCTATATGGCTGTTAAATACCGTAAACTGATCGGCAATATTGAAAAAAATACTGCCGAAAATGTTCGCCTGAAACTCCCCAAGGTTGAAACTCCTGCCATAAAAAATGACCTCCGTCCCATCCTCAAAGATATTGAGCAGTTTGATATTCCCGCTTTCGGGCATGTGAATGCTAAATCTTGTCGGTGGGTATGCTCTTCGGCACAAGCGTGGCAATATGTGAACTATTATTTTCATCATTTATTGCCACAAAAAAAATCTGCCGAAGGGGCTGATGCTATTCCTTCTCAGTTGGCATGGGCGCTGAATATGAAAATGATTGAGCCGCTGGAACTATTGGAAGCCCTTTCAGATTTTACCGAAAAATACCCCTTTGCCATTACTCAGCAGGCCGTTAATGCACTGCTGAAAGCACTGCTCGGAGATCGGGAGTATAAACGTTTTCGCTTCAATCGCCAGCTTGCCACCGAAGAGGCGATCAACCCACTCGGCCATCATAAACCCTTGCCCTCCTTTTTCAAAGAAGGCAACAGCACCTCCATGCGCTGCATACAGCAAACCATCGAGGAAGTTGAAAACAAAGGGAAGACCAGCGCCAAACGCTTGCTGATGGTGCTGAAAAATTATGCACTTTTGGCGAAGGTCGAGCCTGATTTATTTGAGCAGTGGGTGCAGCATAAGCTGGTTAATGCGACGGCATGGAGCGAACAAGGCGAATTACTCGATTTTATTTATCAGCCTCAGCAACGTATTTTCAAAGGGCAGGAAATCGCATCGAATATTCACGACTGCAGCAAATGTACTTTCGATCCCACCATCAATCACGGGGAAAAAGCTTGCCCTTTCAATGGTTTATATTGGCGGTTCATTCATAAAAACAAACCTTTACTCTCCCGTAAAATTTACGGCAAAGCACTGGAAGGCTGGGAAACCATGGACTTAACAGAAAAGCACCATACCCTTGAATTTGCTCGCAACCTCTTGCAGCAATACCATGTTGCTACCGACGAAAAAAGCTCCCTGAGGAGCTTCTAAATTTAGTCATAAGTAGAGAATGATATTGGTGAAGGAATCGAACCTTCCGCACACTGAAACTATTCCGAGGCATTTCAATAGCTTTCTGTGGCTTCCCCAACACTTCCCATCGAGAAGTATCGACCAATACAACGCATTAAATTAAACACATGTCAATAATAATTGATTTTGATTAAAAAATCAACAACAAAACCCCGAATTAAATATAAATTTGATTCTTTATTACTGCCATTGTTGAAGATAAAACCCCATAGCTTGGCTCTCAAACGCCACAGAAGCCCGTTAACACCCCATTTCTACCCTGATCACTAACAAATTTTTCTGCGTCTACTGAAAATCCTGTTCAGGATATGGCTTCAAATGAAAAATTTAGCTGTAATTTTATGGCTTTAGGAATACAGAGAACACTGGAAATTACCGTGCAGACCGAGGTAAAATAACAGCCACGAGAGCCATTGTTACGAAATATCGATTTTATAACAACTGATGTTCCAAATATAAAACGAACGGTATTTTTTCAACAAAAGATCATAATTTTACACAAGTGCAATGAGCAACAATACAAATATTATCGTTACCGAAAATCATATTCAGCAAGCCTTTGACCAAATTCACGAAAGTGGAAATATGGAAAAAATCATGACGGCCTTCAGTCTTGAACAAAGAAGCCTGTTAACTTACCTTTTTCTGATGCAGGAAAAGCTGGAGTTTGAAGATGATTTCGAGCTACTATTATTACTCGGAACGAGCATTTGGTTATCCTATAAAAACGCAGTGGGAAGCATTGAGCCTGTCAGCGAAGCGCTGATCATGAACAACGCCAACGCCTATATGGCCAAACTGAAGCATGAAGGACAACACATTGCCACAGAACACTCACAGACAGAGCTTTTGGCTTTTGTCGAGCAAATGATTAAAAATCATCAGGAGGATAAACCGAATTTTGATTTGAAATCGCAGAGTATCATCATGACAACTTCACACATTTTGATTGATGCACTCGAAGAAGCATTAAAAAAATAGCAAACAAGGCGACGCCCAATACAACAACAAACAAATGGAATTAAAAGACGACGTTTATAGCATTCAGGGAATTCCTGTTCAGGAGATTGCTTCCCAATTCGGTACCCCTGTCTATGTTTATGATGCGGACAAGATTGTCTCGCAGATCAATCATCTGAAAGAGGCATTTACTGGCCTTCCGCTGAAGATAAAATATGCTGTAAAATCATTAACCAATATGTCTATTTTGAAGCTGATGCGACAAAATGGAACGGAGGTTGATGCGGTCTCTATTCAGGAAGTACAGCTTGCAATGCTTGCCGGCTACAGTGCTGAGGAAATTTTATTTACGCCCAACTCGGTATCTTTCGCTGAAATTCAGGAAGCCGTAGAGTTTGGCTGTGTGATCAATATCGATAATATTTCGATTCTTGAGCAATTCGGACATACCTATGGCAACAGCAAATCCTGCTGTATCCGACTGAATCCGCACATTATGGCTGGCGGAAACCATAAAATTTCTACTGGACATATCGATTCCAAATTTGGGATTTCGGTTTATCAGCTTCGCCATATTCTTCGTGTTGTCAAAACTTACAACATGGACATCTCTGGGCTTCACGTACACACAGGCTCGGATATCCTTGATCCAGAAGTGTTTTTGCAGGGAGCGGATATCATTTTTGAGTCGGCGATGGAGTTTCAGGATTTACGCTTCATTGATTTCGGAAGCGGGTTCAAGGTAAAATACAAAGAAAACGACAATACCACCGACCTGATCGAATTGGGGCAAAGACTTGGTGGCGCATTTAAAAAGTTCTGTGCAGAATATGGCCGTGAACTGGAAATCTGGTTTGAGCCAGGCAAATACCTGGTCAGTGAAGCGGGCTACTTTTTGGTATCCGCCAACGTCATCAAAACCACTCCTGCCACTGTTTTTGTTGGGGTAAACTCAGGAATGAACCACCTGATTCGCCCGATGATGTACGATGCCTATCATGAGATTTTCAATGTCAGCAACCCTCGGGGAACACAAAGGCTCTACTCTGTAGTAGGGTATATTTGTGAAACCGATACCTTCGGCTGGGATCGCCCAATGAGCGAAGTCCGAGAAGGGGATGTGCTGGCCATCAAAAATGCGGGCGCTTATGGCATCTCCATGGCCTCCAACTACAATTCGCGTTTCAGACCTGCCGAAGTACTTGTACATAACGGACAGGCAAAATTGATCAGAAAACGTGAAACAATGGAAGATTTACTTCGAAATCAGGTAGAAGTTGAGTTATAGGATTTTATTTTAGGTAATTAATATACTAATTTTAAGGTGACCCCACGGTCACCTTATTTATTTTAAAAATTACCAGAATGCCCGTATTTGACTTCCTCAATTTTCTCCAGACCCACGCCTTAGCATTTATCGGCATTTTGTCTGCTTTACTGATTGTCCTTATTATCCGATTACAGCAAATGGCGCAACAAATTCGCCAGACAGAAGAAGGCACCAAAGCCAAAGTAAAGGAAAAAGAGGATCGGCTGCTCAGTGAGTTTCTGCGGGAAACAGATGAAAAGCGCAAAGAAAATAACAGTCGCTGGCAGAAGAAATTCAATCAGCAAAAAATGGCGCTGGAAGAAAAAACAGCCTTATTAGAAAAACAAACAGCGCAGCTCATCAAACTGAAAAACCATATCAGTTATCTTGAAGAGCGTATTCAGGCCAACGACTAAAAAAGGCGGCTCGGCTCAACATTTTCCCCACACGCCAAGTTCTCCACTCATGCTCGAACAATGGTTTATTTGCCCCTACTGCCTGGCCGAAATATCGGTATTGGTGGATCCTTCCGTAGAAGCACAGCGCTACATTGAAGACTGCGAGGTGTGTTGTCGCCCCATTGAAATCAGTGTCAGTATTCACGAAGGTGAGGTGGAACATTTCAATGCGGAGCCTTCACAATCGGACTGGGACTGATGCGCAGGTAGATCGGCAGATGATCGCTGAAACCGCCCTCGTATGCAAAACCCCTGAACGTTCGGAAAGGGGTACCGTCATCATTCAGTAACCAGGAAGGCCGAAAAGCTTTGCCTGCTGACAGCTGCCAACCGCTATGCTGCCAACATTCACGATTGATCCAAAACTGATCAAAACAACTCCAGGCCTCCACGGCGGAACGGAAATAATGGGTAGGCTCCTCGGCCTCATCCATTAGGCAATGGAGTGCACCTTCTGTTTGCTGAACCAACAATTGCAAAGAGGCATCGGACGGTTCATCATTAAAATCGCCCATTGATAAGAATAGGTGCCCTGGCGACTGCTGACGGATGTTTTTGTAAATTTCCGACACCCTTTCTGCGTAAACCTTCCGCTTCCCAACGGTTGCCATCTCTCCCGACCATCTGGACGACCAATGATTCACCAATACATGAAGCGTATCCCCTGAAGGCAAGATCCCCTGCACCTCCAAAATCTCGCGTCCCTGCCTGCCATCATCAAACACCACCGCATGGGCACATTGATCCAATAATTTAAAAAAGCCTCGCTGATACAAAATACCAGTATCGATTCCTCGGCGATCAACAGATTCAAAGTGTGCAATCCCATAATTTCCCTGCCAAAGCAATGGCGATTTCGCCAGATCCTCCAGCATCTGCCGATGTTCAAACTCACAAAAACCCATCAGTAGGGGAAGCTCCCAGCCGCCAATATTGGCCAGTACTTTCTGAATGCGTCGCAACTTTTGCTGATAGCGGTAAGCATTCCAGCGGCGACCACTTTCTGGCAAAAAGTCTTCATCCTTTTTGTCTGCATCATCGTGCCAGTCAAAAAAATTTTCCAGATTATAAAACACGATGGTACCCGCTGAATTTTTGGTCGCAACAGGTTGTGCCTCCAAAGTGCCATAGCATAGGCACACCATACTGAAGGGCATAAAAAACCGCCTCAGTGTACGGTCAAAAAACTGCAAAATCGATATCATCTTTGGTTTTATTTTAGCTTGCCTTGACTTACGAACAGTTTATCGCTTGGAAATCAATGGAAAAATGCCATAACGTATGGTTTTTTAATTGATTACTACAGATATTGAGGCGTTAATGCCGAAGTGCCCTTTTTAACCTACAAAAGAGAGCTTGGCATTTGTTACCGTGTTCAAATCTTCTTGTCGTCTTGAAAAAATTCATTATTACTTTACTGCTCCTCCTTTTCGTGGGAGGGGGTTATTTGGTCTATCAAAATTATCAGCACCAACATCTCACCACCTGGGATTTTGTGCCTGCCTCCGCAATTGCAGTCTTTGAGTCTCAGCATATTGTTGAAGACTGGAACCTGTTTTCCCAGCAACCCCTGTGGAAGAGTCTGGAGAGTAATCCGCAGATCAACCAGTTCAATGAAACACTCACGGAACTCGATAGCCTAAGTGGAAAAAATGGAGCACTTCAAAAGATCACTCACGGCCAGAATTTTTTGGTTTCTTTCCATATTACGAGTAAAAATCACCTCAATTGGGTGATGTACTTTAAGCCAAAAGAAAAGCAAACGGGGCAGCTACTTCGATTGCTCAAGCAGTATGAAACCAACCAGGATTATCGCTATACGGTTCGAGCGTACCACCAAATAAAAATTGAGCAGCTGACCAATAAAAAAACAAGAAAGTCGATGACCTTTTTTCATCAGGACAATGTACTGATCGCCAGTCGGTCTTCTGTACTGGTAGAAGATGTTGTTCGTCACCTTACCGATGGTCAGGATAATGGATTCAAGAAATCCCAATGGGGGCTGTTTGATATTCCCAAGTTCAACAAAGATCAGGGGAACCTGTACCTGAATTTCAATACCTGTGGCCAGACCGCCAAAAACTTTGCCCATAATCAATTCTCTGCTCAAAGCGGTCAGTTACTCAATAAACTGTTCAATGGCCTGTTTTTGGATTTGTATTTTCCTGCTGATGAAATTATTGGCAACGGAACGGTGTTCATGGATTCCACAAATCACCAATTGTACCTGAACACCTTCAGGGATCAGCCTGCCTTAACCTCCAACAATATTTATGGATATATTCCCAAGCAAACGGCGGTAGCTTATCAAATTCAGGTGGGGAATATGGCACTATGGCAATCAAAAATGGCTGAATACTGGAAACAAAACAGGATTGATCCTGCCCTGAGAAACCAGATGACTTTTCGGCTGAACATGACCGTAGCCGATTGGCTCTCCTGGTCTACGGGAAATATTACCCTGCTGACATTGGATTCCAACAAGCCTGAAGCACCCAATAAGCTCGTATTATTACCTGCCAAAGACATCAAAATTGCCCAGGAAAAAATAGAATGGCTTGAAAAGCAACACGCTTCTTCTTCCGGTCAAATTACGCCTACAAGCATTATTGAAGGGCAGCCGATCTACGCTTTGAGCTGGAATAACTTCCCCGAAAGGCTATTTGGCGCCCCTTTCGAGGGATTCGATAAGGTATTCTACACTTTCTACGACAAGCTGTTGGTGATCGGAAATTCGACGATGGCTTTGCATCAGTTTATAAATGCCCAGCAGCTCGAAAATACCTGGGGGAAATCGGTTCGACACGAGCCCTTCCTCGGGCAAACCAACGAACACAGCCAGGTGAGTTTAATGATCGACTTTAAAAAAGCCTGGGGGCTGATCAAAGCGAATGCATCTGACCCGATGAAAACATTTATCGATCAGCATTATATAGACTTTATGCCGATGGATCTCAGCGCCATTCAGTTTCAGCGCCAGGAGAATAACAGCTTTACCGCCAACTGGCTCCTGAAACAAAAAATGGGGGCAACCGGCACCACAAAACCTCAGCAACTCCGTTTGCATTCCAGTTTCAAGGTATCGCACAAGCCTACCGCAAAGCCTTTGGTCGTGAAACACTGGCAGAAAAAAACGCCAGAAGTATTGCTTCTCCAGGATAGTTCGCGGGTAGAACTGATCAATCAGCAAGGGGCTTCGGTTTGGAATACCCAACTCAAAGACACCATTTGCGATGAGCAATATCAGATAGATTTTTACAACAATCAGTACTTGCAATACCTGATTCCTGCAAAAAATAAATTGTACCTCATCGACCGTAATGGCCACGAGGTGAAGGATTATCCTAAAGCTTATCCCGCAAACAGCAAAGTGGCGCATTTTTCTGTTTTTGATTATGATCAGAATAAAAAATACCGTTTCTGCTTTACCTCCACAACTGGCGATTTATACCTTACGGATAAGGACCTTCAGCCATTGAAAGGCTGGGCGCCGAAAAAACTGGGAGCAACAGAATTGGGCAAGCCGCAGTTCTTCAGGGTCGGGTCCCGCGACTGCATTCTGGTGACCAGTAAAACGGGTAAGGTGTTTCTGATGAACCGCCGCGGAGCGTTTTACAAAGGTTTTCCTCTTGATTTGGGAAGGGAGTTCGATGGGAAAATTTTCATTGACGAAGGCACCAGCCTGAGCAACACAAAAGTATCTGTGATCTCTAATGAGGGGCTACTGATTACCTTTGACCTGGAGGGAAAAATACTGAAGAAAAACCAGCTCTACAAACCGCTGAAAGAATCTCGATTTACACTGATTCCTGATCTTCAGCGCAGCGACTTCCTGATCCTCAGACACGACCTTCACCAGGTAAGTTTCCTGAATGACAATGGAAGGTTACTGTTTGAAAAGGATTATCTGAACCCCGAAGCGATGGATATTCAGTATTATAATTTTTCGAAAAACAGCCAGTTCATTGTCTATACCGATAAGACCCAGGACTTCACCTACCTGTATAATCAGAAGGGGGAATTGCTTAACGGACAGCCCATCGATAGCTCTGAGCCTATTGCGCTGATGTATTCTGCCGCTCAGCAAAAGTTCACTTTATACAATGTGTACCGAAATGAATTAAGACAGTGGGAGTTTTATAAAACCGATAATTTATAGCCAAACTTTGGCGCCTTCGGTACAGTTCTTACATATCGATATTTGTTGCCGATCCTTCAGGACTTGTTGCTTGAAGGCATCGGCTTTTTTGTTTTTCCAATTTGCCACTAAACCTTCTTCTGCTACTTTTCCGAAGGCATAATCAGCGTCTTTATCAAAACAGCAAGCCAATAATCTGCCATCCCAGGTAATTACAGGTGCATGCCACAGGCGCCAACAATGGTTCCGCATTTGGTGCTTAAGCTCGTATTTGCCCGAAGCTCCTTTTTTATACCGACTGTATTTTTCCTGCTTTGGAATCAGGGACTGATCATTTTGATAATCATAAATCTGTGCAGATTTAAAAACGATCCGATCCACTCCCAAAGATTTTGCCAATGCCTTGGCCTCTTCAATCTGATGCTCGTTGGGGCGTACCACCAAAAACTGTAGCATCACATAGGGATGGGCTTTTTTCAATTGCTTGCGCCAGTGCAAAACGCGCTTGGTGCCTGTAATCACTTTATCCAGACGGCCGCCTATCCTGTATTGCTCATAAGTATCCTGCGAGGTACCATCGATACTGATAATCAACCGATCCAGGCCCGCCTCCACAATTCCTCGGGCGTTGGTATCATCCAAATAGTGTGCATTTGTTGATGTGGCAGTGTAAATTCCTTTATCGCTGGCCTGCCGAATCATGGGCAGCAGCTGCGGATTTAAAAATGGCTCACCCTGAAAATAGAAAATCAAATAAAGTAATTGAGCATGGGTTTCTTCAAGCCATTGCTGATATTTTTCAAGACCCAACATCCCCGTGGGGCGACTGAAGCTCCGCAATCCACTCGGACATTCTGGACATCGAAGGTTACACGAGGTGGTCGGCTCTATAGCCAGGCTCAGCGGCTTCCCCCAGTGGATCACCCGCCCTGTAAAGCCCGATAAATGGTAGGATACTTTAACCAAAGCTGCATTGAACAGTTTTCTGATGGTTAACTTTTTCATCCACAGAAATTCATCTCTAAAATACAGTTTTGTCATGATCTTTTTTGAAGCAAAGTTGAGGTAATCATCATACATTATCGCTTGATTTTCCCTTCTAAATCAAATCATTGACAAAGTTGAAAGATTCAGCACTATAAACAATAAAAAAGAAAGGCAAATATGAATATTATTACATAAATTGCGTATTATAAAGGAAATCAAGCCAGTATATTACATCAATACACAACTACTGTGTGTATGATTTCTCAAGATATAAAATACCTTTAATAGTAAATTAACTATAATATGTTGTTATTTCTATAAGTGTATTGACGACCCTAAATCAACCCCGTATGCTCCAACAGGCCTTAGGAAAATTTACCCTATTTATGCTGCTGACCTTTAGCAGTATCTCTTTTAGTACCGCTCAGCAATTAATGAGTATTGATGGCAGAATCAACGATAGCGACACTGGAAAGCCTATTCCCGCTACGCTGAACTATCAAACACTGCCTTACGGAAACCAGGTTGGTATTGTGCGTGTCAATAAAAACAATGGCGAATTCACCTTCAAAGCCATTGAAGATGGTGAGTATGAGTTGACTGCCACTGCTGAGGGATATGAAAAAAGTCGTCAAATTATTACACTCAAGGGCATTGGTGCTAATGAACACCTGTTCATTGAATTTAAACTCAAAAAGCAAGGGGAGAAAGATGTTTTGCGACTGAACAATCTCACCTTCGACCAAAACAAAGCTGAAATAAAGGATTCCTCTTTTTCCGAACTCGATGAGCTCGCGCAGATGGTTCGCAATAACCCCACAATGATCATCCAACTCGAAGGGCATACCGACTTTCGTGGATCAGCCAAAGGGAATATGCGACTCTCCGAAGAAAGGGTGAAGGCCGTTAAGGATTATCTCGTGAAGCACGATGTACAATCCAACCATATCAAAATTAAAGCTTTTGGAGGCACCAAGCCCATCACACGACAGGCGAGTGAGGAAGCCAGAGCTCAGAACCGACGCGTTGAAGTCAGGATTCTAAAATTTTAACAAAAGAAATTTACCGTAATAATCACCCTAATATAATATGCGCAAGTTTTTTACTTTTCTGCTTTTTTCCCTGTTGGCATTTTCTACCAATGCACAGGACGTAAAGTGGGCTACCAAAGTGCTTGATTTTTCATCTGAACTATCCCCCTTTGAGTATTCCGCACAACAAGTCATCGGCAAACCCAACGTCCTTCCACAGGGCGGTGACAACCCTGCCGCATGGCTGCCAAAATCTCAGGATAAGATGGAAGAAATTACGGTAGGTTTCGATGATCCAATAGCCATTCGTCAAATCGCTGTGGCGGAGTCTTACAATCCTTCAGCCTTATACCAAATCTATTTAATCGATTCGGTTGGGAATTCAGAATTACTGAATACTTTCACGCCTAAAAAAATTGACCTGACGGGCCGTTTGCTTAATGTATTCTTTGACCTGACCGACTATCCTGTACATGGTATTCGATTGGTGTTCAATGGTGCGGCTGTACCTGGTTATTATGGCATTGACGCTGTCGGAGTATCGGACTCTGAAACGCCTATCAAGGTAGAGGCCAACCTTAAAGAAGGCGTAAACCCTTACCTGAAATCAACCAAACTTGATACAACAATCAACTCTGATTTTCAGGAACGACGTCCGTTGATTGCCCCTGACGGAAAAACCCTTTACTTCTCCCGTTTGAATCACCCTGACAATATCGGTGGCCAAAACGATACAGAAGACATCTGGTACTCGACCTATAATGAAAAAACTAAAAGCTGGGATAAAGCTAAAAACCTCGGTGAAGGCCTCAATAATGAAGGGGATAACTTTATCTCTTCCATCACCCCTGACGGGAAAGGCATGGTCGTCGTGCTTGGTAATGAATACAAGCGTGGTGGCAAAATGAAAGCAGGGGTCTCGATCGCTTCCAAAACTTCGGAAGGGTGGAGCAAGCCCGAAAAACTTAAAATCACCAACGCCTACATTGATGGAACCGATGGTGATTACTTTATGGGCAATAACCGAAAAACATTAATCATGGCCATCAACCGATTCGATGCCATTGGCGGGAAAGACATGTATGTTTCTTTCTTACAGGATGACGGTAAATGGACGGAGCCAATGAACTTGGGCGCTGACCTGAATACAGCAGCGAATGAGTATTCTCCTTACTTGGCCGCTGACAATGAAACCCTGTACTTCTCCTCTAAAGGATTCAGTGGTTTTGGTGGTGCCGATATTTACATCAGTCGCCGACTCGATGACACTTGGACCAACTGGACAGAACCTGAAAACTTGGGTGCTGACATCAATACCAGCGAGGATGATGAGTTCTTTACTTTGCCTCCATCTGGACAGTACGCCTTTTACTCGACTGGAAAAGATGGCGACAACACCAACATTCATCAGATTGCCATGCCAGTATTCTATCAGCCGTCGCCTGTCGTAACGGTGAAAGGATCTATCCTGGATAAAACCACCAAAGAGCCTGTAATGGCGAAAATTTCTTACAACTTGTTACCAGAAGACACTGAGGTAGGCTTTACCAATGCTGATCCGAAAACAGGAGAGTATGAAATTTCATTGCCTACCGGAGCTGCCTATACTTATAAAGTTACGGCTGATGGGTACGAAACCCGTGTCGATTCTATTGATGTGATGAAAGAAAAAGACTTCCGTGAATTCAGTAGAATTATTACCCTGACACCGCTTGAAAGTGGCGAGGAATCGTCGACGGCAATTGCTGCAAGTGGCGAGGTTGCTCCTCCAGTAAATATGGAACTTTTAAGCACCTTGATTTATTTCGACTTCAATGCCGACAATATCAAAGCTTCCTTTAAAGATGACCTTCAGTCGTTGGCTTCTTTACTGAAAGATAATTCAAGTCTGAAAATTGAAGTTCAGGGTTACTCGGATATTACAGGGCCAAAAGCCTATAACGACCGATTGGCCAAACGCCGTGCAACCTCTGTTTACAATTTCCTTCTGAAAGAAGGTGTTGATAAAGCACAGCTTGAGGTGGTAAGCTATGGGGAAGATAACCCAATAAAAACCAACGCTACTAAGGAAGGTCGCGCAGCCAACCGACGTGTAGGTTTTGCCAAATCAGAATAATTTTACCCATTAATCATACCTGAAAGCCAACGATTTTCGTTGGCTTTTTTTTTATCTTGCACCGATTAAAAAATTATTCATTTTATTTATTCCTGACTCAGCAGATTCGTAAGTAAAACGGTAACGCTTATTTTAGCTACACAAAAATTAATATGAAGCATCCCTTTAGATTATCCTTTTTCCTTTTGTGCTGTATCATTGCAATGGGGATGAGCTGTAGTAAACCCCAACCACCTGTTTTTAAAGGTATTCACGACATGGAATTTAGCCCTGCTGAAAACGACATGGTTTCCATGAATGCTCAGGTACGGCTGTACAACCCCAATAAAAATAAAATTACCCTAACGGCCCTCAACCTGATCCTTGAGCTGGACCAATCTCAAGTGGGCCAAATCGACAAGGAATATGACCTCCCAATGCCTCCTGAAGGCGAATTCGATATCCCCATTGAAGTGATGGTACCCACAAAAACCATTCAGGATAAAGTATTCAAAGGTGCTTTACTTAACTTTATGGGAGGCAAACCTATCGTAGGAAGGTTTACGGGCTACGCCAAAGTAAAAACAATGGGGGTACCGATTAAAGTTCCTATAATGATTGAGAAAGAAATAGATTTATTGAATCTTTAAAAAACAAAAGGGGCTGTTGCATCATTGAGCATTTCGTAATTCATCACCTAATTTTATTTTGGAGTTTGTTTTCATCGGGTAGAAGCCCGAACTGTTTGAAAATGTCCGCATGGTACATCAGCATCAAAAGGACTTTTTTTAACAGACGTGGTAATTCTCTCACGGAAAACAGCACATCCATAAATCGGTGTCCTGACTTAAGAAAAGAGTTGTGCGGCAGCCCCTCTTTTTATTACCTATTGAGAAAAAAAGCATGATTAGCAGGGAAGAATTGCTAAAAAATTACACCGAGGACAGCCTCATACAGCACATACAACTTTACCTCAAAGAAAATGACCGCGCGAATATTGAACTGAAAGGGCTTGTCGGAAGTACAGACGCCCTGGTTAGTGCTGCGGTAAGTCAGTTATCTGGAGCACCGCAGTTGTTTATTCTACACGATCGGGAAGAGGCTGCCTATTTTCAGAACGATCTCCAAAGCATCCTTCCTGCTTCACAGGACATCATGTTGTTTCCTGCCTCCTTCAAAAAGCCGTACCATTCCGAAAATACCGAGAATGCCAACATTTTATTGCGTGCAGAAACCCTCAATAAGATTAATGATCAGCAGGCCAAACAACCCATTATTGTAACCTACCCTGAAGCACTTACTGAAAAAGTGATCAGCAAAGAAAGCCTGGAAGATCATACCTTTCGGTGCAACATTGGCGAAGAGGTGGACGTGGCAACGCTCCGATCGCTGTTGCTTGAATTTGGCTTTGAAATTACCGATTTTGTTTACGAAGCGGGGCAGTTTGCAATCCGTGGGGGAATCATTGATGTTTTCTCCTTTGGGAATGAATTGCCTTACCGCCTGGAACTTTTTGGAGATGAAATCGACAGCATTCGGACCTTCAACCCAGAAACACAGCTTTCGGTAGACAAGGTAGCGTCCGTCAGCTTGATCCCAAATATCAAAAGTAATATTGAGGAAACAGAACAATGGATTTCCTTACTTTCCTTTTTGCCTCCCGAAACCCTGCTTTGGATCAAAGATTTTGAACTGCTCGAAAATACCCTCGATAATATTTATGCACAGGCTCAGGAAATCTATCAGGAAAAAACCGCCGCTGCAGGGGGCACCTCAATACTCACTCCTCCGGAGCAACTGTTCTTGAATTTCACGCAATTTCAAAAAGAGTTTACCAACTTTTCAGCCATTGAATTCGGCAACCGGTTCAGTCAGTTGGCAGAAAAATCATTCCCTTTTGAAATCAAGCCACAGCCACACTTCAACAAAGATTTTAACCTGCTTGTCGAAGATCTTTCCAAGCATCACGAACAACACCTCGACTGTGTGTTGGTTGCCGATGTACCCAAACAGATGGATCGGCTGATCAGCATTCTTGAAGAACTCGCTCCTGCTTTGCCCATTAAGGCTTCTCCGATTGCTTTACGTGCAGGTTTCATCGATACACACCGAAACTTGCTTTGCTATACCGATCATCAGATTTTCGAAAGGTTCCACCGATACAAGGTCAAGCAAGGGTTCTCTAAATCTAAAGCACTGACCCTCAAAGAACTTCGGAGCCTGAAAACCGGAGATTACGTAACGCATGTTGATTACGGCGTCGGGCGTTTTGCGGGTCTGGAAAAAGTAGAAGTCAAGGGCCGCTCTCAGGAATCCGTTCGATTGATCTACCGTGACAATGACATGCTTTTTGTGGGCATTCACTCCCTCCACAAAATTGCCAAATACACTGGAAAAGAAGGGACCGCCCCCCAAATGAGCAAATTGGGCTCGTCGGAATGGGAGAAGAAAAAAGCTCGGGTCAAGAAAAAGGTACAGGATATTGCCAAAGACCTGATCGCCCTATATGCCAAAAGAAAAGAAGTTGAAGGTTATGCCTTCGGCGAGGATTCTTTCATGCAGGCCGAACTCGAATCTTCCTTTATTTATGAAGACACCCCCGACCAGGCCAAAGCTACCGCCGATGTAAAAAAAGACATGGAGGCCGTTTACCCTATGGACAGGCTCGTTTGCGGTGATGTAGGCTTCGGTAAAACGGAGGTCGCGATCCGTGCCGCTTTCAAGGCTGTTGCCGATGGAAAGCAAGTCGCCGTATTGGTACCGACCACCATTTTGGCGATGCAGCACCACAAGACCTTCGTTGAGCGATTGGGTAACCTGCCCGTGCGGGTGGATTACATCAACAGGTTTCGTACCACTAAGCAGATCAAGGAAACACTTGCTGACCTTAAAGAGGGCAAGGTGGACATCCTTATCGGCACCCACCGCATCGTTAATAAAGATGTTGAATTTAAAGACATCGGCTTGCTGATTATTGACGAAGAGCAAAAATTTGGCGTGAAGGTCAAAGACAAGCTCAAACAGTTCCGTGTGAATGTTGATGTGCTGACCCTGACTGCCACACCTATTCCGAGAACTTTGCATTTCTCACTGATGGGCGCCCGGGACCTGAGTGTTATCGGAACACCTCCACCCAACCGTCAACCAGTAACCACAGAAATACATACCTTCAACGACCGCGTTATTCGTGATGCTGTAGATTTTGAATTGCGTCGTGGTGGCCAGGTATTCTTTGTTCATAATCGGGTGGGGGATATCGAGGCCATAGCGGGACTCATTCAAAGGCTTGTGCCAGACGCGCGCATCAGCATTGCTCACGGGCAAATGGAGGGGGTGAAACTCGAAAAAATCATGACCGCCTTTGTTGAAGGTGAAAAAGACGTCCTGATCTCTACCAACATCATTGAATCCGGCCTGGACATTCCCAACGCCAACACCATCATCATCAATCAAGCACACATGTTTGGCCTTTCTGACTTACACCAAATGCGGGGAAGGGTTGGCCGATCAAATAAAAAAGCGTTTTGTTTCTTACTTTCTCCGCCAACAAGTACACTAACCGCTGAGGCACGTAAGAGATTAAGCACTTTAGAAGAATTTACAGACTTAGGCGATGGGTTTAAAGTTGCTATGCGTGATTTGGATATTCGTGGTGCGGGGAACCTGCTCGGGGCCGAACAAAGTGGTTTCATCACCGATCTCGGCTTTGAGCTTTATCATAAAATTCTCGACGAGGCAGTGAATGAGCTTAAGCAAGCACCCGAATATAAAGGGCTCTTTGCCGACCAGCCCACACAGGCCCAAAAGCCCGCGAAAGAGTGCATCCTTGAAACTGATCTTGAGATCATTATTCCTGAGCAATATATTGCCAATACAGCCGAAAGACTCAATATTTACAGTCAGCTGGACAAGCTGCCTTCGGAACAACTTTCGGAATATGTAACTAACCTCACTGACCGTTTTGGACCACTTCCCGATGCCGTGGCATCATTGATCCAAGCGGTAAAACTCCGTGACCACGCACAATCATTGGGCTTTGAAAAACTGATCGTTAAAAATCATAAAATGAAAGCCTACCTCGTTGGACAGGAAAATCAGGAGTACTTCCAGTCAGAGCTCTTTGGGGCAATCTTGGCCTATGTTGGTCAGCACCCAAAACAATGTCAGATTAAAGAAATAAAAGAAAAATTATTGGTCAGCTTTGAACCTATTGAGAGCATAGAGGCTGCGTATAACACTATGAAAGCAATTTTTTGCCCCTAAAATTTAAATAACATATTAATATTATAACAGTTTCATTAATAATAAATTGATTATTGCTAACTTACGCCCCGATAGAAATATTATAAGTGGATAACTTACTTGGTTTGTTAACAAAATTCCTTATAATTATATTAGCAATCTATCATGCGAAGATCAAAAACAGGTTATGAAAAATTTTGTGTCAATCTTTAGTGGTGTGGCATGTGCAGTGGTACTCGCTTTTTTGTGTGTCAGCTGTAATACCAGCACTCAACCTACCGCTTCCAGTCCTGGAAGAATTTCCACAGCTACGGGCTTGGAATATAATGACGACGACGGTTTCAAAGTGAACGATTTCCGTGGTCAGCCAGATGGTCCAAACTTAGTCTTTATCGAAGGAGGCCGAACTGTACTGGGCTCTTTTGAGGAAGATGTAATGAACTCTCGGGACAACCTTGAGCGAACCGTTACTGTGGCTTCCTTTTATATGGATGAAACCGAGATCGCCAATATTCACTGGTTGGAATATACGCACTTTGTGAATCAGGATTCCTCTCAGGAATTTTATCGTTCTGCCTTACCGGATACTACCGTTTGGGCAAAGCGTTTAGCTTATAATGATTCTTATGTGAATCACTATTTCCGTTACCCTGGTTTCCGTTTCTTCCCTGTTGTGGGAATTAACTGGGAGCAAGCAATGGATTACTGTACTTGGAGAACGGCGATTGTCAATTACAAATTGGCAGAAGATGCTGGGGAAGACCTACCTGAAGGTGGTGGTCGTATTCCTTTGGAGTCGGGTGTTGTATTGCCTGATTACCGACTACCTACAGAAGCAGAGTGGGAATATGCCGCTCAAGCTTTGATTGGTACACAGTGGATGGATGAAAACAACACACACCGCCGTCAGTACCCTTGGGATGGTCACGCTGTTCGTAATCCTTACGGAAAACAAATGGGACAGATCTTGGCCAACTTCAAAAGAGGTCGTGGCGATTATGCAGGTATCGCGGGTAAGCTAAATGATGGCGCCATGATTACCGCTTCAATTTACGATTACCCACCGAATGATTTCGGTCTGTACAATATGGCAGGTAATGTTAACGAATGGGTATTGGATGTTTATCGTCCACTTTCTTACCAGGATATGGAAGATTTGAACCCTGTTCGTCGTGATGGATTCTTGGATGATGAGAAAAAATACGACTATGCTAATGCCAACTCTTTAATCTCTGACCATACCCGTGTATACAAGGGTGGTTCTTGGGCTGATGTTGCCTATTGGTTGAACCCTGGTACGCGCCGTTATTTAGAGCAAGATTCAGCAACTGCTACAATCGGTTTCCGTTGTGCAATGATCAGAGCTGGTTCTAACTACTAATTTCAGCAGATAAAAAAATACTTAGAGGTGCCTCGTGCACCTCTTTTTTTTGCCCTGAACTTTAAGCCATCGCCAATACGGCAACACTAATCTTAATTTCTGGATATGCTTCAATCAGCAAAATAATGATGGCCTCAAGCGTAGCTCCTGTGGTCAGCACATCATCCAGCAGTAGAACGGACTTTCCATTCAGATTCAGCTTTGGATTCACCTGAAAAACTGACCGAACATTCTTTCGGCGTTGTTCAATATTCTTTCGGGTCTGGGAAGTATTGTGCTTTACCTTTTTTACCACTTGTCCGTGAATAGGTATCGCCGTTACAGCCGAAACCCCCTGAGCAATAATTTCCGATTGATTATAGCCCCGTTGTTTTTTCTTTTTCCAATGAATGGGAACCGCTACAATATAATCCACCTTAAGTCCCCGGTCCTGAAACTGCCCTCCGAGTCGAGTACCCATCAGCCTACCTATTTCTGGGTACCCGTAATATTTCAAATGGTGAATCAGCTTTTGAACTTTGGCAGATTTTAGATAAGTATAAGCGATATCAAGAGACTGTACCTGAGGGTAGGCTCCAAAAATACGCGCACGCTCCGCCTCCAGGGGAACCATACTTTTTCCAAGGTCCATTTGGCAGTCAATACACACAAACATATTTTCATGAGGTATAAATCTGTCACAACACAGACAGTATCGAGGAAAAAAGAGCTGTATCAGTCCATTAAAGAGGTTCTTCATATCGTTTCTGCTTACCTTGAGCATTCACGAATTTAGCGCTTCCCCATAATAATATTAAGCGTATGGTGAGGGGAAACATTTCAGCAATCATCATCTTTTGCATTCTTTATATTCAATTTCTTACCTTTGCCAATCACAATCAAAATCCTATGAACGAAATAGAAAAATTCAACCAATATCGCGGCGAGATGAATGAAAAAATCTTGGGCGCAAATAATAAAATTATCAAGCGTATTTTTAATTTAGACACCAATACCTTCGCTGAAGGTGCGCTTGATGTAAAAACCAAAGAAATGATCGGCCTGGCATGCTCCATGGTGCTGCGCTGTGAAGACTGTATTAAATATCACCTTGAAACTGTTCACAAACTTGGCGTGAACAAAGAAGAGGTGTTTGAAATTTTTTCTATCGCCAACCTGATTGGTGGTACCATCGTGATCCCTGAACTGCGCCGTGCGGTAGAGTACTGGGAATTGCTTGAAAACCAAGACCAATGATAAAAAAAGACCTTGACCTTGCCCGTGCCTGGGCAAAACTCCTTTCTGAGTTGAAAAGCAGGCTTGATGTCCGCCCAAAAGACCTCAATGGAGTGCTGTTGCTTATTGGTGTACAGGAGCTTGGCAAAGGCTTTGCCCGATTTACCAAAGAAGAAAAGCAAGACCTGATGCACATTGCCATTTGTAAGGTGCTGAGCTTTTCGGACTATTACATTTTGGAAAGTATCGATCAGGATGGGTGGCCACATTGGAAAGTGAATAAACCTTTGCCACAATTTGACCTCCTTGAACAGGAAAAATTACTAAAAATGCACATCATTGAGTATTTTGAAAAAGAACTCGATTTTGACTTAAATCCTCCACAAATTTGATTAATTTCTGATGAAGATAATTTCATACAATATCAACGGTATCCGTGCTGCCATAAAGAAGGGCTTCAATGACTGGCTGGCTGACGAACTGCCTGATGTGCTTTGCCTGCAGGAGGTGAAAGCTGAACAGGAACAAGTTGATACCACACCCTGGTCAGCACTCGGATATGAGGTCTACTGGATGTCGGCACAGAAAAAAGGGTACAGTGGCGTGGCCATCCTTACAAAGGTAACCCCTAAGCATGTGGAGTATGGCTGTGGTATTGAAAAATATGACAATGAAGGCCGCGTTATTCGTGTAGATTTTGAGCACTGCTCGGTAATCAATACCTATATGCCTTCAGGTTCAAGTGGCGATCTTCGCCAGGCGTTCAAAATGGAATGGCTGGCTGACTTTCAGCAATACACTGATGAGCTCAAAAAAACGTTACCTCACCTGATTATTTGTGGGGATTACAATATCTGCCATACCTCAATAGATATTCATAACCCTGAAAAAAATAAAAAAACTTCTGGTTTCTTACCTGAAGAAAGAGAATGGGTGACTAAATTTATTGAAAGTGGTTTCGTTGATAGTTTCAGGGCTTTCCAACCTGAACCTCACCATTATTCGTGGTGGAGTTACAGAGCGGCTTCCCGAGAGAGAAACAAAGGTTGGCGAATTGATTATCTTATGGTTGCCACACCTTTGAAAGACCGAATGAAAGATGGCAAGATTCTACCAGAGGTGAAGCACTCAGATCATTGCCCTGTGTATTTAGAAATAGAATAAGAAAACTAACCCTACATCATGAATATTTGCAAGAGCATCATTTTACCGCTGTTGAGCCTTTTACTGCTGACTGCCTGTGGCATTGGGCAGGAAGGTCAAAATGACGAAATGAGCCACCACATAGAAGCGAAAGGTGGGCGAAATTACGGGGGGGTATTTCGTTTGAACGAAACCGAAAATATCAAAACCCTTTTTCCTCCTTCAATTACCGACGCCTATTCTTACCGTGTTGCAAATCCAATTTTTGAAGGGTTGTTTACTTTCGATCAAAGTGATATTTCCAATATTAAACCGCTGTTGGTTGATCACTATGAGTTGAGTGATGACCGTACCGTTTATACCTTCCACCTGAAGCAAGGGGTGTTTTTCCACGACGACCCTTGTTTTGGAGGTAAAGGCCGCGAACTCGTTGCTGAAGATGTTCGCTATTGCCTGACTCAGCTATGTACACAGAACCTGCAGAATAAAAACTTTGCCGCCTTTAAAGACATGATTCTCGGTGCCAAAGAATATTATGCCGCTTCTGCCAATGGTCAAAAACCAAACCAGCCACTCGAAGGGGTGAATGTATTGAACAAATATACCGTTCAGGTAACACTTCAAAAGCCAAATGCCCTGTTTATGGTGGCTTTGGCAAGGCCAGCCGCTTATATCTACCCACATGAAGCGGTTGAAAAATATGGCCTGGATGTACGCACTCACCCTGTGGGGACAGGCCCGTTTTTCCTGAGCAATATTGATGAAGACGTATCGGTCATTCTGAAAAAGAACCTTCATTATCATCGTAACGATCAGTTCGGTAACCCATTGCCTTTTCTCGATGCGCTCTCAATGTCTTTTATCAAAGACAAAAAAACAGAGTTACTGGAGTTTAAAAAAGGCAAACTCGATATGGTTTACCGACTGCCTACAGAATACATTATTGAGATCCTTGAAGAAGCAGCGCAAAAAGGGATGAATGTACCACAGGATTATGTTTTACAACGTGTACCTGAAATGATTTCCCAGTACCTGACTTTCAGAAATGATCAGGGTGTTTTCAAAGATATCAATGTTCGCAAAGCCATCAATTTTGCCATTGACCGCCACCGTATTTTAGATTTTGTACTTAATGGGGAAGGCTACGCACCTGCCGAGCACGGTGTAACTCCTCCAGTATTTAAAAACTACAAAATCAATAATATCAATGGTTTTACACTGAATTTGGATTCTGCACAATACTATTTGCAAAAGGCAGGTTACAATCGGAAAAACCCATTTCCAACCATTAAAATTATGCTGAATGCCGAAGGCGATCGGAATACTTTCGTGGCGCTGGAAATTCAAAAGGAGCTGAAAGATCATTTAAATATCAATCTCGAACTGCAAATTTTGCCTTTCTCCCAATTGTTGGAAAAAAGCTTCAGTGGGGATTTTAGTCTCGTTCGAACTGCCTGGTTGGCGGATTACCCGAGCCCAGAAAACTTCCTTTGGCAGTTTTATGGTGACCATGTCCCTGACAGTCCAAACGCACAGTCGGTCCCAAATATTGGCCGATTTAAAGATAAAAAATATGACGCTTTGTTCGATCAGGCCATTAATGCCAGCTCTATCGACGAAGCCAACAAATACTTTAAAAAAGCGGAGAACTACCTCATGACCCAAGCCCCGATTGTTCCCCTATGGTACGATGAAGGCTACCGACTGGTAAAAACCGAAGTCGAAAACTTCCCGAACAACCCCATGCAGTTTCGGGATTTTAGTGAAGTATATTTTAAACCACATACCGATCAACAGATTTCTGCCGTTCAGGAGCATTAATTGCTCCCTATTTTATGATT